>DASXCK010000084.1:0-6048 GCA_036491235.1 Xanthobacteraceae bacterium | reverse complement strand
GTGCCCTGCATGTCGATCATGAACATGCCGCCGCTGCCCTACGTGAAGCGCATCCCGGGTCTCGACTACGCGGCGCTCGAGCCCGCCTACACCGACGCGCGCGTATGGGACTCGTTCGATCCCAAGACCATCACGCTCAACAGCCCGGACCCGCAGGCGATCCGCCCGCCCGACGAGAAGGTCAACGTGCTGCAGGTGACGCTGCCGACGAACTTCAAGGTGGCGCGCTTCGAGGACGAGAAGTCGACCGCGATCCTGCGCCAGCTGCAGGACGAGATCGAGGCGGTCCGCTACGACACGCCGGAGGGCAAGACCGAGCTGCCGGTGAAGCTCAAGGTCTATGACTCGATCTTCGTACCGCTCGCCAAGTGGGCGATGCTGCTCGCCGGCAACTATCGCTGCGTGACCAAGGACGGCATGCGCACCGCCCAGGAGGCCGTGCACAGCGACATCGAGACCTCGCGCTCGGTCTACAACTTCGTGTTCGACCTGTGCGTGAAGCTCGGCGCCAACCCGAACGACCTCGTGCCGTTCGAGAAGTATGCGGCGGCGGCGCAGAGCCTGACGCGGCCGGCATCGGCGGCGCGCGCGCTGCAGAACGGCGCGCCGAACATCGAGCGCGCCGACAAGCTGGTGCAGCTCATCGCCAGGCAGAAGGGCATGAGCAATCCGGCGATCGACGCCCAGGTCGCGCTGGTCGACGCACGCCTCGAGGCCAACCGCAAGAAGGCCGCGGCGGCGTGACCGCGCGACCCAATCCGCTGATTTGCCGAAGGCCCGCGCTTGCGCGGGCCTTCGTGTTTTTGCGGCCGCCCTTGCAGTCCGCATGAGCCGTCGGATCTTGTTTTCGGCAAGCCAGGACAGGCTCCGCGACATGTGCGGACGGCGGTCCCGGGTATCGCTGCGCTCATCCGGGCCACGAGCGCATCCGGGCTACGGTAATGCTTGCCCATGGCACAGGCCGATATTGCCGATGCACCTTGCGGTACCCGCACGGGGTGTGTCGCAAATGCAACGCTTGGCGGTTTTCACCGAAAAGGTCCGGCAGATAGCGGGAAACGCCCAAAAAGGCAGCACTTGCTGAAGCTTTAGACTTGCGAGTCAATGTTCTCGCTGAGTTAATCAACGCGTCAGGGTGGCTTGAGGTTCGATGGCGAGCGCCCGCGGGGTGGTTTCCTGCGTCGGGTGCCGAGGACTCGAACGGGAATGAAAAGGGGCTGACGATGAAGAAGGCGATTGCAACGGCCGTGGTGGCGGCCGCGTTTTTGGCCACCGGCGCAACCGGCGCGTCGGCGGCGGATATTCCGATGGTCACAAAGGCGCCTCCGGCTGTGGCGCCCGCCGTAAGCCCGTGGGACGTGGCATTCGGCTCATGGATCGCGAGCGACTATAACTTCCGCGGCGTTACCCAGTCGGCGCACCGTCCGGCGGTCGGTACCTACTTCGAGCCGCGCTACAACTTCAGCAGCAGCCTCCAGGGCTACGTCGGGATCGGCGGCGAGAGCATCGACTTCCCGAACCATGCAGCGGCGGAAGTCGACTTCTACGGCGGCATCCGGCCGACGTTCGACAAGCTCGCCCTCGATTTCGGCGTTTGGTACTATTATTACCCGGGTGGCCAGTGCTTCAACAGCGCGGTCGCGGGCTGCCAGCCGAACCTGCCGAATGGCAACGTCATCAAGGATGACCTGAGCTTCTGGGAGCTCTACGGCAAGGCGACCTATACGGTGAACGACCAGTTCTCTTTCGGCGGCAGCCTCTACTACTCGCCGTCCGTGCTGAACTCGGGCGCCGACGGCGAGTTCGTCGCCGGCACCGCGAAGTACATCCTCCCGTCCAACCTCTTCCCGAAAGACTGGGGCATGTACCTCTCGGCCGACGTCGGCCACTGGTTCCTGGGCACGAGCGATAACTTCTACGCGCTGCCGTTTCCGGGCCTGACCAATGGCATCCCATACCGGAGCTACACGACCTGGGACCTCGGCATGGCCTTCACCTACAAGGTCTTCACGCTCGATCTGCGCTACTACGACTCGGATCTGAGCAAGGGCGACTGCAACGCCTTCACTAGCGACCACACGGCGTCGGGCATCGCCAGCACCAACATCAACCCGGGCGGTCCGGGTTCCAACTGGTGCGGTGCGACCTTCATCGCCAAACTGTCGGTCGACACCGCTCTCTCGGCGCTGAAGTAAGTCCTCCCTTCGTCGCCTCAAACTGGCGGCGCGCTTCCCGCGGGAAGGCGCCGCCTTTTCTTTTGCGGCGCGCCGCCGGCCGGCGGACGGCCGCCATGCTCCGCACCCTGCTGCAAATGCGGCGCGGCGTGCTATCAATCGCCCCGCAAAACGTCGCGCGGGAGGATTGCATATGGGTTCGGGCGTAGGGCTGCGTCAGGTCGGCTATGTCGATTGCGCCGGCGGCGGCCAGGTCATCGTGCGGAACGGCATCGCGTATGTGGCGCACATGCGCAGCCCGCACGGCACCTCGATTTTCGACGTGCGCGATCCGAAGAACCCGAAGGAGCTCGCAAAAATCGGCATGCCGCCCGGTACCCATTCGCACAAGGTGCGGGTGCACGACGGCGTGATGGTGGTCAATCACGAGCTCAACCACGCCGATACGAACCCGGTGCCGTCCGACTTCGCGCCCGGCTTCGGCGTCTACGACGTGAACGATCCGAAAAAGCCGCGTGAGCTCACGCGCTGGAAGACCGTCGGCACCGGTGTGCACCGCTTCGATTTCGACGGCCGCTACGCGTACCTCTCGCCGACGGTCGAGGGCTACGTCGGCAACATCATGATGATCATGGACCTCAAGGATCCGGCGCACCCCGCCGAGGTCGGCCGCTGGTGGCTGCCCGGCCAGCATACCGCGGGCGGCGAGACTCCGAACTGGTCGAAGACCGCGCACCGCTGTCACCATCCGCTGCGCATGGGGAATCGGCTCTACACGAGTTACTGGCAGGCCGGATTCGTCATCCTCGACATCGACGACATGACCAAACCGAAGTTCGTTTCCGGCCTCGACTGGACGCCGCCGTTCGGCTGCCCCACGCACACGGCGCTGCCGCTGCCGTTCGCGATCAACGGCCGGCGCTACATCGTGGTCGCCGACGAGGACGTGCAGCGCACCGAGGACACGGTGCCGGCCTTCATGTGGATGGTCGACGTCACCGACGAGGCGCTTCCCGTTCCGGTCGGCAGCTTCCAGGTCGAGGGCATCGAAGGGAAGGGGCCGCACAAGGTGATGACCGCGTGTCATCAGCCGTGCGAGAAGGTCCTCGGCACGGAAATTCCGTTCGCCTGGTTCGCACAGGGTCTGCGCATCATCGACGTGAAGAACCCGCACGCGCCGCGCGAGGTCGCGCATTTCATGCCCGACGTGCCGCCGGGCAGCGAGCGCGTGTCGAGCAACGATATCACGGTCGACGAGCGTGGCCTGTTCTACCTGATCGACCGCCTGCGCGGCCTCACGATCGTCGAGCGGGTGTAGCGAACGCGCACGGGGCGCCCGCGCTTCCATAAGGATCGGGAGCGGGCGCCGTGCCCACAACCCGCACGCATGGTTCGGCGCCCCGCCCGGTGGTAAAGTCGACGCTGCGCCAAACCGGCGAACTGGGGAGTCACGACATGGGTGCGCTCGTCGTCATCGTGTTCATTGCCATTCTCTACCTGCTGATTTCGGTCCGCGTGTTGCGGCAATACGAGCGCGGCGTTGTCTTCCTGCTCGGCAAGTTCGGGGGCGTGCGCGGGCCCGGGCTCACGCTCATCTTCGTCCCGTTCCAGACGATGGTCCGCGTGTCGCTGCGCACCGTCACGATGCAGATCCCGTCGCAGAAGATCATCACCAAGGACAACGTGTCGATCGACATCGCGGCGGTGGCCTACTATCACATCTCCGATCCGGAGCGCGCCGTGATCGCGATCGAGAATGTCTACAACGCGATCAACCAGATCAGCCAGACGACGGTACGCAACGTCGTCGGGCGCTTCAGCCTCGACCAGCTTCTGTCCGATACCTCGGGCATCAACGAGCAGATCAAGGATGTGATCGACGGCCACACCGAGCCGTGGGGCACGCAAGTCACGGCGGTCGAGATCAAGGACATCGTGCTGCCCGACAACATGCAGCGCGCCATGGCCAAGGAAGCCGAGGCTGAGCGCGAGCGGCGCGCCAAGATCGTCGCCGCCGAAGGCGAATTCCAAGCCGCCGTGAAACTCGGCGAGGCCGCCGACATCATCTCCCAGCATCCGGTCGCGCTGCAGCTGCGCACGCTGCAGACGATGGCGGAGATCTCGGTGGAAAAGAACTCGACCATCATCTTCCCGGCACAGTTCATGACCACCGTGAAGGAGGCGCTCGCGACGATCGCGGGCGATACCACGGCGCGCTGAGCCGTCGCAGCCTCATCGTTCGGACCGGGCGCGGGGTCGTGGCGTCCGGTCATTCCTAATCTCGCGTGATGTTGTTGGAGACTTCGATGCACCGCCCCTGGCTCACCCTTCGGCGCGCGGCGCTGGCGTTCGCGTTCGGCACGACGCTCGCGGGCGGCTTCGCGTCCGCGGCCTCGGCACAATCGGCATTTCCGTTCGGTCGCGAATTCGTGCTCGACGTGCCGCCGCTGACCGGCTCGAAGCGGATCCCGATCCTCGACATCGACGAGAAGGGCATCGCCGACATCGACCTGTGGTGCAACAGCGTAAAGGGCCAGCTGGTGGTCGCCGGCGACACGATCACGATCATCACCGGGCCGAAGACCGAGCGCACGTGCCCGCCCGAGCGCATGCAGCGCGACGACGACTTGCTCGCGGCGCTCGCCGCCGTGACCAACTGGAAGCTCGAAGGCGACACGCTGGTGCTGATCGGCACCCGCACGATGCGCTTCCGGGCGCAGTCGAATTAGGGGGACTTGTCGCCCGCATGGAGCGAAGCGCATGCGGGGAAGGTGCTCGCGCATTGCGGCGCTTCACGCCTCCATGCGGGCAACGGGCACGAAGGTGGCGCTGATGTCTATTGGGAGATACTTGATCGTGCTTCTTGCCGGGCTGGCGTCGTTGGCCGCGTCGAGCGCAAGCGCCGCCCGTCCGCCGCATCCGTGGTGCATGGTCGTGCAGGACGTGAGCGGGGTGTGGGCCTGCGCGTTCGATTCGTTCGCGCAATGCCGCCAGGAGGCGCGCTCGGGCAACGAGGGCTTCTGCGCGCCCAATCCGGGCTATCCGTCGCCGCGGCCGGCCGCGCCGCGGGCGCATGCGCGCAAGGCGCCGCGGTAGTGAACAAAAAAGGGCGCGGCCCCGGCCGCGCCCTTCGATTTTGTGCGTCACTGCGAGCGAAGCGAAGCAACCCCGCTTCGCTTGCCCATGCACCTGCGGATCGAGATTGCTTCGGGGGGCTGCGCACCCCGCGCGCAATGACTCGATGGGTTTCTCTCAGAAACCCATCCCGCCCATGCCACCCATGCCGCCCATGCCGCCGCCGCCGCCCGGCATCGCGGGCATTGCCGGCTGGTCCTTCGGCACCTCGGCGACCATCGCCTCGGTGGTCACCAGCAGGCCGGCGACCGAGGCGGCGTCCTGCAGGGCCGCGCGCACGACCTTGGCGGGATCGACGATGCCCTTGTCGATCATGTCGACATATTCCTCGTTCTGCGCGTCGAAGCCGAACGTCTCCGAGCGCTCGTCGAGGATCTTGCCGACCACGATCGAGCCCTCGACGCCGGCGTTCTCGGCGATCTGGCGGATCGGAGCCTCGAGCGCCTTGAGCACGATGTTGATGCCGGCCTGGACGTCCGGGTTGTCATTGCTGATCCGGCCGACCGACTTCTTGGCGCGCAGCAGCGCGACGCCGCCGCCCGGCACGATGCCTTCCTCGACCGCGGCGCGGGTGGCGTTGAGCGCGTCCTCGACGCGGTCCTTCTTCTCCTTGACCTCGATCTCGGTCGCGCCGCCGACGCGGATCACCGCGACGCCGCCCGCGAGCTTGGCGAGACGCTCCTGCAGCTTTTCGCGGTCGTAGTCCGAGGTGGTCTCCTCGATCTGCGCCTTGATCTGG
>DASXCK010000083.1:0-13945 GCA_036491235.1 Xanthobacteraceae bacterium | reverse complement strand
CACCGTGATGTCGTCCGGCGTGCAGCCGAACTGGTCCGCCGCGATCTGCGCCAGCACGGTCTTGTGCCCCTGCCCCTGCGGGGTCGCGCCCGTATAGACCGTGATCTTGCCGCTGGTCGCGACCCGCACGGTCGCGCTCTCATAGGGGCCGAGCCCGGTCGACTCGACCGCATTGCCGATCCCGAGGCCGATGTAGCGGCCTTGTGCGCGCGCCTGCGCCTGCCGTGCCGCAAAGCCGGCGACATCGGCGCTGGCCAGCGCCTTCGCCTGTGCGGTCGGATAATCGCCGCTGTCGTAGGTCACGGGGCGGCCGTCGCGCGACACGATGCCGACTTTGTACGGCATCTGCTCGGGCTTGATGAAATTGCGTCGCCGCACCTCGTCGCGGCCGAGCTTCATCTCGCGCGCGATGCAATCGACCAGGCGCTCCATCGTCACCGCGGCCTCCGGACGCCCGGCGCCGCGCACCGGCGAGGTCGGCACCTTGTTGGTGAAGGCGCACAGGACGTCGATGCGGAACGCCGGGATCACATACGGCCCCGGCACCGTCGTCGCCGCGATCCACGGCAGCACCACGCCCCACGGCATGTAGGCGCCGGAGTCGTGCACGAGCTTGCCGCGGATGCCGAGGATGCGCGCGTCGCGGTCGACCGCGATCTCCATGTCCCAGTACTGGTCGCGCTCCTGCTGGGTCGAGACGAAGTTTTCCTTGCGGTCCTCGATCCATTTCAGCGGCCGGCCGATCTTCATGGCGGCGGCCGCGAGCGCGCCGTACTCCGCATAGAAGCTGCCCTTCGGCCCGAACCCGCCGCCGACGTCGGGCGTCACGATGCGCAGCTGATGGTCCGCCCAGTCGAGGAGGTCGAGCAGCACGCGCTTGTGCCGATGGGAGCCCTGCGACGAGACGTAGATCGTCAGCGCCTCGCTCACCGGGTCGGGCACCGCGATCATGCCGCGGCACTCCATGAAGAAGGGGCCGCCGCGGTGCTGGAAGATCTTTTCGCCAAACACATGCGCGGCCGCCGCGAAAGCCGCATCCACATTGCCGACATTGAGCGGGATTTGCGCCGCGAGATTGCCGTTCGCCGCGGCGGAGTCACGGTGCGCGAGCGCCGCGCCGGGCGCGAGCGCCGCCGCGCAATCCGCGATCGCGGGCAGCGGGTCGAACTCGATGTCCACCAGCGCGGCCGCGTCCTCGGCAACGTAGCGGCTCTCCGCCACCACCAGCGCGATCGGCTCGCCGACGAAGCACACCTCGTCCTTGGCGAGGCAGTACTGCATGAACGGCTGCTTGATCGCCGGATTGGGCACCAGCAGCGGCACGGTCTGCCGCCGCATCGGCTCGGGCAGGTCCGCGTACGTGATGACCGCATGCACGCCCGGCAGCGCCAGCGCCCGCGTCTTGTCGATGCCGCGGATCGATGCGTGCGGATGCGGGCTGCGCAGCACCGCGACCTCGAGCATCCCGGGCAGCCGAATGTCGTCGACGTAGCGCCCCTTGCCGGTGAGGAACGCCGGGTCCTCCTTGCGCTTGACGCTCGCCCCGAACCATTTCGCGCCCATTAGAATGTACCCTGGGCACGGCCTATCGCTCCCCTCCCCCCGCGAGCGCAGCGAGTGGCGGGGAGGGGTTGGGAGTGAGGGGCGCCGCTTGTTCGGAGCAAGCCATGTCGTGCGCTATCGCAGATTCGGACCGAGCGTCGTCCCCCCACCCCTCGCTGCGCACCTTCGCTGCTTCGCTCGACCCTGCCCGCCGATGGGCGGGAGGGTAGCGCGCATGAGCACGCGGCGAATTCCGCGCCCATCATTTCTCCACCTTCCGCACCGACGTCTCCGGCTTCACGCCGCCGCGCTGCCTTGCCAGCGTCTCGCGGCCGGTCTCTTCCCACTCGCCGCGCACCGTGCGCCCGGCCCACACGTCCCAGCGCTCGATCCAGTCGCCGAGCGTATAGCCGTGCCACGGCGACTTCAGCGTGATCGGCGGCAGCTTGAGCTCGGCCCACAGCGCCTCGGCGCGCTGCATGAACTCCTTCTTCGGCAGCGCCAGCGGCGGCATCGGGCCCTTGGCGGTCGCGTCGATCAAGAGCGTCGAGTCGGTGTCGCGCTCGCGATACTGCGCGCCCTGCACGCCGCTGCGGTAGGGCGCCACATGCACGTCGTTGATCGGATTGCAGCGGTAGGCGATCGACCAGAAGATCGCGTCGGTGTTGGCGGGATCGATGTCCTCGCTCACCGCGATGCAGACCTTGCCGGCGTTCGCGATCAGCGTCGAGGCGCCGTTGAGGCCGCGCCAGACCTCGGTGCGCGGCGTGCCGGGCGCGAATTGCACGAAGATCACCGGCCGCAAGTTGGTCAGCGGCTCGTGCAGCACGACGCGCGTGACGCCGCGCACGGCCAGATGATCCCGCAGATGCGCGAGCCACAGCGGCTCGTAGGCGACTTTCTTGACCAGGCTCGACTCGCTCGGCGTCACCTGGCTGATGATCGAGCAGAACACCGGCGACTTCTTGTGGGTGATCGCCGTCACCTGCATCGGCATGTTGAACGCCTCGAGCGCCACGTAGCCGTTGCTCTCGCCGAACGGCGCCTCGGGCTCGAGCATCTCGGGATCGATCAGTCCCTCGATCACGATCTCGGCGTCCGCCGGCACGTCGAGATCGACGGTCCTGCACTTCGCCATGCGGATCGGCTCGCCCGCGAGCGCGCCCGCGACGCCCATCTCGTCGAGATCGACGGCGAGCTTCTGCGGCCCCGTGAACATCACGACCGGCGCCGCCCCGACCACGATCGCGATCGGCATCGGCGTCTTCTTCGCATTGTGCTTGCGCCAGTGCAGGTAGCCGCCCGCCCCGCCCTCGTGTGCCACCATGCGCACCGCCAGCCGATCGGTCGCCTTCAGCGCCGCCCGGTACGTGCCCATGTTCTGGATGCCGCTCTCCGGATCCTTGGTCACGCACAGCGTCGCCGTGAGATAGGGCGCCGCGTCGAACCCCGGCGTCGACACCGGCACGGGCAGTCGCTTCAAGCCGCCGTCCGGTCCGCGCAGCGCCTCGCCGGTGATCACCACTTCCTGGCAACGCGCCGCCGCGGCGCGCACCGGCGCGACAGGATGGGCGATTGCGTCGAGCCAGGCCTTGCCGATGTCCTCGACCCGACAACCCATGCCGACGGCGTAGATCTCCGACGAGGCCGCGAGCGCGCCCACCACCACGGGCATGTCGTAGCGCTTGCCGGCCGCATCGACCACGTTGGTGAACACGAACGCGCGCCGCTCCGCCTCCGGGATGCCGCCGATGAACTGCAGCCGCACCAGGGGGTGCAGCTCCGTGTCCTTATTGACCGGGTGATCGATGCGCGTGACCAATCCGCGCGCCTCCAGGTCGGCGAGATGCTCCTGGAAATCGAGCCGCGGTCGCACTTGTTGCGCACTCGTGGTGCCGCGCGTCACATCGTCCATGGATGGCTCCTCATGCGGCTCCGCATGGTGGGGATGCGATTGCGCGGGACCCGATCGAGGATCAAGCCGTGACAAATCGCGCCTGGAGTTATAATCCCGGTCGCGAGCGAATACACGAGCCATTACACCCTTGGGCCGTGCCCTGACCGGGGCACGGCCCAAGGCTAAGAACTGCCTAAAATTATCCTGCATGCAGTGCCAAGCATGGCAGGCAGAACCGCCGAGTGCTGCATGAATCCGACGACCGTTACGGGCGCAGACCAGACCATCATTGAGACACGCTACTCCTGGGTCGTCGCGACCGTCGCGCTGGTCTGCCTCGCGTTCTCCTTCGGCGGCCTGTGGATCGTGTCGGTCGGCCTGAAAGCGATCGCGGCGGATGCCGGCAATCAGCGCTCGGTTCCGGCGCTTGCGGGCGCGCTCGCTTGGCTGGGCTCCGGGCTCGGCGGCATCGCGATGGGACCGCTCGCGGTGCGGTTCGGCATTCGCTGGACCGCGATTTTTGGCGCCATCATGATTGCAGTCGGCCTGTGCGTCTCGACGCTCGGCGCCGGCGTGCCGCTGTGGATCGGCCATGGCGTGTTCATGGGCTTGATCGGCAACGCGGGCCTCAATGCGCCGCTCTACATCTATGTGAGCCGCTGGTTCACCCGCCGGCGCGGCTCGGCGCTCGCGCTCATTTCCAGCGGCTCCTATATCGCGGGCGCGGTCTGGCCGGCGATCTTCGAGCGCGCCATCGCGGTCTACGGCTGGCGCTCCTCGATGATCGCCTATGCGGCGCTCGAGGTCGTCGTGATCGTGCCGCTCGCCGCCATCTTCTTCCGCCATCCGCCCGAATCCTTCGCGCCCGTGGCGGGCAAGAGCACGCTGCACAAAGCGTCAGTGCTCGGCCTGCGCCCGAATCTGATGTTCGGCATGCTCGCGTGCGCAGCCTTCCTGTGCTGCGTGCCGATGGCGATGCCGCAAGGCCATCTGGTCGCGTTCTGCAGCGATCTCGGCATCCCGGCGACACAAGGCGCGCTGATGCTCTCGGTCGTGCTCGGGACCGCCTTCGTGACGCGCCAGTTCTGGGGCCTGATCTCCGACCGCATCGGCGGGGTGCTCACCGTGCTGGCCGGCTCAATGGTGCAGGCCTGCGCGATGATCGCGTTCCTGCTCACCCAGAACGAGGCCGGCCTGTTCGCGGTCTCCGCCGTCTACGGCCTCGGCTTCTCGGGCATCATCCCGGCTTATGTGTTGGCGATCCGCGAATATTTCCCGGCGCGCGAGGCATCGTGGCGGGTGCCGATGCTTTTGTTCTTCTCCGGCGGCGGCATGGCGGCAGGCGGCTGGGTCGCCGGCGCGCTCTACGATCACTACGGCTTCTACGCGCCCGCCTTCACGACCGGCGTTGTGTTCAACATGCTGAACCTCGTCGTGGTCGGCACCCTCGTGCTGCGCCAGCACCGCGACACGGGACCCGCTCTGGCGGTGGCGCAAGAAAGCGCCGCGCGCGGCTGATCGCGACGGCCGATCCAGACAATTTTCATTAGCGTGTTTGCCGATCGTTAGCTCTGATTTCGCTCCGGCGTGCACGACGCCCCCCGCCTTTACGTAAAAAAATCCAGATGCCGCTAGGAAAGTCTCCCGACGGGGCGGCTCGCCTGCCCCGCCATTTGGGTCTCCATATTTTTTGCGGGGTGAGGGTCGTGACAACTGCTTTCCGCGATGACTGCGAGGTCGCTATCGTCGGCGCCGGTCCATACGGACTTTCGATTGGCGCTCATCTCAAGTCGGCCGGCATCGAGACGCATATCTTCGGCCGGCCGATGTCGTTCTGGCGCGAGCACATGCCGAAGGGCATGAACCTGCGCTCGCCCTGGGCCGCGACCCATATCGTCGATCCCGACAACCTGCTCAGCCTCGATGCGTTCTCGGCCGTGACCGGGCTCGGTCGCCCCGATCCGCTGCCGCTCGAGGATTTCGTCCGCTATGGCGACTGGTTCCAGAAGACCGCGCTGCCCGATCTCGACACGCGTCAGGTCAAGGCGATCGAGCCTGCCGGCCGCGAGTTCTGGCTCACGCTGGCCGACGGCTCGACGATGCGCGCGCGCCGCGTCGTCGTCGCGATGGGCCTCGCCAATCAGGAATTCCGCCCTGCCGTCTTCGCCGGCCTGCCCACCGAGCTGGCGAGCCACGCAGCCGATCACGCGAGCCTCGACCAGTTCGCCGGCAAGCGCGTCGCCGTCGTCGGGCGCGGGCAGAGCGCGACCGAATCCGCCGCGATCCTCAACGAGGCGGGCGCCAAGGTGCAGATCGTCTGCCGCGGCGACGTCCGCTGGCTCGGCGCCGAGACCTCCGGCAATGCGCATCGCCGCGACATCTATTGGCATCTGCACAAGATGCTCGCCACCAAGTCCGGCGTCGGACCCTTCCCGCTCAACTGGGTCAACGAGCAGCCCGACGCCGTGCATCGCTTCCCGCACGACCTGCGTGTCTGGCTCAACACCAAGAGCCTGCGCCCGGGCGCGGCCGGCTGGGTGCGCACGCGCCTTCCCGGCGTCGCGGTCGACGCGGGCCGCACCATCCACGCCGCGCGTGAGCAGGGCGGGCGCATCGTCCTCGACCTCGACAACGGCTCCTGCACGTTCGACCACGTCCTGCTCGCGACCGGATACAAGATCGACGTCGCGCGCTTCGGGATCCTGGCGCCAAAGCTTCTTTCCGCGCTTGCGACCGATGCGGGCTCGCCCGTGCTCGGCAGCGGCTACGAGTCGAGCGTCCCGGGCCTGCACTTCGTCGGCTCGAGCGCGGTGCGCAGCTACGGCCCGCTGCTGCGCTTCGTGTGGGGCGCCGGCTACGCGGCGCGCACGCTCACGAAGTTCGTCTGCGCCCATCGCCAGAAGGGCGTCTCTGCCGCCTGGTCGACGCCGTGCGCCGATGAGGTGTTCGCGCACCCGACCGAGACCGCGTCGAACCTCGGCTGACCTGCGATGGGTCCGGCCCTTTCACCCGCGATGCACTCTCTTTCCCCTCCGCCGCTTGCGGGGGAGGGATACGCGCGAAGCGCGCCGGAGGGGGCCGGTCGACGCAGCCATGCGCCGGCGTCGCCCCCTCTCCCGCTCTTCCCCGCAGGTGGCGGCGAGGGCCCGCATGAGCAAGCCGCGCCTCCGAGCGCCCTGATTATCGGCGGCGCCCATGGCAGCCTCGCGATCGCCCGCAGCCTCGGGGGCCGCGGCATCGACGTCGCCCTTCTCACAGATCACCCGCTCACCGGGTTTTCCCGTTATGTCGGCCGCCAGTTCACCTGGGAGGGGCCGGGCCGCGACGGCGCGCTCGCCCATCTGATCGCTCTCGCGGAGCGTGAAGGCCTCGCGGGCGCCGTGCTGTTTGCCGGCGGCGACGCCGAGGTGCGCTTCATCGCCCAGAACCACGACCGGCTTGCCTCCCTCTTTCGCCTCGTCACGCCGACCTGGGACCAGGTGCAGCCGCTCGTCGACAAGCGGCTGATGTATGCCCATGCCGCCTCGATCGGCATCGCGGCGCCGCTCGGCTATACGCCGCGCGACCGGCGCGACCTCGACGACATGCCGTGTCGCTTTCCGCTCGTGCTCAAGCCGCGCGAGCGCATGGTCGAGAACGCCCTCACGCTCGCCAAGGCGTGGCGCGTCGACGACCGCGCCGGCCTGATCGCGCGTTACGACGAGGCAACCACGCTCATCGGAACCGATGCGATCGTACTGCAGGAGCTCATCCCGGGCGGCGGCGAGACGCAGTTCTCCTACGCGGCCGTGTTCGACCGCGGCGCGCCGCTCGCCGAGCTCACCGCACGCCGCCGCCGGCAATATCCGGTCGAGTTCGGCTACACGAGCACCTTTGTCGAGACGATCCACTGTCCCGCGGTCGCCGATGCGGGGCGGCGGCTCCTCGCGTCACTCCATTACACCGGCCTCGCCGAGGTCGAGTTCAAGTACGATCAGCGCGACGGGCGCTACAAGATCCTCGACGTCAATGCCCGCATCTGGAGCTGGGCCGCGCTCGGTGCCGCCGCCGGCGTCGACTTCCCGCATGTGCTGTGGCGCCTGGCGCTCGGCGAGACCGTCGAGCCCGTCCGAACCCGGCGCCACGCGGCCTGGATGCACACCTCGCGCGACCTGGTCGCCGCGGGCTACGCACTGCTGACGGGTCGCCTTTCCGTCGCAGCTTATGCGCGCGGCCTGCGCCAGCCGCTGGTCTTTGCCGCCTTCGCGGCCGACGATCCGCTGCCCGGCCTGGTCGAGCTGCCGCTCGCGCTGTGGCGCGGCCTGAGCCATCGCCTGCCGATCCTGGCGCGTGATTTCTGGCGTCAGATCATGGTTGCGGATACGCCCACCGGCGCGCCGTCCGACGCCCCGCCGCTCACCCCAACGCCGGATAGTCCGTATAGCCTTTCTCGCTTCCCCCATAGAACGTTGCCCGATCCGGCGGATTGAACGGTCCGCCGCGGGCGAGCCGCGCCGGAAGATCGGGGTTGGCGAGATAGAGCGTCGCAAACGAAACCAGATCCGCCACGCCCTCGGCGATCGCCGCATTGGCGCGGGCGAGATCGTAGCCCTTGTTGAGCATCAGCGGCCCGCGCCAGCGCGCGCGGAAAAACTTTCCGTCCGGCCGCTCGCCCTGCCCGTTGGGATCGGTCGGCCCCGGCTCGACGATGTGCAGGTAGGCGAGCCCGTACGCATCGAGCTGCTCGACCGCGTAGCCGAACAGCGCGGCCGGTGCCGAGTCCGCCATGTCGTTGAACGGGTTGGTGGGCGAAAGCCGCACGCCGACCCGCGCGGCGCCCGCCTCGCCGATCAGCGCCTCGGTAACCTCGAGCAGCAGCCGCACCCGGTTGGTGACGCTGCCGCCGTAGCGATCGATGCGCCGGTTGCTGCCGTCGCGCAAAAACTGGTCGATCAGGTAGCCGTTCGCGGCGTGCAGCTCCACGCCGTCGAAGCCGGCGGCGAGCGCATTGGCGGCCGCCTTGCGATAATCCTCGACGAGACCGGCGATCTCGCCGGTCCCGAGCGTGCGCGGGGTGACGAAATCCTTCATGCCCTGCAGCGTCCACAGCTTGCCGGTGGGCGCGATCGCCGACGGCGCGACGGGGAGCGCCCCCTCCGGCTGCAGCAGCGGATGCGAAACGCGCCCGACGTGCCAGAGCTGGCTGAAGATGCGCCCGTGATGCACGAACACCTCCTCGGTGACGTGCCGCCAGCCATCGAGCTGCTCGGGCGAGAAGATGCCGGGCGTACCGGGATAGCCCTGCCCCTGGGCCGAGATCTGCGTGCCCTCGGTGATGATCAGCCCGGCGCCCGCGCGCTGCGCATAATAGGTGGCCATCAGCGCGGTCGGCACCTCGCCGGACCCGGCGCGGTTGCGCGTCATCGGCGCCATCACGATTCGGTTGGGCAACTCGCAGGCGCCGAGGCGGATGGGGGAGAATAGATCGGGCATGGGCCGAAATTTGGCGTGCCAACAGTGGCATGTAAAGCGGGCACAGCGCGTGCTCTCCCGTTCTTACGGTGAGAGGGAGCGCGCGCTGTGCCATATCCACATTGACGCCCCTCTCCCTGCTATGAACAATCCCGACCCGCACCGAGGATCACCAATGCTGGCGCCCCATATTTCAATGCGCGAGCGCATGGGCATGTACAACGCCAATGCGCTCAAGATCGGCCTGTTCGGTCCCAACTGCTCGTCCGGGCGCGCGGTGACGCGGGTGCCCGAGCGCTGGTCGGGGGCGTGGCCCGACAACCTGCGACTAGCCCGCATGGCAGATGAGGCCGGTATCGATTTCCTGCTGCCGATCGCGCGCTGGAAGGGCTATGGCGGCGACACCGACTACCAGGGCGCGACCTGGGAGACGATGACCTGGGCCTCCGGGCTCCTCGCCTCGACCAAGAAGATCATCGTGTTCGGCACCGTGCACGCGCCGCTGTTCAACCCGATCATCGCCGCCAAGGAGTTCGTCACCGCCGACCACATCGGCGAGGGCCGCTTCGGCCTCAACCTCGTGGTCGGCTGGAACGAGGGCGAGTTCGAGATGTTCGGCGTGAAGCAGCGCGAGCACGACGAGCGCTACGAATACGCGCAGGAGTGGATCGAAGTCGTCAAGCTCGCCTGGTCGGACCGCGAGGATTTCGCTTTCGCGGGCCGCTACTTCGACCTGAAGGGCATCCGCGCCAAGCCGAAGCCGGTCGGCGGCACGCGGCCGTTGATGATGAATGCCGGCGCCTCCGACGTCGGCCGCGCTTTTGCGCTGCGCAACTGCGACGCCTTCTTCACCAACGCGTCGCGCCGCTCGCGCGAGGAGACCGAGAGCAAGGTGCGCGCCGTCAAGGCGGAAGCCGAGAAGATCGGCCGCGAGATCGACGTCTATACCGTCGGCGTCGTCACCTGCCGCCCGACTGTCGCCGAGGCCGAGGCCTACTATCGGCATTGCGTCGTCGAGAATGCCGACTGGTCCGCGGTCGATCTCATCCTCGGCAAGAAGAACATCACGCCGCAGAACCACTCGCCCGCCGACTTCCAGACCGCGCGCAACGGCTACGCCCAGGGCATGGGCGGCTTTCCGGTGGTCGGCGACCCCGACACGGTCGCGCGCATCCTCGCCGAGATGAGTCAGGCCGGCCTGCGCGGCATCGGCATCTCGTTCGTGAACTACGCCGACGAACTGCCCTATTTCTGCGACGAGGTGCTGCCGCGGCTCAAGCGGATGGGGTTGAGGGCATAGCTCGTAGCGCCGCAGCCCGCATGGAGCGGGCACCGAGGTCAAGCTCGGCGGCGCCGAGTACCTGAAGGAGAGCGACATCTTGGGCGTGCTGGTCGACGCCCAGGCACGCAAGAAAGCCGCGTAACGACGCTTCCCTCCGCTTGTACCGACCAAACGAGGCGATACCGGCCTTCGGAAGAGATCATGCTCGGACGCTATCTTAAAGCGTGATGATCCTGCGAAAGAGAAGAGTCATCGCGCCCTGGACTCTCGCAAAGCGCTCATCGGAACTTCGAGCTCGTAGACGAGGCCTGCGGGATCGTATGTCAAGCGAGCCTCTCCATGAAGCTGCGCGGCGAGCGCGCTGATGAGGCGCGACCCGAAGCTCAGTCGTTCCGGCGCCTGGATCAAGGGGCCGTCCTTCTCGGTCCAGGTGAGGCGCAGCATCGTATGATCGACGGTTGCGGCGATCTCGATGTGTCCCGTGTCATTGGATAAGGCACCGTATTTCAGTGCGTTGGTGCACAATTCGTTGAGGGACATTGTCAGGGGCAGGACCGCCCCCGAACCGACGTCGACCGAAATGTCCTGGACGATAAACCGCTGGCCGCCCCGGCCCTCGAATGGCTCGATCGCGGAGTGAATGACGTCGCTCAGTCTGGCGCGCGCCCATTGCGCTTGAAGCAGCACGTCATGCGCCCTTCCCAGGGCGACCAGCCGGCTTTCGACCGCCACGCGGCCTTCCTCCAGCGTCTTGGCGGACCGCAGACTTCGCGACGCAATGGCGATGACGGTCGCCAGCGTGTTCTTCACGCGATGATGCAATTCCTCCAGCAGAAGCTGCTGAACCCGTTTGGCGGCCTCGTTCGCCGTGGCATCGACGCCGGCTTTCGCGAGACGATGTTCGGCATCGACGCCGGCTTGCATCAGCAAGGCGCGCAAGTCGGCATTTTCCGCTTCGAGCGTGGATTCTTTGGGGTTTTTACGATCGTCCGTCATAGGCAGGCGGCACGATAGCAGAAAATCAAGCCACGGTCGCCGACGAGGCGGGCCGGCCCCGCTCAGGCGGTCTACCGGACGGCGATGATCCTGACAGCGTGAATCTCGCCGGCGCGCTGTCTTTTGTCGAATTGGCAGCTCTGCTCGTAGTTGGGCCATTCGAGCACGGAGCACGGCTCTCCCTTGGGGAGCGTCGCCGGAGCCTCGGCGGTGGATTGCGTCTGCGCCTTCCACTTCGTCATGGCGGGGGCGCCAGGCGCAAGGACCGCCAGACCACCCACGATGGCGAAGGTGGCCATGATCGCGGAGCCGATCCTTGTGTCGAACGATCTGAACATGGGAGCTCTCGGGGCCTGATGTGGACGCGGGTGACAACGTGTATTTCGATCGCCTGTTCCAATATTTATGGGATTAATCGAAATATTTATCCCAAACATAAGAATAAATACTTTGTAATAGTTCAATGAACTCAACAGTGATTCAATAATTTCCCAGATTTGGCGAAGAAGACGGGGGGAATTATTATTATTCAATGCTGAAATATAGGAACTATTTCCGGTCTAATGACTTGTTCCCTCAACCACGAGGGGAACACGCATGACCGTCCGAAAATCCGCACTGATGTCCGCCAGCATCCTCGCCGCCGCCGGCGCGGTGCTCTGGGTCGGCGCCGCGATCGGCGCTCCGCGCCCGCCGGTATATCTCCCCACTTCCGCGGTCGTCTCCGCACCGACGATGCCGGAGCCTGCGGTGGCCGAGAGCGACCTCACGCTGGCTCCCAAGCTGCGCCGCCAAGTGGTCGGTTACCCGACGACCGCCGCAGCCGGGACGATCATCATCGATACCGCAAACACCTATCTCTACTTCGTGCTCGGCGACGGCAGGGCCATCCGCTACGGCATTGGCGTCGGACGCGATGGATTCAGATGGTCCGGATCACAATCGGTCACGCGGATGGCCGAGTGGCCGGATTGGACACCGCCGCGTGAGATGATCGTGCGCCAGCCTTACCTGCCGCGCTGGATGGCTGGCGGCAGGCGCAACCCGCTCGGGGCTCGCGCCATGTATCTCGGCAGCACCGAGTATCGGATCCACGGCACCAACGCGCCCCAGACGATCGGAACCCGCGTTTCGAGCGGCTGCATCCGCCTCATCAATGCCGATGTCATCGATCTCTACAGCCGGGTGACGGTCGGTACCCAGGTCATCGTGCTTGCCAGTCACGGCCAGATTGCAAGGAGCGTCGTGCCGGCGCGCATTGCCGCGCCCCGAACGGCCGATTTGCGCACGACAGGGGTCTACTGAGCCGACCAAGCGAAAACCCTTCGGGAGCGAACGATGCGCAAGTTGATCGCCGCTGCTTTCCTGCCGACGGTCGCGGTCCTGCTGCGCATCATCGCGCAGGCGGATATCGATAACCGCATGTCAGCGGCAAATTCACTCGACTGAACATTTTATCGCCGGGGAAGCCTTCGGCTTCGCTGCGGCAACGGAGATACGAACCATGTCCATCGGACTTATCCTCATTATCCTCCTTGTGATCTTCCTCCTTGGCGGATTCAGCGGCCGCTTCGGCGGCTACGGCTACGGCTATGGCCACCGCGGCGTCAGCCTCATCGGCATCGTCCTCGTCGTTGTCGTCGTTCTATTGCTCATGGGACGCATCTGAAACAGCGGGTCGGCAAGGTGCAGGCCCGCCCCTCGTGTGATCAAATGAAGGCGATAGGCCGGACGCCTGATCCGGGATATCGCTCGCTCATCCGCGCTACATCCCGCCTCACTCCAGCCTGATCCCGCTCTCCCGAACGACCTTCGTCCAGCGCTCCGCCTCGGCGCGGAAAAACGCGTCGAACTCCTGCGGCGTCGACGTCGCAGTCGTGATGCCCGCCTTCTCCAATCGATCCGCGATCGCCGGGTCGGCATAGATCGCCACAACCTCGCGCGCGATCTTGTCGATGACGTCCGCCGGCGTGCCGGCGGGCGCGACGAGGCCGATCCATGACGACATGTCCTGCAACTGGGGCAGGTTGGCCGCGACCGACAGCGGCTCGAGGTCCGGCAGCACCGACAGCGGCCGGCTGTTGAGCTTGGCGAGCGCCCGCAGCTTGCCGGCCCTGATCAGCGGCAAGCTGGGTGCTACGCCGTCAACCGCGAAGTCGACGCTGCCGGTGAGCAGGCCGTTCACGACGTCGGTGCTCCCCTTGTACGGGATCATCTGCACCTTGATGCCGGCCTCGTGCGCAAACTGATAGCCCGCGAGCCGTGTCGTGATGATGCCGGCGCCATAGTTGAGCTTGCCCGGGTTCTGCTTGGCGCGGGCGATCAACTCGGCGACGCTCTTTGGTCCATCGGCCGTGCGCACCGTGATCAGCGAGGTGTTCTTGGCCGTGAGCGTGATCGTCGCAAAGTCGTGGAACGGGTCATAGGACAGCGGCGCGATCGCGGTCGCGGGGTTGAGCACCAGCGTCGTGTCCATGGCGGCGAGCAGCGTGTAGCCGTCCGGCTCGGCCTTGGCGACGACCTGCGCGCCGATCGCCGTGTTGCCGCCCGGCCGGTTCTCGATGACGACCGGCTGCTTCCAGTCCGTGCTCATGCGCTGCGCGATGATGCGAATGTCGATATCCGTCGGCCCGCCGGCCGGAAACGGTACGACGATGCGGATCGGCCGCGACGGGAACGACGCGGCGTCCTGCGCCACGGCGGGACACGCCGCCAGGAGCGCCAGCACGACGCCGGCACCCCGTAGCATCATGATGCGTCTCCCGCACGAAAACCGC
>DASXCK010000082.1:0-19795 GCA_036491235.1 Xanthobacteraceae bacterium | reverse complement strand
CACCGACTTCCTCGGCGCCAAGTCGAAGCCGCCGACCGCCGCCCTGCCCGGCCGCCTGCTCACCACCGACTCCACCATGTCGAACGACGGCAAGGGCTCGATCAACCGCCAGGAGGCGTTGCAGACCAACGTCGCCGCCGTGGTCACCCAGGTGCTGCCGAATGGAAACCTGGTGGTCGAGGGCAAGCAGGAGATTCGCGTCAACTACGAGATTCGCGAGCTCATCGTCGCCGGCATCGTGCGGCCCGAGGACATCCAGAGCGACAACACCATCGATTCGAGCAAGATCGCCGAGGCGCGCATCGCCTACGGCGGCCGCGGCCAGATCATGGACATCCAGCAGCCGCGCTACGGCAGCCAGTTGATGGACGTGGTGCTGCCGTTCTGACGGCTGAGTCAGTAGTCAGTGGCTTCAGTGGTTGATTCAGGTGGCTTTAGTCGTTTCGGTGTTTTCAGTCGTCAGTGGTCGACTGTCAGCGATCGCAAGAGGATTGTCAGAGTCGACCTCGCGGACCGATCGCTGATCTCGTGCTCCCCGCCGTTCCCAGCACCCGGGACGGGACGGCGCAACGACGCGGCCTCCGGCGACTCCCCCGCCGGAGGCCGCGCTCTTTTTCGGCGAGCGATGAACCACCTGTCGTCATGCCCGGCACAAGGCCGGGCATGACGAGTTTAAGGCGAATGCGCTCTGACGACGCGACGAATCAGTCGTCGCGATACACGCGCTCGCGCCGCTCACTGTTGCTTTAAGCGGCGCGCGGCCAATTCATCAGTCGTCGCGATACACGCGCTCGCGCCGCTCGTGCCGCTCCTGCGCTTCGATCGACAGGGTCGCGATCGGGCGGGCCTCGAGGCGCTTGAGCGAGATCGGCTCGCCGGTCTCCTCGCAATAGCCGTAGGTGCCGTCCTCGATGCGCTGCAGTGCGGCGTCGATCTTGGCGATCAACTTGCGCTGACGGTCACGTGCGCGCAACTCGATCGCGCGGTCGGTTTCCGAGGAGGCGCGGTCGGCGAGATCGGGGTGATTCTGATTCTCGTCCTGGAGATGCTGCAACGTCTCCTTGGCTTCCTTCAGAATGTCTTCGCGCCACACGAAAAGCTTGGCGCGGAAGTACTCCCGCTGGCGTTCGTTCATGAACGGCTCTTTTTCCGTCGGCCGGTAGCTTTTTTCTTTTTCGGCGGCGCGCATGCACCCCACTCCGTGAACCCTTGGACTCCCGTGCGAGCCTGAACTCGCGCGGGCGCGTTATAGCGACCATGCCCGGCTGCGACAACTGGGCACAGGACCGAAATAGTCATGGAACACGAAGGAATTGCGACGGCTGGCCCCCCGATTTTGGCGGCGCTCAGGCCGCCGAAGTCGTGGCCTTGGCGAGCTCCACCTCGACCCGCAGGTCGATCTCGGCCAGCACCTGGTCGACGCGCGGATCGCCCGACGTCTCCTTGAGGTCGGCGGCCGCGGTTTTGAGCCGTGCCAGCATGGAAGGCTCGAGCCGGCCGGACAGCAGGGCAAGCTTCATCTCGTCGAGCAGGTCGAGGGCCGTATGGCCGCGCTTGACGGCGCGCCGGCGCCGCTCGTCGACCGCCTCGACGCCCTGCAGCGCGAGGAGCGCGTCGATTCCCGCCACGGTGCGCACACCGCCGGCCGCCGTCGGCGTCGCGGCAGGCTCATCCTGCGGCAGGCTGAAGGAGCCCGACGCGGAGCGGCGTGCAAATGTCGATCCCGTCGCGGCCGTCGGCCCGTTCGGTCCCGAGATGCGCATTGACAAGGCCTCTTCGCGCGGCGGCCGGACCGCCGCGGCAAAACCCTCGGCCCGTAATGGTTAAGGCTCGGTAAAGACCCGGCAATATTTGCCGTGCTTCGGCAACGCGTGCCCTGCGCAGAGACCATTGCTCACGCGCAAGCTCGCGACGTTCTCTCACAAAATCAGCCAATTAGATGATTTGTCAAAAGTGGCACGACATTCGCTTCAGGAACGGCAGTCCGACCTCATCGGGGAGAAGTGGATGACGAGGACATCCAAGCTCGCGCGAGCCGCGCTTACGGTCGCGTGGGTACTGTCAGGTATGGTGCAGCCGGCTCACGCCGCGTCGCGGATCAAGGATCTCGCGAACGTCGAAGGCGTGCGGCAGAACCAGCTCATCGGCTATGGTCTCGTGGTCGGCCTCAACGGCACCGGCGACACGATCAACAATTCGCCCTTCACGCGGCAATCGCTCACCGCGATGCTCGAGCGGCTGGGCGTGAACATCCGCGGCCAGACGCTGCGCACCGGCAACGTAGCGGCCGTGATGGTGACGTCGAACCTGCCGGCCTTCTCGACCCAGGGCACGCGCATCGACGTGACGGTCTCGGCGCTCGGCGACGCCAAGAGCCTGCAAGGGGGCGTCCTGCTGGTGACGCCGCTGCTCGGCGCCGACGGCAACGTCTACGCAGTCGCGCAGGGCTCGCTCGCGATCGGCGGGTTCCAGGCGGGCGGCGACGCCGCCTCGGTCACGCGCGGCGTGCCGACGGTCGGACGCATCGCCAACGGAGCGATCATCGAGCGCGAGATCGACTTCGCGCTCAACCGCCTGAACCAGGTTCGGCTCGCGCTGCGCAACGCCGACTTCACCACCGCCAAGCGCATCGCGGCCGCGATCAACGACTACCTCGGCGCGCCGACCGCCGAACCGCTCGATCCCTCGACCGTGCAGCTCAACGTGCCGTCGCAGTACAAGGGCAATGTGGTCGCGCTGCTCACCGAGATCGAGCAGCTGCAGATCGAGCCGGATGAGCCCGCGAAGATCGTCATCGACGAGCGCTCCGGCATCATCGTGATGGGCCGCGACGTGCGTGTCTCCACCGTCGCGGTGGCGCAGGGCAACCTCACGGTGACGATCTCGGAATCGCCGCAGGTGAGCCAGCCCAATCCGCTGTCGCGCGGCCGGACCGTGCGCGTCCCGCGTACCCGCGTCGGCGTGCAGGAGGACGGCCGCAAGCTCGCGGTCGTGGACGAGGGCGTGTCGCTGCAGCAGCTGGTCGACGGCCTCAACGCGCTCGGGGTCGGCCCGCGCGATCTCATCGCCATCCTGCAGGCGATCAAGGCGGCCGGCGCCATCCAGGCCGACATCGAGGTGATGTGATGACGCCGCTGATGATGCCGTCGCTCGCCACGCAAAACCTCGACGCGCTCGCGAGCCCGAGCCTTGCGGCCGCACGCGCCAAGAACTCGCCGCAGGCGCGCATGCGCGCGCAGGCGCAGGACTTCGAGTCCCAGTTCCTCAATTCGATGTTCCAGCAGATGTACCAGGGCGTCGGCGGCAACGGCCCGTTCGGCAACAGTGCCGGCGTCGGCCCGTGGCGTTCGTTCCTGACCGACGAATACTCGAAGAGCTTCGCCAAGTCCGGCGGCATCGGCATCGCGGACGCCGTCTACAAGCAGATGATGGCCCGCTACCAATCGCACCAGGCGCCGCCGCAAGCCGTGCAAACGACACAGCCGACGCAACAACAGACGCAAGCGCCGGCCATATAGGGGATCGCCGCCATGCCGCAACAAAACACCGCGCCGCAGAACACGCCCATGCAGCCCACGCTGGCGCGGCCGCTCGCCGACCCGGCGGAAGCGCAGGCGCTGATCAGCCACCTCAGCGACGTGATGGACGCGCTGCTCGACGTGGTCGAGGAGGAAACCAAGCTGGTCCGGCTCGGCAAGCTCACCGAGGTCGCGCGGCTCGAGCCGAGGAAGACCAACCTGGCGCGGCTGTATCTCGTCGACACAGGGCGCCTGACGGCGAGCCAGACCTACCTCGCGAAGGCGCTTCCGGGCGTGCTGCGGGTGCTGCGCGAGCGGCACAACACGTTCCGCGCCATG
Organism: Xanthobacteraceae bacterium; assembly: GCA_036491235.1. GTDB lineage: Bacteria > Pseudomonadota > Alphaproteobacteria > Rhizobiales > Xanthobacteraceae > JAVDCA01. Next base: position 15,938 of record DASXCK010000082.1, on the reverse strand, counting down.
CTGCAGATCAATCTCACGGTGCTGGCGACCGCGCATGCGGTCGCCGAAGGCATCATCCGCGGCGTCTCGGCCGAGCTCAATCGCAGCGCGGCGCCGCAAACTTACGGCGCCACCGGGCGCCGCAACGTGCCCCCGCCGCGCAACGCACCGCCGCTGTCGGTGAGCCGCTCACTTTAGGCTTCGCGGCGTCCGGGCTTTTGCCGGAGCTGGAGATCCGCTTCGTTGCGTCGCGTCGTATGGCAAGTCGGTTGCGTCGATGTGGCTTCCGCGAGTTGCAGGTCCGTAGAGCGTCGATGGGTACGGGAACAGCGCGGCGCCGAGCCGCGCTGTTCTTGCATCGGGCGTGACGCCGTCGGATTTGCGGACGGCCATCCTCAAGAAAGACTGACCGGCGCGACGACAATTGCCAGCAAGGTCGCCGGAATCCCGCGCTGGCGCGCCGCCCGGTTCGGCGTCCGCATCGCGTCACTTGACGATTGGTTGCTAAAAACGGCTCGCGCGCGCCGCGATCTCGTGCGCCGTCCCGGTCGCCGAATTGATTTACCTCAAATTGTGTCCGCTCCCGGAGATGCAACTTAACCATGTTCCCTTACGTGAGGTTAAAGACCATCGCCTAGGATCCGGCACTGGTGACATGGAGGTCCAGAATCCTGAAGGGGTTCCCAGGAACGCACAGCCAGGAGGCTGTCATGGACACGGGAGTTTCAATCCGGCCGAATGCAAACGTAGCTCCACAAAGCTACGCGCCAGCGGCTGTTACCTCGCCCGATCCCGCAACGACCACCGATCTGCCGGCGACAAAGGCCGTGGCGGCGTCGAACGCGGCGACGGAGACGCGCAACGACGCGCCGGCGACCGCGCACGAGGTGGTCATCGATCCGCAGACGCGCGAGGTGATCTATCGCGTCATCGACGTGCGCTCGCGCCAAGTCGTGCGCCAAGTGCCGGACGAGGCCCTGCTGCGCACCCGCGCCTATGCGCAGGCGATCGCCAACGGCGATAAGCCGATGCAGGCGCTCAACCAGGCCGATCTCGACGTCGAGGCGTGACGCCGCACCCGCACGCCGTCCGCGACCGCCGCGCACCGCGCTTAATCCCTCATTAACCATGTCGGCATAGCAAATCCGGGGGCGATCCCGGCCGTCGTCATGCGCGTGCGCGCCGCGCGTTGTCGTCCCGGCGGACGCGAACCTGCGGAATTCGAATGAACGCCCCCACGACCGACGATCTCACCCACCAGGGTCTTGTCCATCACCGCGCCGGCGAGCTCGCACACGCCGAGAAGCTCTATCGCGCGGTGCTGGAGAAAGATCCCGCAGACCTCAACGCGCTCCAGCTGCTCGCCGCCCTCACCCACACGACGGGGCGGACGCAACAGGCGATCCTGTTGTTCGAGCGCGCGGTGGCGACGCTTGCGGCGCAAGGCGGCGGGGAAGCGAAGCACGCGCCGCTGTTCAACAACCTCGGCAACGTGCTGCGCGACGTCGGCCGCGGCGACGAGGCGGTCACGACCTATCGGCGCGGCATCGCGCTCGATCCGCGGATGCCCGAGCTGCACGCCAATCTCGGCAACGAGCTGCACGCGCAAAAGGATTTCGCCGGCGCTGCCGCATGCTTCGAGCAGGCCGCGGCGCTCGACCCCGCGAGCCGCAATTTCGCGCTCAGCCTCGCCAACGCCTATGCGGCCGCCGGGCAACACGACGCCGCGATCGCGCGCTTGCGGTCGCTGCTGCAGGCCGCGCCGAACGATGCCGACGCGCTCGCCGCGCTCGGCCGCATACTCACCTCGGCGGGCCGCCTCGACGAAGCGATCGCAAGCTTCCGCGCCGCCGTCGCGAGCGATCCGGCTTCGTCCCAGGCGCGGCTCAACCTCGCGGCCGCGCTGGTGCTCGACAAGCAGATGGAGGCCGCCGTCGAGATGCTCACCGCGCTCGCGGCCGAGCGTCCGGACGATCCCGCGGTGCAATGGGACCTCGCGGTCGCGCTGCACGGGCTCGACCGGCCCGCGCCGGCGCTCGCGGCGCTGGCACGCCTCATCAAGCTGCGCCCGCGCGACGCCAACGCGTTCCTGCTGGCCGGCATGATCCATCATGCGGCCGGCAACCTGAACGAGGCGATGACGAGCTGCGCCGCCGCACTGCGCATCAACCCCGAGATGAACGAGGCACTGCTCCGCCTCGCCGTCGTTCTCGCCGACCTGGGCCGTCACGCCGAGGCGATCGAGGCTAGCCGCCAGCTTCTCAAGGTCGAGCCCGACAACGCGCCGGCGCTGTGCGTCCTCGGCGGATCGCTGGTGCGCACAGGCCGTGGATCGGACGCGCTCGACGCCTACACGCAATGCCTGCGCGTGAAGCCGGACTATCTGCCGGCGCGCTATCTGCTCGGCGTCCTGCTCAAGGACATGGGCCAGCCCGCACTCGCCGAGACCGCGCTGCGCGCCGCGATCGAGCTCGCACCCGATCACGCCGGCGCCCACATCGAGCTCGGCAACGTGCTGCAGGCGCTCGGCCGGGCCGAAGAATCGCGGCAAAGCTATGCGGCTGCCCAGGCGCTGCGCCCGCTCAACAAGCTGCCGACCACGACCGCCGAGCCCACGTTCTCGGTGCTCGTCATCATGGCGCCGGGCGCCGGCAACACGCCGTATCGCTACCTGATCGGCAAGAACAGCTACGAGTGCCACCTCTACGCCCTGCTGCCCGGCGTCGCGCCCGACCTCGCGCTGTTGCGCCGGCACGGCGACATCGTGCTCAACCTCATTTCCGACGCCGATCAGGGGCGCGACATGCTGACGGACGCGGCCGCCCTGGTCGACCGGCTCGGGAAACCCGTCATCAACCATCCCAACCGAATCCTTGCGACCAGCCGCGATGCTATCGCGCAGGGGCTGCCGGCGATTGCGCGCTGCCGGGTGCCGCGCACGGTGCGCGGTGCCCGCGGCGAGGTGGCGACGCTCGCGGAAAGCTTCGGCTTTCCGCTATTGCTGCGCACGCCCGGCACGCATGGCGGCGACGCCTTCGAGAAGATCGATTCAGCGCCGGAGATCGAGGCTTTCCTCGCTCAGCATCCGGCCGAGGACTACTACCTCACGGAATTCGTCGACTACCGCGCGGCCGACGGATTCTTCCGCAAGTACCGTATGATCCTCGTCGACGGCGTCCTGCTGCCCTACCATCTCGCGATCCACGACGACTGGAAGATCCACCATTTCCGCACCGACATGGGCAACCAGGTTTGGATGCGGGACGAGGAGGCGGCCTTCCTCGACAATCCTGGCGCCGTGTTCGCCGCGCCGCACCAGGCGGCGCTGCACGAGATCGCCCGCATTGTCGGGCTCGAGTTCGTCGGGGTCGACTGCTCGATCGATCGCGCCGGCGACGTGCTGATCTTCGAGGTGAATGCCTCGATGCTGATCCACGACGACAATGCCGGCTACGACTACAAGACACCGCACGTGGCGCGCATCAAGGCGACCTTCGACGCGATGCTGGCGCGCCGTGCGCTTGCGGCGCGGGTCGCACGCTGGCGCGCGCCGGACGATGCCGATAGCCGGAACGCCGCTGCCGGCTGAACCGGCGGCGCCGGAGCGCCGAGGTGGTAGCGCCAAGCATGTCGATGCGGAAGCTGCGGGACAAGTTCAGACACACTTCATAGGATTCGAGACGTGATTCGCGTCGTTTGGCTCACAACCGCTCTCCCCGTGTTGCCGGCACGCCCGAACAGCTTCGCCTGACCGAAATCATGCCGCCGCCCGCACAGCAAAACGTCCGGTACCCTTCCAAGCATGCGGCGGCGTTGGCGCAAGCTCGGACCCGGTTCCAAGAAGGCAAATACCCGGAGGCGGAAGCCTTGTGCGAGCAGCTACTCGCCAAGCGGCCGTTCGACTTCGACGCGCTCTATCTGCTCGGCGCAATCCGGCATGCGCGAGGGCGCCTGCCGGAAGCGCTCAACGCGCTCGCGCGCGCCCTCAAGACCAATTCGCGCTCGCCGGAGGTCCTGTTCAATCACGGCATGATCCTCGCCAACCTCAAACGGCTCACGGAGTCGCTCGCCAGCTACGATCGCGCGGTGTCGCTCAAGCCGGACTGGGCCGAGGCACATTGCAACCGCGGCCGCGTCCTGCTCGACCTCGAGCGGCCCGAGGCGGCCCTCCCCTGCTTCGAAGTGGCGCTCAAGCTCAAGCCCGATTTCGTCGACGCCCTGAACGGTCAGGGAAGTGCCCTTGTCGCCCTGGGCAAGCCCGACGAGGCCGTGGAGGCGCTCGACCAGGCGCTGCGGCTGCAGCCGACAAATGCCCATGCCCTATTCAACCTCGGTACCGCGCTGACCCGGCTCGGCAAGCACGAGGAAGCGATCGCGAATTACGAAAAGGCGATCGCCATCAATCCGCGCTACACGCAGGCGCATGCGAATTGCGGCGTGGTGCTGCGCAGGCTCAAACGCTACGGCGAGGCGCTCGCGAGCTGCGATCGCGCCGTTGCGCTCGATCCCGCCAATGCCAATGCATGGATCACCCGCGGCAATGTCCTCTATGACATGAGGAAGCACCACGAGGCATTGGAGAGCTACGATCGCGCGACAGCGGCCGATCCGAAACACGAGGGTCCCTGGCTGGACCGCGGGGCCGTTCTGGAACGCCTTATTCGGCTCGATGAAGCACTCGCAAGCTATGATCGCGCTCTCGCCATCAATCCGGACAACGTCCGCGCCTGGGCCAATCGTGGGAACACGATCCTCTTGCAGGGCCGCATCGACGAGGCGCTCGCATGCCTCGACCACGCTCTTACGCTCGGCCCGCCCAGCGTCAACACCTTGGTCAAGAAAGGCGTCGCCTTGATGGACGCCGGACGGCCGCTCGAAGCGCATGAGTATCTCGAGCGTGCACTAGCCCTCGAACCCAATTCCACGGGAGCGCGCTTCAACAAATGCCTGGTCGATCTCCTCCTCGGAAATCTTGCCGACGGATGGTGCGGCTACGAAGCCCGCATGGAAATTCGGGAAATACCCGATCATCGCTCGTTCTTGCGGCCGCGCTGGACCGGCCATGAGCCGCTCGCCGGAAAGACGCTGTTCGTTCACACCGAGCAGGGCCTCGGCGACAACATTCAGTTCGTGCGGTACGCTTCGCTCCTCGGCGAGAGTACCCGCGTGGTCCTCGAGGCGCCGCGCGCGCTTGCCCGGTTGGTCACCGGGATGAAGGGGATCGCTCAGGTCGTGTGCCAGGGCGACCAGCTCCCGGATTTCGATTTTTATTGCCCGTTGGCGAGCTTGCCGCTCGCGTTCGGCACCACGATGGAGACGATTCCCAACACGGTTCCCTATCTCGTCGCTGACCCGAACGCCGTCGCGGCATGGCGGCAGCGGTTGGCGCCGCTTGCAGGCCTCCGTGTCGGCTTGGTCTGGGCCGGCAATCCAGGTCCGACCGCAAACACGCGTGCCGTCGACCGGCGTCGCTCGATGGCGCTTGCCCAGCTCAACCCGCTCGCCGGCGTGCCCGGCGTGAGCTTCGTATCGCTGCAGAAGGGAGCCGCCGGCGCGCAGGTCAGGTCGGCGCCGGCCGGCTTCGTCATCCACGACTGGACCGACGAGTTGCGCGATCTCGCCGACACCGCTGCGTTGATCGAAGCGCTCGATCTGGTGATCTCGGTCGATACGTCGGTTGTTCACCTCGCGGGTGCGCTCGCGAAGCCGGCCTGGATGTTCAACCGTTTCGATTCCGAGTGGCGCTGGCTGCTGGGGCGCGACGACAGCCCCTGGTACCCGACCCTGCGGCAATTCCGTCAGCCCTGCCCCGGCGACTGGGCGAGCCCGGTGGCGCGCGTCGCGGCAGAGCTCGCGAACCTCGCCGAGGCATCTGCCCGGTCATAACCGCCCGAAGAACGGCATGGCGCCCGCCTGGGGTGCGCGGCGCCACAGCGGCCTCAAACCGTTTCGCGGCTCACGCAGCGAGCGAAGGGCGGCTCGCTTTTCCGAAACCGTGCATTTCCGCCAAGCCGGCCAATGCCGAGGAACGCGAAAAAGCTTGCGTCGGCCACCCTCGCCGAGCAGGGGCCGGCATCTGCACTCCACGACCGCAGCCCGAACGAATGGTTAAAAGTCCATTGTCATTTACAGTTAACAGAAGATGAATGACTTGACCTATATAGTATATAGAGCCTGCTCTATTCTCGTTTACACCTGTTAACCATGTTTTTTAAGCCGGTATTACATCGGGGCGTGGGATGAGGTCGGGTCCGATCCCGGAGGATCGGAGTAACCAACGGCCCATAGGGCCATCGACCAGAAAGGTTCGACAATGTCTGATATCACTCTGTCCGCCGGCGTCCGGCAGAACCTCCTCTCGCTCCAGAGCACGGCGTCCCTGCTGTCCAGCACGCAGGAAAACCTTGCGACCGGCAAGAAGGTCAACTCGGCAGCCGACAATCCGTCCAACTTCTTCACCTCGCAGTCGCTGAACAACCGCGCCAACGACCTGAGCTCCCTGCTCGACTCGATCGGCCAGGCGCAGCAGACCATCAACCAGGCCGAGTCCGGCATCACCTCGCTCACCAACCTCGTGCAGTCGGCGAAATCGCTGGCCACCCAGGCGCAGCAGGCGACGGTCGGCACCGTGAACTTCACGGCAGTCACCGGCACCCAGGCGATCGCGGACGACACGACCAAGGCCATCGGCACCAACACGGTCACCAGCGCAGCCGGCACCATCGTCGCCTCGACACAGTCGAGCGCGACCCTCGATGCGGCCGGCCTCGCCAACCTGCATGACGGCGACACGCTGACGTTCCAGCTCGGCTCGGGCTCGACCTTCACGGCCACCTTCACGACCGGCACCGCCACGACGACCGCCGGCGTCTTCAACAGCGCCTCCGATTTGCAGAGCATCCTCACCGCCGACTTCGGCGCGTCTGCGGCGGTCTCCGGTGGCTCGACCGACGCCACGGTGACCAGCGCTGACATCAGCAACGACTTCACCATCGGCGGCACGGGCTTGACGCACGCGCAGGGCGGCAACGTGACCGACTTCGCGACGCATGCGCATACGGTAGGCGACGCGTTGACCATCACGGATGCGGCAGGCCATCAGTCGAGCTTCCACTACGTGGCGAGCGGCCCGACCAACGCGGCTGCCGGCACGTTCACCACCGAGGCCCAACTCAACTCCGCGATCAACGACGCCGCGTCCAACACCCACGCCAACGTCACGGCCACCCCTTCGGGCACTGACCAGCTCGCACTGTCCGCGACCAATGGCATCACCGTCGGCGGCACCATTGGTAGCGCCCTCGGCTTCAACACCACGCAGTACAGCGCCAACTTCAACACGACGCTGAGCGGCGTCACGCCGGGCAAAGTGACGGTCCAGGTCGGCAGCAATGCCGCACAGACCATCACGTTCGGCTCCGGCAACGGCCAGGTGAGCACCAAGGCGGAGTTGCAGACCGCGCTTGCCGGCCTCACCGACGTCACCGGCAGCCTGACGTCCAACGGTGACATCCAGTTCACGCCGACCAGCAGCGCGACGGTGACGATCGGCGGCGACACGGCCACCTTGGGCGACGTCGGCCTCACGGCCGGCACCAACACGCCGGTCGGAACGGTCGTGACCGCGAACAGCACCCGGGCGAACCTGCAGAGCCAGTACAACGACCTGCTCACGCAGATCGACCAGCTGGCCGGCGACTCGTCTTACAACGGCATCAACTTGCTCAACGGCGACAACCTCAAGGTGACGTTCAACGAGAACGGCACCAGCTCGCTGACGATCAAGGGCGTGAAGTTCGACTCCACCGGCCTCGGCCTCACGGCGGTGTCGGGCAACGGGTTCCAGGACAACAACAACATCAACAACACGATCGGGACCCTGAACTCGGCCCTGACCACCCTGCGCAGCCAGGCGGCGGGCTTCGGCTCGAACCTCTCGACCGTGCAGACCCGTCAGGACTTCACCAAGGACCTGATCAACACCCTGCAGACCGGCGCCGACAACCTCGTCCTCGCCGACACCAACCAGGAGGGCGCGAACCTTCTGGCCCTGCAGACCCGCCAGCAGCTCGCGATCACCTCGCTGTCGCTGGCGAGCCAGGCCGACCAGGCAGTGCTCAAGATCCTCTGATCGCCTCTGCAAACGCGATCTTCCGGCGGCGGGGCCAAGGCCCCGCCGCTTTTTTTTGCGCCTGGTTCTGGACTTGGTCTGGCGCTTGGACGGAGGTAGGCCGCCCCTACTCGTTAACGTTTGGTTGAGGGGTTATTTACGGAACATTAGGGTTACCGAATCATTATCGCGCTCACTTCGCGAGGCCCACTCGCCGTCGCAACCGAGGATGTGAGCCATGAGTGACATCACGCTGTCGGCCGGCGTGCGGCAGAACCTGCTGGCCCTACAAAATACCGCCTCCCTGCTCGCGACCACGCAGGAAGACCTTGCCACCGGCAAGAAGGTCAACTCGGCGCTCGATAACCCGAGCAACTTCTTCACCTCACAGTCGCTGAACAACCGCGCCAACGACCTTAACGCCCTCCTCGACTCGATCGGCCAGGCGCAGCAGACCGTCAACGCCGCCGAGTCCGGCATCACGTCGCTCACCAACCTCGTGCAGTCGGCCAAATCGATCGCCTCGCAGGCGCAGCAGGCAACGACCGGCACCGTGAACTTCACGGCGGTCACCGGCACCCAGGCGATCGTGGACGACACGACCAAGGCCGTCGGCACCAACACGGTCACCAGCGCAGCCGGCACCATCGTCGCCTCGCATCAGGCGAGCGCAACCCTCGACGCGGCCGGCCTCGCCAACCTGCACGACGGCGACACGCTGACGTTCCAGCTCGGCTCGGGCTCGACCTTCACGGCCACCTTCACGACCGGCACCGCCACGACGACCGCCGGCGTCTTCAACAGCGCCTCCGACCTGCAGGCCATCCTCACCGCCGACTTCGGCCCTGCCGCAGTGGTCTCCGGTGGCTCGACCGACGCCACGGTGACCAGCGCTGACATCAGCAACGACTTCACCATCGGCGGCACGGGTTTGACGCATGCGCAGGGCGGCAACGTGACCGACTTCGCGACGCATGCGCATACGTTGGGCGACGCGCTGACCGTCACGGATGCTGCGGGCCACACGGCCAGCTTCCACTACGTGGCCAGCGGCGCCAACGCGGCTGCCGGCACGTTCTCGGACGAGACCAGCCTCAACGCCGCGATCAACGACCCCGCGTCCAACATCCACGCCAACATCACGGCCAGCCTTTCGGGCACTGACCAGCTCGCGCTGTCCGCGACCAATGGCATCAGCGTCACGGGAGCCATCGGTAAAGCCCTGGGCTACAACAGCACGCCAACGGCAACAGCGTCGTACGATGACAACTTCAACACGACGCTAAGCGGCGTCACGCCGGGCAACCTGACGATCCAGGTCGGCAGCAACCCCGCGCAAACGATCACGTTCGGCGCCGGCAACGGCCAGGTGAGCACCAAGGCGCAGTTGCAGGCCGCGCTTGCCGGCCTCACCGACATTACCGGCAGCCTGACGTCCAGCGGTGACATCCAGCTCACGCCCACCAGCAGCGCAACGGTGACGATCGGCGGTGACGCCGCGACCTTGGGCGACGTCGGCCTCACGGCCGGCACCAACACGCCGGTCGGAACCGTGGTCTCGCCGAACAGCGCGCGGGCAAGCTTCCAGGCCCAGTACAACGACCTCCTCACGCAGATCGACCAACTCGCGGCCGACTCCTCGTATCACGGCATCAACCTTCTCAACGGCGACAACCTCAAGGTCGTGTTCAACGAGAACAGCACCAGCTCGCTGACGATCAAGGGCGTGAAGTTCGACTCCGCCGGCCTCGGCCTCACCGCCGTGTCGGGCAACGGATTCCAGGACAACAACGTCATCGACACGACGCTCGACAACATCCAGACCGCGCTCACCACGCTGCGCACCCAGGCGGCGAACTTCGGCTCGACCGAGACCACCGTCGAGGCGCGCCAGGATTTCACCAAGGACCTGATCAACACCCTGCAGACCGGCGCCGACAACCTCGTCCTCGCCGATACCAACCAGGAAGGCGCGAATCTGCTCGCCCTGCAGACCCGCCAGCAGCTCTCGATCACCTCGCTGTCGCTGGCCAGCCAGGCCGATCAGGCGATCCTCAAGGTCCTCTGATCCTTCGCTCGTTCGGTCGCTGGACGGCGGGACGCCAGCGTCCCGCCGTCCGCTTTTCCGGCGCCCGCCGGCGAGCTGCCTCGCACCCGCGCGCACGGATTAACGCAGCGTTAACCATAATCGGGAAAGCATCCGGTCATGGCGCCTGTCCCACGGAATCAGGACGCGCGCTCGGCACATCTTACATATGCGGGGGCTACACTCGCTTCACGCACCGACAGCCATTCCGCCGAACATGCCCTGAGGTCAGGAGACGATCATGGCGCTCAAAGTCGAGCTCAAGCCCGGTGAACGCCTCATCGTCGGCGAGTGCGTCATCACCAATGCGGATCAGCGCACACGCCTGCTGATCGACGGCCAGGCGCCGATCCTGCGCGAGAAGGATATTCTCACCAACAAGACCGCCGACACGCCAGCGAAGCGCATCTATCTCGCGGTGCAGCTCATGTATCTTGCGAGGGATCCGCAGTCGCACCACGACATCTACTTCAAGCTCGTGCGCGACATGGTGAACGCCGCACCAAGCACTTGGCCGGCAATCGAAAGCATCAATAATCATATCTTAACAGGCGAAATGTATAAGGCGCTGAAAGACGCAAAGAAGCTGATTGCGTACGAGTCGGAGCTCATCAACAATGCGGAACGCGGCTCAAGTCTACCAAGCGGTCGCCAAGCAAACCTCAAGTCCGCGCGCGCTTGAAGCCGATCTCTTGTTGAAGGCCGCTGCCCGCCTGAAGACGGTTCAGGAGAATTGGGACAAGTCGCGCCCCGACCTCTCCAAGGCGCTGCTCTATAATCGCAAGCTGTGGACCGTGTTCCTCACGTCGGTCACCAATCAGCAGCATCCGCTGCCGACCGCCGTGCGGCAGAACATCGCCAACCTCGGCGTCTACGTGATGTATGAGACGGTCGCCTGCATGTCCGATCCGAACGCGGACAAGCGCCTCAGCACGCTGATCAACATCAATCGCGAGCTCGCCGCCGGCCTGCGCGGCGGCGGCGCCTGAGCGCAGCTCAATCTGACGATTTCGACTGAGCCTGCCCCGCGAGCGCATCGCGCAGGCGCGCGACCACGCTCGCCCAGTCGCCCGTCGCCGGCTGGCGGAACAGGCGCGCGGTCGGATACCACGGGCTGTCCTCCCGGCCGATCAGCCAGCGGAAATCCGGATTGAACGGCAGCAGGATCCACACCGGCCTCGCCATCGCGCCGGCGAGATGAGCGACCGCGCTGTCGACGCTGATGACAAGATCGAGCTGCGTGATCAGCGCGGCGGTGTCGGCGAAGTCGCCGAGCTCCGATCCGAAATGCACGATCTCGGGATGCTGTGCCACCTCTGCCGCGTCGTCGTCGCGCAGCTCCCTTTGCAGGCTGACGAAGCGGATGCGCCGATCATCCAGAAGCGGCAGCATCGGCGCGAGCCCGATCGAGCGCTGGCTATCGCCCGCGAAATCGCGGTTTCCCGCCCACGCCACGCCGATATTGAGGCGGCCATCACGCGGGATGCGTCCCTCCCATTTGGCGAGGCGCTCCGGCGACGCGCGGATGTACGGCACGTCGGCCGGGATGCTCGCGAGGTCGGTCTTGAAGATGCGCGGCAGACTGAGCAGTGCGCACATGTAGTCGCAGCGCGGCCCGGTATCGCCCTCCACGCCGACCTGCACGCCGGGCAGATCGGCCAGCAACGCCTTCAGCGCCGGCCGCACGCAGAACAGCACCGTGCCGCCGCGCGCCGCCACCATGGGCGCATAGCGCGCGAACATGATGGCGTCGCCGTAACCCTGCTCGATGTAAAGATAGATGCCCTTGCCGACGAGCGGCTCGCCGTTCCAGTTCGGAAGTGGAAGCAGCGGCCGCGCGACCTTGATATGATCAATGGCCCAGCGCCACTCATATTCCTCCCATCCTCGCGCGAACTGCCCGGTCAGCAGCAGCGCGAGCGCAAGATGAAAATGTGCTTCCGGGTAAGCTGGATTGGCCTCGATTGCGCGCGTAAAGGCGACGATCGCGTCCTCGTAACGACCGTTGAGGGTGCGCCCGAGACCGCAGCCGTTGAGCGCGACCCAATGGTCAGGCTGCAGCGCCGCGCCGCGGTCGTAACACTCCATCGCCTCCTTGATGCGTCCCATACGGGCGAGGATGTTACCCATGTCGACGGCGATGTGACCCACGTTGGGATTGGACGCGGCGGCAGCCTGAATCAGCCGCAGCGCCTCGACCAGCTCGCCGCGCAGCGCCGACAGCACGGCGCGGCGATTGAGCGCGGCGAAATTGGTCGGATCGATCGCGAGGACGGCGCGATAAAGTTCATCGGCCTCCCCCAGCTTGCCGGCCTTGTCGAACTCGAGCGCCCGCATGAGCTGCGGCCACACGTCGGATCGCACCCGATGTTTCTGCTCGGCCGGCTTGCCCATGCCCATGGCTGACCTCGGCGAGCGGCCCGGCAGCGCCTGTGCGGGCCGCGAATCAATGTCGCTCACCGCATAGTAGGAGTTGGGACATTCGGACGCGAGACTCACTTCCGTGCGCGGCCTTTTCGTGATTCAACATGACATCGATTCGCCGGGCGCCCCGTTTGGCGCAAAGCACGCACCGCGGCACCACATGAATCCATCCCACCTCAGGCCGGCGGCACCCTCCGACTCCGGAGCCGATGTCGACGGCCTCCTGCGCAAGGCCGTCTCGGCCCACCAGGACGGGGCCTTGGCGCAGGCGGATCGACTCTACCGCGTCGTCCTGGCGCACGATCCGGACCATTTCGACGCACTGCATCTCATCGGTTATCTGAGCTTCCAGCGCGGACGCTTTTCCGAAGCCCTGCGTTTCCTCGCCGCCGCGGTGCGGCGCAACGTGCGCTCCGCCGAGGCACTGTCGGATCTCGGCATCGCGCAACACGCCGCCGGCAACTATGCCGAAGCGCTGGCGAGCCATGACGCCGCGCTCGTGATCGAGCCCGGCAACGCCACCTACATCAACCGCCGCGCCGCCGCCTTGCTGCGCCTCGACCGCCCCGGCGAGGCGCTCGCCGAGCTCGACCGCATTCTCGGCGTGCAGCCCGCCAACGTCGACGCGCTCGGCAACCGCGGCAACGTCCACCTCAGGCTCAATTGTCCTTCCGAGGCGATCGCCGACTACGACGCGGCCCTGCGCGCCGCGGGCGACAGCGCGCAGCTCCTGACCAACCGGGCCCATGCGCTGCGCCGACTCGACCGCGTCCCCGAGGCAGTCGCGGACCTGCGGCGGGCAGTCACGCTGCGGCCCGATTTCGCCGAGGCGCATTTCGAGCTCGGCATGGCGCTGCTCGCGCTCGGCGATTTCGCCGCCGGCTGGAGCGAGTACGAGTGGCGCTGGGCGACCGGCGCCTTCGCGCCGAGCCAGCGGCCCTTCTCGTCACGGCAGTGGACGGGCGCCCAGAACCTTGCCGGCAAGACCGTGCTGCTGCACGCCGAGCAGGGTCTCGGCGACACGCTTCAGTTCGTGCGCTACGTTCCGCTGGTCGCCGGCCTCGGCGCGACGGTCATTCTCGAGGTCCAGCCCGAGCTGGTCGCGCTGCTGGCGAAGACCGCTGGTGCCGCCCATGTCATCGCGCGCGGCGACAAGCTTCCGCCATTCGACCTGCACTGCCCGCTGATGAGCCTGCCGCGCGCCTTCGGGACGCAGGGCGGGACCGCCTCGACACCCCTTCCCTACATCGCGGCGCCTTCCGAGGCCGCGCAGCGCTGGGCGCAGCGGCTGCCCACCGGCGCGCCGTGCGTGGGCATCGCCTGGGCGGGCCGGCGAAGCCATCACAACGATCTCAACCGCTCGCTACCGCTCGCCTCGCTGGCGCCGCTGCTGCGGCGCCGCGACATTCAATTCGTCAGCCTGCAGCACGATCTGCGCGAGGGCGATGCGGCGATCCTGCGCGGCATGCCGGACGTCATCGACGCGGCCCGCGACATCCATGATTTCACGGATGCGGCCGCGCTGATATCGCGGCTCGACGCCGTGATCGCGGTCGACACCGCGGTCGCGCATCTCGCCGGCGCGCTCGCCAAGCCGCTGCTGCTGCTGTTGCCCTACGCGGCCGATTTCCGCTGGCTGCGCGGCCGCGACGACACCACGTGGTATCCGTCGGCGCGGCTGCTGCGGCAGGAAAAATTCGGCGATTGGAGCGGCGCACTGGCGCGGCTCGCCGCAAATCTCGATCAATTCGCGGCAAGCCGCTCCGTGTAGTCTTGCGGCGCCGCCGTCGGCGCACGGAGGCCGCCGCAGGTACCCGGTCCATCCTCTGCGAGGCCGTTCATGCCGGCTTGAGGTGAGCTTCCCGGATCACCTTTCCCCACTTCTCCGTCTCGTCGGCGAGCGTCTTTGCAAACGCGGCGGGCGTCATCGCGACCGGCACGCTGCCGAGATCGGCCAGGCGCGCCTTTATCGTCGGCTCGGCGATGATGGCGTTGATGTCCTTGTTGAGCTGGTCGATCACGCCGGCAGGGACGTTCCTGGGCGCGCCGAAGCCGCTCAGCAAGCCCGCCTCGTAACCGGGCAGGAAATCGGCGAGCGCCGGAACGTCGGGAAGCGACTGCGACGTCGCAATCGAGGTGACGGCCAGGGCGCGCAGCCTGCCGGCTTTGATGTGGCCGATCGCCGGCGGTGTGGTCGAGAATATCGCCTGCACCTGCCCGCCGAGCAGATCGGTCATCGCGAGGCCGAGACCACGATAAGGCACGTGCACCAGCTGGACGCCGGTCTTGACCATGAACAACTCGCCGGCGAGATGGACCACGGAGCCGACACCGGCCGATGCGAACGCGACCTTGCCCGCATTGGCCTTGGCATAGGCGATGAATTCCGGAACGGTCTTGGCTGGAAATGACGGATTCACGACGAGCACGAGGGGCCCGCTCGCGATGCTCGCAATCGGAGCGATGTCGCGGAGAAAGTTGTAGCTGAGCTTGTCGTACATCGACGCGCTGATCGCGTCGGCGTTGCCGCAATAAAGAAGCGTATAGCCGTCCGCGGGCGCGCGCGCGGCCATATCGGCGCCCAGCGTACCACCCGCGCCGCCGCGATTTTCGACGACGAACGGCTGGCCGAGCCGAGCCGACAGCGATTGCGCGACCAGACGCGAGAGAATGTCGGACGCGCTGCCGGCGGCGAAGCCGACGATGACGTGCACCGGGCGGCTCGGATAGGTTTGCGCCCGCGCGATGCACGGCCAAGCCGGCACCGCTGCGGTGCCTGCGGCAAGTTGGAGAAGGCGGCGGCGATCGACGTTCATGGGACTTCCCTTCCCGCTGTTCGCATCGACGAATTTTTTCGTCGCTCATTTCGTGGCTTGAGTTCCGGGCCGACTTTCGTGCCCGCTCTTCCGCACGAGTATGAGCCAGGCCGCGTGAGCGTACTTCCACACACGCTTAATGTGTCAGTACCATTCCCTTGATTTTCCCCACCGCGGCGCCGCTACGACCGCTGGGGCACGCGGAACCGTCGGCCAGCTCGAGCGTGAGCATGGTCAGGTCGGCAGCGAGTTCAACGATCGGGGGCACGGCGCCCGTTTGCCCGACGAGCGGCCCCGGCCGGGCCTCGCACCGGACCCGTCCGATCCCCGCTTGTTGAAGCCCGCACGAACGCGTACCATGCGTTGATCAGAAGTGCCGCAGCCGTTGCGGCAAGGGAGACGAGAATGGCGAAGGGTACCGTGAAGTGGTTCAATCCGACCAAGGGTTATGGATTTATCCAGCCACAGGGCGGCGGCGGAAAAGATGTGTTCGTCCACATTTCAGCCGTGGAAAGAGCTGGCC
>DASXCK010000081.1:0-27022 GCA_036491235.1 Xanthobacteraceae bacterium | reverse complement strand
CACCTGGAATTACGACACGAGCTACCTCCACGACCTGATCGACGCCGATCCGCGCGCCGCCATCGCGTTCGCCAAGGCGACCGGCCTCGGCAAATATCGCAAGGACATACCGGCGGCGCCGCTTTATGCCGCCGGGATCGTGGCCGTCATGACACTCGATTGCGGTCCGTGCACGCAGCTCGCGATCGACATGGCGCAGCGCGAGGGCGTCGATCCCGCGATCCTGCGCGCCGTCGTGGCGCGCGACTACACGGCGATGCCCTACGAGGTCGCGCTCGCGGTGCGATTTGCCGAGAAAACCCTGCGCCATGCGCCCGAGGCCGACGATCTGCGCGAGGAAGTGCTGCGCATGTGGGGCCGGCGCGGGCTGGTCTCGCTCGCCTGCACGATCACGGCGGCACACCTCTACCCGACGATGAAGTATGCGCTGGGCCATGGTCGCGCCTGTACGCGGCTCACCATCGGCGGCGAGACGCGGCCGGTGCTGCGCGAGGTGCCGACGCCAGCGACCCAGGCGGCATGATCGCATGACGCCGGCCACAAACGACGGCGTCACGGACTTTGAGTCGCATCGGCGTACACTGACCGGGCTCGCTTATCGCATGCTCGGCTCGCGCGCCGAGGCCGAGGACATCGTGCAGGACGCCTATTTGCGCTGGCACGCCGCCGACCGCGCCGCGATCGAGCACCCGCGTCGCTATCTTGGCACCGTGGTGACGCGGCTCTGCCTTGACCGCATGAAGTCCGCGCAGATGCGGCGTGAGACCTATGTGGGGCCATGGCTGCCCGAACCGATCGTCGACGAGGCGCTCGACGGCGAGGCGGCCGGCGAACTCGCGCACGACATCTCGGTCGCGCTGATGCTGCTGCTCGAGCGCCTCTCGCCGCTCGAGCGCGCGAGCTTTTTGCTGCACGACGTGTTCGGCCTCGACTTCACCGAGGTCGCCCGCGCGCTCGGCCGCAACGAGGCGGCCTGCCGCCAGCTCGCGGCGCGCGGGCGCACCCATGTCGAGGCGGGCCGTCCGCGCTTTGCCGCCTCGCGCGAAGAAGGGGAGCGCCTCGCCACGGCCTTCCAGCACGCCGCCGCGTCCGGCGACACGGCGGCGCTGACACAGATCCTCGCCGACGACGCCGTGCTCTATTCGGACGGCGGCGGCAAGCGCGCCGCGGCGCTCAAGCCGATCCACGGCGCCGACAAGATCGCGCGGCTGCTTGAAGGCCTTGCGCGCAAGGATTCCTCGCTGCTCGGATTTGCCATGCGGCCCGCCACCGTCAACGGCCTGCCCGGGCTGGTGCTGCGCGAGACCGACGGATCGGTCGACACCGTCGGGTTCGAGCACCAGGGCGGGCGCATCACAGCGATTTATCTGACGCGCAATCCCGAGAAGCTGCGGCACGTGCGGTTTTGATCGACGTCTCCTTAAGCGGCAGCCGTCATCCGGTGACGCGCGTGCCGGGACCCGGCGGTGCCGCATGAGCTGATGCGGGCGACATGCCGATGACAGACGCGGCCTTGCGAGAACGCGGAGCACGGCAGACAATGCCGACGTCCGTTGGGCGCGAGGCCGCGATCGATGCCGAAGTACATGTTCACCTACGTCGGAGATGACGCCATCAAGCACTTGCTCGGGCGTTACAAGTGTCCGCTGCCGTTCCATGCGGCGTGCATGCGCGTGTGGGGCGCGATTGCCAGTCCCCAGCCGGGCATCTCACCTGTGCCCGTGTTCGCCAGCCTGTGGGGCGGCGATCCGCCGCCGTTTGCCGATCATGCCGAGACGAATGCGTTCTTCCAGGGCATGATGGGATTGTGGAACTCGCTTGCCGCGCTGCAGGACGGATCGCCGCCGCTCAAGCTGACGACGATCAGCGCCATCGAAAACCGTGAAGCGTTGCATGCGGCGGCCAAGATGCGCGTCGAGGAGCTGTGGGACGGCTTCGTGGAAGGCTTCACCGGCGGAAATGATGCGATCGACGTTCCGGCCGGCGTGAGCTTCCGCGTGCATCGCATCGAAGAGGCGATCCGGCTGCTCGTCGGCGAACGCAACACCTTCGCGGCGCCGCCCGGGCCGGAAGACGACGCCATGATGGCCGAGTTCATCCGAATGTTTCCGGTGATCGACAAAGCCGTCGAGGGAGATCTCAATGCGATCGCGGTTGCGGTGAAGGAATGGCGCGGAGAGCGTCTGCGTAAGCCGCCGCCGAAGCGCAAGCCGGCCACGCGATCGAAGCGCAGGCCGGCGAAGCTTCCGAGGCGCGAGAAGTCTCATACGCTGCACTAAGCTGCGCGTGCATGGCCGGCGATTCACCTTGGAGCGTGCCGCAGCCTACTTGGCCGACGCCGGCCTCGCGGCCTTGATCATCGCCAGCGCCTCGGCGGCATCGAGCCGCCCGTCATAGAGCGCCCTGCCCGCGATCGCGCCCTGCAGCTTTTTCGCGCGCGGCGCCAGCATCTGTTTCACGTCCTCGATCGACGCGAGCCCGCCCGAGGCGATCACGGGAATCGACATCGCCTCGGCGAGCTCGATGGTGGCGTCGAGGTTGAGGCCCTTGAGCAGGCCATCGCGCGAGATGTCGGTGTAGACGATCGCCGCGACGCCGGCGTCCTCGAAGCGCTTGGCGAGATCGGGCGCGGTGAGCTCGGAGGTCTCGGCCCAGCCCTGCGTCGCGACCTTGCCGTCGCGCGCATCGAGACCGACCGCGACGCGCCTGGGAAATTCGCGCGCCGCCTCTTTCACGAAAGCGGGGTCGCGCACCGCGGCGGTGCCGATGATCACGCGGTCGACGCCCTTGCCGAGCCAGCCCGCGACGGTCGCCATGTCGCGGATGCCGCCGCCGAGCTGCACGCAAAGACCCACGGTCTCGAGGATGTGCTCGACCGCGGCCGCGTTCATCGGCTTGCCCGCAAAGGCGCCGTCGAGATCGACCACGTGCAGGTGGCGAAAGCCTTGCGCCTCGAAGAGGTGCGCCTGCGCGGCCGGATCGCGGTTGAACACGGTGGCGCGGCCCATGTCGCCCTGCTCGAGCCGCACGCACACGCCGTCCTTGAGATCGATCGCGGGGAAAAGAATCATGAGGCCTATCGGTCCACCTTGGCACTGCGCGCGCGCTCCCTCTCCCCGCACGCGGGGAGAGGGAGAGCAGGCGCCTCGCCATCTCGCTCAAAGCCCATCGAACTACGGCGCCCACTTCAAGAAATTCGCGATCAGCGCCAGCCCGAGGCGCTGGCTCTTTTCGGGGTGGAACTGGGTGCCCAGCATGGTGTCGCGCGCGACGATCGCGGTGACGGGGCCGCCGTAGTCGGCCTGCGCCACGAGATCGGCGCGGTCGGCGACGTTGAGCGCGTACGAATGCACGAAGTAGGCATGCAGGCCGCCGGCGCCGGTCGCGATGCCGTCGAGCAGCGGGTGATGGCGCAGCTCGTTGAGCGTGTTCCAGCCCATGTGCGGAATCTTCAGCGCGGGATCGTTCGGCTTGATGCGATCGACATCGCCGGCGATCCAGCCCAGCCCCGGCGTCACCTCGTACTCGCGGCCGCGCTCGGCCATGAGCTGCATGCCGACGCAGATGCCGAAGAACGGCCGGCCCTTCTGGCGGACCGCGACGTCGAGCGCCTCGACCATGCCGGACACCGCGTCGAGCCCGCGCCGGCAGTCGGCGAACGCACCGACGCCGGGCAGCACCACGCGATCGGCACGCGCCACTGCGTCGGGATCGCGTGTCACCACGATCGGCTGATCGTGGCCGCTCTCGCGCGCCGCGCGCTCGAACGCCTTGGCGGCCGAGTGCAGATTGCCCGAATCGTAATCGACGATCGCGACGCTCATCCGCCGCCACCCGGCTGGGGAAAGAGCCCGACCACGTCGGGTGTCGCCCGCGGCGCGACCGGTGGCGGAGGTGGGGGCGGCGACGCGGCCGCCGTCTCGCGCGGCCTCTCGCCCCTCGCCTCGTAATCGAAGAAGCGCTGCTCCGCCGTCTCGCGGCTGTCGCCAACCACGGCGCCGACCTCACGCCACCCCTTGAGCCGCAGCGTCCAGCGCCGCAGGCTCGTGGCCTCGAAGCCGATCAGCAGCGCGAACAGCATCAGCGCGAAGCTGCGCGCATCCGCGTCGACGCCGGCGGCGCGCAGCGCGAGCGAGATCGCAACGCTCACGCCGATGTAACCGGCGAGCACGATCCACAGCCGATGCCACAGCATCCACAGCGGCGCCAACAGAAAGGCACTCCAGGTGAAGCGGTCCGGCACGAACGCGATGCGCTCCGCCCGCTTCAGCGCGTCGCCGCGCGGCGGCGGCGGCTCGAACACCATGTAGACCGTCATGGCCGGACCTCGATTTTTGTACGTCATGCCCGCGCTTGTCGCGGGCATCCACGTCTTTTTGCACCACCGCAAATGAGACGTGGATGGCCGGGACAATCCCGGCCATGACGGGGCAATTGGTGGCGAAGCCGTCTTACCCGCCGAGCGTGCCCTTGGTCGACGGCACCTCGCCTTTGGCGCGGGCGTCGATCGTGACGGCCGCGCGCAGCGCGCGGGCGAGACCTTTGAAGCACGATTCGGCGATATGATGGTCGTTCGAGCCGTACAGCGTCTCGACGTGCAGGGTCACGCCGGCGTTCATCGCAAACGCCTGGAACCACTCGTTGACCAGCTCGGTGTCGAAGGTGCCGACCTTGGGCCGCGTGAACGCCGCCTTGAACACCAGGAAAGGGCGGCCCGAGATGTCGATCGCGACGCGGGTCAGCGCCTCGTCCATCGGCACGTGCACGTCGGCATAGCGCGTGATGCCGCGCATGTCGCCGAGCGCCTGCTTGACCGCCGTTCCAAGCGAAATGCCGACGTCCTCGGTGGTGTGATGATGGTCGATGTGCAGATCGCCCTTCGCCTTCACGGTGATGTCGATGCGCGAATGGCGGGCGAGCAGATCGAGCATGTGGTCGAGAAAGCCGATGCCGGTCGCGATCGACGCGCGGCCTTCGCCGTCGAGGTCGACCGTGACCTCGACGTCGGTTTCCTTGGTGGCGCGCTTGACCGAGCCTTTGCGCATGGAGAGCCTGCCCGCGTAGATTCGAGCGCCTTGTATCAGGGGTTTCGCAGGTTCGCTACTGCGGCGCTTTCTGCTCCCCTCCCCTCCCCCCGCCCCGTCCCGCCGTTGCGATGCGGCGGCGGTCGACCGTCCCCGCCGGCCGGCAGGAGGGTCGCTGCGGCACATCGGTGCCCGCGATCGGGCGTTTGCAATGCGGTCCTGAAGCACATAGATCATGCCGACCACATGGTTCCTCGTCGATGCAAAACCCCACCAACTCCCCGGACTCCTGGCACGGCACCACCATCCTGACGGTGCGCAAGGGCGGCATTGTTGCGATCGGCGGCGACGGCCAGGTGTCGATCGGGCAGACCATCGTCAAGGCGAATGCGCGCAAGGTGCGCCGCCTGACCAAGGGCGACGTGATCGGCGGCTTCGCGGGCGCGACCGCGGACGCGTTCACGCTGTTCGAGCGCCTCGAGGCGAAGCTCGAGCAGTATCCGGGTCAGCTCATGCGCGCCGCCGTCGAGCTCGCCAAGGACTGGCGCACCGACCGCTACCTGCGCCGGCTCGAGGCCATGATGATCGTCGCCGACAAGCAGGTGTCGCTGGTGCTGACCGGCACCGGCGACGTGCTCGAGCCGGAAGGCGGCGTCATGGGCATCGGCTCGGGCGGCAACTACGCGCTGTCGGCCGCTCGCGCGCTGATCGACACCGACATGGATGCCGAGGCGATCGTGCGCAAGTCGATGGCGATCGCCGCCGACATCTGCGTCTATACCAACCGAAATGTGACGATCGAGACGCTCACGGCATGAACCATTCGCACCGTCATGCCCGCGCTTGTCGCGGGCATCCACGTCTTTCTCACTGACGGCGCAAGACGTGGATGGCCGGGACAAGCCCGGCCATGACAAGTGAGTTTCGTAGATATCTGAGAACCGCATGACCGACTTCTCGCCGCGCGAAATCGTTTCCGAGCTCGACCGCTTCATCGTCGGTCAGGGCGACGCCAAGCGCGCGGTCGCGATCGCGCTGCGCAACCGCTGGCGGCGCCTGCAGCTCGACGACAAGCTGCGCGAAGAGGTGATGCCGAAGAACATCCTGATGATCGGCCCGACCGGCGTCGGCAAGACCGAGATCTCGCGCCGCCTCGCGCGGCTTGCGGGCGCGCCGTTCCTCAAGGTGGAGGCGACCAAGTTCACCGAGGTGGGCTATGTCGGCCGCGACGTCGAGCAGATCGTGCGCGACCTGGTCGAGATCGCGATCGCGCTCACGCGCGAGAAGAAGCGCAAGGACGTGCAGGCGCGCGCCTACGATGCGGCCGAGAGCCGCGTGGTCGACGCACTCACCGGGCCGAACGCGAGCGCGTCGACCAAGGACACGTTCCGCAAGAAGCTGCGCGCCGGAGAGATGGACGACAAGGAAATCGAGATCGAGGTGCAGGCCTCCGGCGGCGGCATGCCGATGTTCGAGATTCCCGGCATGCCCGGCGCGCAGATGGGCGCGATCTCGATCGGCGACATCTTCGGCAAGCTCGGCAACCGCACCAAGACGCGGCGCGTCACCGTCAAGGAATCCTACGAAATCCTCATCAACGAGGAATCCGACAAGCTGCTCGACCAGGACGCGCTGGTGCAGGAGGCGATCCACGCGGCCGAGAACAACGGCATCGTTTTTCTCGACGAGATCGACAAGATCACGGCCCGTGAGGGCCGCCAGGGTGCCGACGTGTCGCGCGAGGGCGTGCAGCGCGACCTGCTGCCGCTGATCGAAGGCACCACGGTCTCGACCAAGCACGGTCCGGTCAAGACCGATCACATCCTGTTCGTCGCCTCGGGCGCGTTCCACCTCGCCAAGCCCTCGGACCTGCTGCCCGAGCTGCAAGGCCGGCTGCCGATCCGGGTCGAGCTCAAGGCGCTCACCCGCGGGGACCTGCGCCGCATCCTCACCGAGCCCGAGGGTTCGCTGATCAAGCAGTACGTCGCGCTGATGGCGACCGAGGGCGTGACACTCGTGTTCACGGAGGATTCGATCGACGCCATCGCGGACGTCGCGGTGTCGGTCAACGCGACGGTCGAGAACATCGGCGCGCGGCGGCTGCAGACCGTGATGGAGCGCGTGCTCGACGACATCTCGTTCTCGGCCGGCGACCGCTCGGGCGAAACCGTGACGGTCGATGGCGACTACGTCAACAGTCGCGTCGCGGATCTCGCGAAGAACGCCGATCTGAGCCGGTTTATTTTGTAGGCCAAAAATTTCGGCGCCATTGCCCGCGAAAGCGGGCAATCCAGCAACCTCCTGGGATCGCGATCGAGGGATAGAGATCATCCCAATTGGGATTCGAGTGCTCGATCAGCTGAATCTTCCACGCGCGACGATTTCTTCAGTCGCTTCTCGCGCTTGATCGCGTTTTCGATGCCGAAGAACTGTTCGAAATAGATTAGGCGGTGAACCTGGTATTTCTTCGTGAAGCCAGGCACGGCATCGGTTGGGTGCTCGTGGACACGGCGCACGAGGCCGTTGGTGACGCCGATATAGAGCGTCCCGCCGAGGCCGCTCGCCAGGGTGTAGATCCAGAAGACGCGCTCTCGGCTCAATCGCTGATGCCGGAGAGTACTGGATTGCCCGCTTTCGCGGGCAATGGCGCCGAATTTCTTTTCAACGCAGTCGCCTCAATCTCACATACAACGCGCCCTCGCCGCCGTGTGACACGTGCGCTTCCTCGAAGCCGAGCACGACGTCGCGCAGATCGGGCAGGCGCAGCCAGTGCGGAACCTGGCGCCGCAGGATGCCGCGCTCCGAATCGGCCGAGCGGGCGCCCTTGCCGGTGACAACAAGCACGAACTTGGCGCCGTCATGCTGGGCGCGGCGGAGGAAATGCGCGAGCGCGCCATGCGCCTGCGCCTGGGTCATGCCATGCAGGTCGATGCGCGCATCGATCGCCGTGCGGCCGCGCGCGAGCTGCTGCTTCTCGCGGCGCGCCATGGGTGCGAGGGTGGGCGCGAGCGACGGCAGGAGGACCGGCGCCGCTGACGGCTTTGACGACGGCGGTGCCAGCTTGATGAATTTCCCGGCCTTGGTCGGTGCCTTCGGGGGTGGCTTGGCAGGCGCCTTCACGGGCCTGGCCGATTTGACCCCTTTCGCGGGCGCACCGGCGGCGGCCTCGCCGTGATCAGACGGGCGGGCGACGCGCTTGCGCAGCGGCTTGACCGAACGCGCGACGCCACGCCACAGCGCCCGCTCCTCTTCGCTCAGCTCGCGCCGGCTCACGGCTTGGGTTTTGATTTGGGCGCGGGCGTCGGCAGCGGCGGCGACGTCGGCGCAACACCGCGCTCGGCCGTGCGCCCGGGCGGCGCAAGCTTCGGCTGCGCCTGGCGTGCGATCAGGTCGACCGGGCGCGGCAACGGCAGCGGCATCTTGCTGCCCGCCACGGCCGGATCGATCTCGCGCGGGATCAGCATGGTGAACTGCCCGTGATCCTTGAGCCGCCCCGCGACCAGGCCGGCTTGCTTGCCCGAACCCCAGTAGATGTCGGCGCGCGCCGGGCCGACGATGGCAGAGCCGGTGTCCTGCGCAATCATCAGGCGGCGAAAGGGATTCTTCACGGTGACCGAGTCGATCGGCAGGTCGGCCTGAATGAAGAACGGCGTGCCGTAGACGTGCAGGACCTTGTCGACCGCGATGGAACGACCGGGCGTGAGCGGCAGGCCCTGCGCACCGAGCGGCTGCTCGTCGTCGCCAAGCCCCACGATGCGGAAGAAGACGAAGTTGCGGTTCTGCCGCCGCAGCTCCTCGGCACCATCCGGATTGTCGCGGATCCATTGCCGGATGCGATCCATCGACATCTCATCGCGCGTCACCAGCTTGCGATCGATCAGGATGCGGCCGATCGGCGTGTAGGGGTATCCGTTGTGGCTATCGTAGTTGATGCGCAGGATGAGGCCGTCCTCGAGCCGGATGCGCGCCGAGCCCTGGATCTGGATGAACAGCGCGTCGGTCTTGTCCTTGATCCAGCACAGCTCGAGATGCCGGCCGTCGAGCACGCCGTCCTCGATCTGGGCACGGTCGTAATACGGCACGAGCTTGCCGGAGCTGTCGCGCCGCAGCGACTGGCCGGTATTGGGAAAGCCCGTGCCGCTCGGCGTCCCGGCGGGCGGCAGCAAGTCGGATGGCCGCCGGTAGATCGGGACATGATAGATGGGGGTCGGAAAGCGCGAACCGTCGACGATCGGCTCGTAGTAGCCGGTAAGGAAGCCGGCGGCGTCGCCGAGCTTGGCGATGCGCGCGGGACGGAAATTATCCTCGAAGAACTTGCGCGCCGCGTCCTCGCCGAGCGTTCCCGCCACGAGGGCGCGGCGGCACACGGCGTGTAGCGCCGCATACATCGGCCGGTTCTCGCCCGGCGGATGCGCCGTGCCGGCGATCGGCCGGCAGCTGACGAGGAATGTCGCAAAGGCGGCGGCATGATCGTCGGCCGCCCAGCCGTCGAGAAGACCCCACTCGAGCGGCTCAAGTCCGGCGTCATGAATCCCGAACGGCTTCGGCACGTCCGGCACCGCCGGACCGGTCGGCGCGAATTTTTCCGCCTTGTGCGGTTTGGCGGCAGGCCGCGTCACGACCGTGTGCCGATGTTGCGCCGCCAGCGCGGGCTCGCACGCAAGCGACAGCGTGAGGTAAGCGGCAAGCAGCGAGGCGGCGAGCGGACGCAGGACCAGACCCAGTGGCGTGTCCCCGCCCCCGCCCTTCCGCATTAATGTCCCGCTTCGGTCGCCACGAGTTTCCAGTTGGGATCACGCGAGGTCACGTCGCGCGCGAAGGTCCACACGTCGGTGACCTCGATGACCTTCTCGGCGTTGCCGTCGGTCACGTTGCCGGACTTGTCATGCGTCACCGAGATGAGCTGCGAGACGAAGCGCACGGTGACCTGCGCGGTGCGGCTGCGTAGTTCGGCGCCGGCAAGCTCGGTCGTGTCCAGCGACACGAACCGCGTCTCCGCGGTCTCGCCGCGGCCCTCGCGCTCGCGGATGACGGCATCGAAGCTGTCATAGACGTCCTTCGAGAGCCACTCGCGCAGGGTCCGCCGGTCGCCTTGCGCGAAGGCCACCACGATCATCTCGTAGGCGGCGCGCGCTCCGGTGAGGAAGTGGCGGGGGTCAAAACTCTTGTCGGCCGCCACGATCGCATCGAGGCCGATGGCAACCGCCGAGCCTGCGGGCGCGATGCCCTTCCAACGGTCGACCGGTTCGGCGGGCTCGGCCGGCTTCGCCGGCTGCTGCTCGATGGCGCGCGGCGGCAGGGTCACGACCTTGTCGCCCGCCGAGCCGCGCACGGCATCGCGCGCCGAATAGGGGTCATAAGGCGGCCGCTCGCGCCCGGTCCGCTGTCCCAGCACGCTGCGCAGCCGCAGGAAGATGAACACCGCGAGCGCCAGAAAAATGATGGTGTAAAGGTCGAACACGTCGTGCATGCTTTCGGCAGCGAATGGGGTTCGGCGACCCGCGCCGGTCAACGGCGGCGCACCGGTTCTTCCTCGATCATGTAGTCACGCAACTTTGTCGATCCAGAGGCTAGCCCCGGATCGGCGGCCGCTGCGCCCGCGATACCAGGAACCGCCTTCGCGCATCGTACCGGCCGTTTGGAGCCGTTTGGAGCGGGCTTACCTCGCCGCGCCGGGCGGATACCGTAACGTTGCGGGGACCTTAGACCATCGCGGGTGCGCCGCCAACCGCGGGCGCCCGGGGGGCGAAAGCCCATGCGACTGGCGGGGCGGATCGCGATCTTTTTATTGCTGCTGCCGGCGGTCGAGCTTTTGGCGCTCCCGTTGGTCGGGTGGCGATCGGATTCTTCCCGGCGATCGGTCGGTGCTGCGCACGTCGCTTGCCGGCGGCCTGGTCCTGCGTCGGATCAGCGGCGGACAATTTGCCCAATTCCGCCGCGCGACCGCGAGGTGAGCGAGACGGCCCTGCGGGGAGCGGGCCCCTCGTCGCGCTGGGCGGAATTCTCCTGCTGCTGCCGTGGTTTATCATCGACCTCACGGGTGCCGGGCCGCTCGTGCCGCCGCGTCGGCATGGCACGCGTACTGCGGCACCGGACACGGCCAAGCGGGCGGCCCGTGATCGACCTCGCGCCGGATGAAGCGCGAACGCTGCCCGGCCGCGAGCCGCGACGGCCACGGCGCCGCTGCAGCCACCCCGCCGGCCAGATTACCCGGCAAATCCTTGTGGCGCACCGGGGCGTATGTTAGCCACCCCCGTCCGGGGCGGGCGGCACGTGCCGCATCCTCTTCGGTCCGGTCGGCGGCAACGCCGCCTCAAATCAAGCATCCCGTTCCCTTCTACGGCCGGAGACAAAAATCCATGGCGACGACCCCGACCAATGGCGGCCAAACGCCCCCGGCGGCTCCGCCCAGCCAGGCGTCGAATCAGCAGATCCAGTTCCGCGTGCTGGCGCAGTACACCAAGGATTTCTCGTTCGAGAATCCGAACGCCCCGAACTCGATCTCCGGCCAGCCGCAGCAGCCAACGCTGAACATTCAGATCAACGTCAATCCCAAGCAGCTGTCGAACACCGATTTCGAGGTCGAGCTCAAGATGGAGGGCAAGGCCGAGCACAACGGTTCGACCCTTTTTGCCTTCGAGCTCAACTACGCCGGCCTCTTCCATCTGCAGGGCATCCCGCAGGAGAACATGGGGCCGCTGGTGATGATCGAGTGCCCGCGCATCCTGTTTCCGTTCGCGCGCGAGCTCATTGCGTCCGCCGTGATCAGCGGCGGATTCCCGCCGCTCCTGCTCGATCCGGTCGATTTCGTCGGGCTCTACCAGCAGCGCATGGCGCAGCAGCAACAACAGCCGCCAGCTCAGGCCTGATTTGCCGCGGGTGCCGGCGCGACCGCTGGTTCGGGCGGCGGCAGATACTGGTTCCAGATCGCCTTCTCGCCGAGCGTCGCCACGAACGCGCGGTGGGCCGCGCGCTCCTCGTCGCTGATCCGCGGCAGCAGCGGCGTCGGCCGCACGCGCACGATGATCTCGCCGGCGACCCGCGCCGGCTCGGCGGTGGCGGCCGAGAGACCGAGCTGCGCCTGGCGCGCCTCGATCAGCTCCAGATAGACCTCAGCGAGGAGCTCGGCGTCGAGCAGCGCACCGTGCTTGACGCGACGCGAGGTGTCGATGCCGAAGCGCGCGCACAAATCGTCGAGGCTGTTGCGCACGCCGACATATTTGCGGCGCGCCAGCATCAAGGTGTCGACCAGCCGCTCGCGCGCGATCGCGGCGCGGCCGCAGCGATCGAGCTCGGCGTTGATGAAGCCGACGTCGAAACTCGCGTTGTGGATGATCAGCGGCGCATCGCCGATGAAGGCGAGCATGTCGTCGACGATATCGGCGAAAAGCGGCTTGTCGGACAGGAACTCGGCCGAGAGGCCGTGCACCCTGAAGGCTTCGTCCGGGACGTCGCGCTGCGGATTGATGTAGCGGTGAAAAGTCTGGCCGGATGGGATCGAGTTGAGCAGCTCGATGCAGCCGATCTCCACCAGCCGATCGCCGCGTAGCGGATCGAGGCCGGTCGTTTCGGTATCGAGCACGATCTCGCGCATTTCGTTCTCGTCTCCCCCCTCCTTCGTCATGGCCGCGAATGCGGGCATCCACGTCCTGGCTACACGGAAAGGCGTGGATGGCCGGGACAAGCCCGGCCATGACGGGGGCAACACATTACGGCCGTCGGCGCGGCAGCCGCTTCGCGGCGTCCAGAATCGCACGAACCTGGGCGAGGGTAGAATCGAAATCCTTCGCGCTGTCCACTACAAAATCGGCGCGCCGGCGCTTCTCCGCGTCGGGGACCTGCTGCGCCAGCAGGCGCGTGAACTTTTCTTCCGTCATGCCGGGCCGGCTCATGACGCGCTCGCGCTGGACCTCGGCCGGGGCCGAGACCACGACGACGGCATCGCAGCGGCGCTCGCCGCCCGATTCGAACAGCAGCGGAATGTTGAGCACCGCAACCTCGGCGCCGGCGGCTTCGGCTTCGGCGAGAAACCGCTCCTCGTCACGTCGCACCAGCGGATGGACGATCGCCTCCAGGCGCTTGAGGGCCAATGGATCGCTCAGCACCCGTTCGCCGAGGCGGGTACGATCGACCGCGCCATCGCGCGTGGTGCCCGGAAACGCCGCCTCGACGGCGGGCACGGCGTCGCCGACATAGAGCTGATGCACCACCGCATCCGCATCGTGCACCGGCACGCCGTCTTCGGCGAAGAAGCCCGCGGCGGTCGACTTGCCCATGCCGATCGAGCCGGTGAGGCCGAGGACGATCATGATCCAGGTCTCTTATCGGGCATGCGCTTTTCCGGTGGCCATCCCGGGTCAGGTCCGGGGCGGGCATTTGCGGGATCATGCTCAGCCCGCAAGGCAGCCGTCGCGGCGCAGGAAATCGAGGAGCGCGAACAGCGGCAGGCCGAGAATAGTGAAATAATCGCCTTCGATCCGCTCGAATAAATGACTGCCCAGCCCCTCGAGCTGATAACCGCCGACGCTGCTCGTCACGGCGGTCCCGGCCGTCTCCAGATAGTCGTCGAGAAACGCCTCGGAGAGCTCCCGCATGGTGAGCCTCGCGGTCTCGACCTTGCTGAACATCACCCGCCCGTCGCGCGCAAGCGCCACCGCCGAGTGCAGCTCATGGGTCTGCCCCGACAGGGTCCGCAGCTGCTTGCGCGCGGTCGCACGATTGACCGGCTTGGTGAACCGCGTCTGGCCGAGCGCAAGCGTCTGATCGGCGCCGACCACAAGGCGCCCGCGCATCCGCGCGGCGGCCACGCGCGCCTTCTCGCGTGCGAGCAATGATGCCGCATCGGCGGCCGTGCCGGCGCCGATGCGCGCCTCGACGGCGCGCTCGTCGATGTCGGCGGGCGCGATCTCCAGCGGAATGCCGGCCGCCTCGAGCATGGCGCGGCGCACCGCACTTTTCGACGCGAGCACGAGCGGCTCGCCCGCAAGCCACAGCGAGTTGCTCATGCGATCGGCTGCCGGCGTCGTTCGGCCAGATAGGCAATCACGGCGGCGGCGGTCTCCTCGATGGATCGCCGCGTCACGTCGATGATCGGCCAGCTGTGCTTGGCGCACAAGCGGCGCGCGAAGGCGACTTCCTCGGCCACCGCCTGGCGATCGATGTACTGATCGTCCTCGCGAAGCACCTTGAGGCCGAGCAGACGATTTTGGCGGATGGCCACGATACGCTCCGGGCTGGCCGTAAGTCCGACCACCAGCGCCTGCTTCAGCTGCTCGAGCTGGGGCGGCACCGACATGCCGGGCACGACCGGGATGTTTGCGGTCTTGACGCCGCGGTTGGCAAGATAGATCGAGGTCGGCGTCTTCGACGTGCGCGACACGCCGACCAGGACCACGTCGGCGCCGTCGAGATCATCGGGCAACTGACCGTCGTCGTGCAGCATCGTGTAGTTAAGCGCATCGATGCGCTTGAAGTATTCGGCGTTGAGCATGTGCTGGGCACCGACCCGGTGCGTCGATTCGGCGCCTAGGTAGGACTGGAAGAGCCGCAGCACCGGACCGAGGATCGACAGGCATGGCAGGCCGAGGTCGCGGCATTTCTCCTCGAGCCGCGCGATCAGATCCTGCTCGAGCAAGGTGTAGAGCACGACGCCCGGTTCCGATTCGATCTCGTTCAGCACGCGATCGAGCTGCTTGTTGGTACGCACCGCCGGATAGACATGCTCGACCGGATGAACCGTGGCATACTGGGCGGCCGCCGCGCGTGCGACCGTGATCAGCGTCTCGCCGGTCGAGTCGGAGACGAGGTGCAGGTGAAAAAAACTTGCGGTCTTCGCGGGCATTGGTCTCGACTTGGAAAATCCCTGGCTGTGAAAACCTGGGGACCGGTGTGGAGAAGGCCACGCCGCGGGGGTGAGCGCAAGCGGGCGGCCATCCGGTCGTCGCGACTGCTAACATAATCACAAGCGGGGGCCATTCAGACCGGTGAATCGATCGGCTGGGACAACAGTGTGGACAGCATGTATCGCCTTGTGACATGTCTTTTATGTCATTGAAATAATTATGCGATTCCGGACGAACGAAACCGACCCCTGGGGACGCACAAAGATGACACCGTGGAAACCGGATGCTGATCCCGTGGACAACGATTCATGAGTCTTATCCAGCGTCCAGTAACTACAACAAATAGAATCTAGATTAGATTTTTAAGGAAGCGTGTGATCGATGTCCGTCGTATCCGAATCGCCACTGGTCGCCGTTCTGGCAGGCGAGCGGCAACCGGTTCCTCCGATCTGGATGATGCGCCAGGCCGGCCGCTATCTGCCGGAATATCGTGCGGTGCGGACCAAGGTACCGAACTTTCTCGACCTCTGTTTCACGCCGGAGCTGGCCGCTGAAGTTACGTTGCAGCCGATCCGGCGGTTCGGCCTCGATGCGGCGATCCTGTTCTCCGATATCCTCGTCGTTCCGCATGGGCTGGGCCAACATGTGACGTTCAGCGCCGGCGAAGGTCCGGTGCTCACACCGACCATGAACGCGAGCGAGATCGCGCGGCTGCGCACGAAAGTCGATAGCGCGGCGTTCAATCCGGTATTCGAGACGATCAAGCGCGTACGTGGATCGCTTGCGCCGCAGGTAGCCTTGCTGGGATTCTGCGGTGCGCCATGGACGGTCGCGACGTACATGGTAGCAGGACGCGGAACGCCCGATCAGGCGCCGGCGCGTCTGTTGGCCTATCGGGAGAAGGAAACTTTTGCGACGCTGGTCGATATCCTGGTCGAGGCATCGAGCGAGTATCTGATCGGGCAGTTCGCGGCCGGCGTCGATGCAGTGCAGATCTTCGATACCTGGGCGGGCGTGCTGGCGGGCGAGGATTTCGATCGCTGGTGCATCGATCCGGCGCGGCGCATCGTTGCCAACGTGCGCCGCGAGGTGCCGGACGCAAAAATCATCGGCTTTCCGCGCGGGGCCGGTACGTCGCTGCGGCGCTATGTGGAGCAAGTGCCGGTCGACGCGGTCGGGCTGGATTGGATGATCGACCGCGCGTTCGCGCGCGACGAGATCCAGCGCAGGCGTCCGGTGCAAGGCAACCTCGATCCGCTGGTGCTGCTTGCGGGCGGCAGCGCGCTCGACCGGGCGATCGATACGGTGCTCGAGGCGTTTGCGGACGGCCCCTTCATTTTCAACCTCGGCCACGGCATCTTGCCGGAGACGCCGATCGCACATGTGGAGCAGATGCTCGCGCGCGTGCGGCGATGAGTGCAGGAGTATGGCGTGCACCTCTACGAATGGATCAAGGCGTTCCACATCATCTCGATGGTGGCTTGGATGGCCGGCATGCTCTATCTGCCGCGACTATTCGTCTATCACTGCGGCGCGGAGGCCGGCTCGGTCCAGTCCGAGACCTTCAAGGTGATGGAGCGCCGGCTGCTCAAGGGAATCATCAACCCGGCGATGATCGCGACCTGGGTGTTCGGCCTGTCGCTGATCTGGATGGGGGGGTGGATGTGGGCAATCTGGCTCCACATCAAGCTTGCTCTCGTCATCGTGATGTCAGGCCTGCACGGAATGCTGGCGCGCTACGTGCGCGACTTCGCGGCCGACCGGAATCGGCATTCTCAGAAATTCTATCGTATTATCAACGAGGTGCCGACCTTGTTGCTGATCGGCATCGTGCTGCTGGTGGTGCTCAAGCCGTTCTGAGCCGGACCCGCGCTAGCTACTTGTTCGGACATGCTCTTTTCTGAAATTCGGTAACCTTTTTCGAGAAATCGCGGCCCGCCATCCACATCGGGAAGCCGCGCCTCTTGCGCTTTCACGAGATATTTCATATTTTTAGGTTGATCTCCCCGAACGCAGGCGGATGGCGACGCGTACCGGTCTGATGACTGGCGGTCACATCAGGTTCAGGGGCTAGATTCCCCGTCCCTCCCTCAAAGACCTGCGATTCCCTTCCCTTCGACTTCATCGACCGGCCCCGATTCCCCCGCCAGTCGACTCTCAACAGGACCACCCGCATGCGGGAAATGAAACTCCAGGACCTCAAGTCCAAATCCCCGACCGAATTGCTTGCCTTCGCGGAGGAACACGAGGTCGAGAACGCCTCGACCATGCGCAAGCAAGAATTGATGTTTGCGATCCTCAAGCAGCTCGCCTCGAAAGAGATCGAGATCATCGGCGAAGGCGTCGTCGAGGTGCTGCAGGACGGCTTTGGCTTCCTGCGCTCGCCGGAAGCCAACTACCTGCCCGGGCCCGACGACATCTACGTCTCGCCCTCGCAGATACGCCGCTTCGGCCTGCGCACCGGCGACACCCTCGAGGGGCAGATCCGTAGCCCCAAGGAAGGCGAGCGCTACTTCGCGCTGCTCAAGGTCAATACGATCAATTTCGAAGACCCCGAGAAGGCGCGCCACAAGATCAACTTCGACAACCTGACGCCGCTCTATCCCGAGCAGCGGCTCAAGATGGAAATCGAAGATCCGACGCGCAAGGACCTCTCGCCACGCGTGATCGACATCGTGGCGCCGATCGGCAAGGGCCAGCGCGCCCTGATCGTGTCGCCGCCGCGCACAGGCAAGACCGTGCTGCTGCAGAACATCGCCCACTCGATCACCGCCAACCACCCCGAGGCATACCTCATCGTGCTCCTGATCGACGAGCGCCCCGAGGAAGTCACCGACATGCAGCGCTCCGTGAAGGGCGAGGTGATCTCCTCGACCTTCGACGAGCCGGCCTCGCGCCACGTCCAGGTCGCCGAGATGGTGATCGAGAAGGCGAAGCGCCTGGTCGAGCATCAGCGTGACGTCGTGATCCTGCTCGACTCGATCACCCGTCTCGGCCGCGCCTACAACACGGTGGTCCCCTCCTCCGGCAAGGTCCTGACCGGCGGCGTCGACGCCAATGCGCTGCAGCGGCCGAAGCGGTTTTTCGGCGCGGCGCGCAACATAGAGGAAGGCGGCTCGCTCACCATCATCGCCACCGCGCTGATCGACACCGGCAGCCGCATGGACGAGGTGATCTTCGAAGAGTTCAAGGGCACCGGCAACTCCGAGCTCATCCTCGACCGCAAGGTCGCCGACAAGCGCACCTTCCCGGCGATGGACATCACGCGCTCCGGCACCCGCAAGGAGGAGCTGCTCACTCCGCCCGACCAGCTCAAGAAGATGTACGTGCTGCGCCGCATCCTCAACCCGATGGGCACCATGGATGCGATCGACTTCCTGCTCGATAAGCTGCGCAACACCAAGACCAACGGCGAGTTCTTCGAATCGATGAATACGTAAATGCGGCCGCTGGCACGCCAAGGGCGTGCCGGCGGGCCGACCGCTGTGGGGGCGGATGATGCTGTACGCGTCGCGCCTGTCGATCGTCGCGGTGACCCTGGTCGCGCTGACGTTCGGCGCGACCCATGCGGCGGTCAATTATTTCGGGCTGACGTTCCCGGACACGATCGCCGGCACGCGCATCGGACCGGTGACCGACTTCGAGGAGACCAATCCCGGGCTCGGCTACAGCGTTCGCTACGACAAGCCGGGCTGGATCATCAACGTCTATATCTATGACGACAGGCTCGGGCCCATTCCGGGCGAGCTCGATGCGGACGTGGTGAAGAGCCAGCTCGAGCAGGCGCGAGGCGATATCGTCGCGCTGCAGCGCAGCGGCAGCTACACGAATGTGTCGTTCAATCGCTCCTACGTCTTGCGCGACGCGGCCGGGAAAGCGCGGTTTCTCTGTGCCGATTACACCTTCGCGCGCAAGGATATGGGGAACGTGGACAGCTTCCTCTGTCTCACGAGCTGGAACGGTCAATTCGTGAAATTCCGCCTCACCACCGGCGAGCGTGCGAGCTCGGCGCGTGAGGCAGCGGCGTTCGTGAATGCGTGGCGCGGGGTGCTCTGGCCGAAGTGAGCCAGAGCATCAAGCATTCACTCTGCCGTCATCGCTGCGAAAGCGCGCGATCCAGTACTCCGCAGCGAAGGCAAGAGGTGCAACCGCGCGTCCCACGTGGTCGTTCGTGGTGACGCGATTACCGGCTTCCGCGGACAATGACGCCGAATTCTGGTCTACGCGCGCATTCGCGCCACGGCTTCCGCGACCTTGCCGGGATCCGTCACCGGCAGCGAACAGCGCTCGCCGACGCAGACCAGCATCGCGCTCGCCGGCAGTGACGTAAAGGCGGCGCGCGCCGGATGGGCGGGCGGCAGGTCGTCGGCGTGCTGGGCACGCAGCACCATGCGGTCGATGAAGGGCAGCTTGAGCGCGGCGGTCGCATAGGACGTGACCCCCTGCCCCATCGCGACGAGTTCGGCGGCGCGCAAACGCAGGTCGAGCGCATTGAGCAGCGACAAATGGCTGTAGAGATTCTCGGCGGCAGCCGGCAGCAGCGCGTCGAACAGCGCGTCGGCCTTGGCGCGCCACGCATCGTCGCCCGTGTAGGCGGCGAGGCGGATGAGGTTTTGCGCCGTGAGGCCGTGCGGGTTGGGCAGCGCGTCATCGGTCGTCGATTTCGGGCGCACAACCAGGCCGGCGGCGTCATCGGCCGTGATGAAATAGCCGCCGTTCGGGTCGGCATAATGGCGGTCGAGGGCGCGCTGCCACGCCACCGCGTAGTGGAGAAAGGCCCCCTCGCCTGTCGCCTCGTGCAACGCGAGCGCGGCGCGGATCATGGCGGCGAAGTCGGATGCGAGCCCGGGAAACAAGAGCTTGCCGTCGCGCCATGAGTGGCCGAGGCGATCGTCGCGGGTCATGGTCTCCGCGATGAACGCGAAAGCGTGCCGCGCCCGGTTGAGCCATGTGTGCTCGTCGAGCATGAGCCCGGCGTTGACGAGTCCCGCGATCATCAACCCGTTCCAATCGGCCAGGACCTTGTCGTCGAGGCCGGGACGCACGCGCTTGTCGCGCGCCGCGAGCAATTTTGTACGCAGGCGGGTGAGCCGGGCCTCGGCGTCGTCGTCGGTCGGCTCGCGGTGCAGCCGGTTGAGGATGTTGTGCCCTTCGAAATTGCCGGCGTCGGTCACGTCGTAGTGCTGCGCAAAGAAGGCGGCGTCGTTGCCGAGGGCCTGCTGCACCTCGGCGAGCGACCAGACATAGAACTTGCCCTCCTCGCCCTCCGAGTCGGCGTCGAGCGACGCCGCGAATGCGCCCTCTTGTGTCGTCATCTCGCGCGCGAGCCACGCGACGGTCTCGCGTGCGCGCGTCGCAAAGATCGGCTTGCCGGTGCGAACGGACGCAAGCGCGAGCAGCTCGAGGAGCTGGGCATTGTCGTAGAGCATCTTCTCGAAGTGCGGCACGAGCCACTTGTCGTCGACCGAGTAGCGCGAGAAGCCGCCGCCGAGGTGATCGTAGATGCCGCCGTCGGACATGCGCTCCAGACTGAGCTCGACGACTTCGGCGAAACGCGTGTCATTGCGTCGCGCGTAGGCGCGCCACAACATCTCGAGCATCGAGCATTGTGGAAATTTCGGCGCACCGCGAAAGCCGCCGTTGACCGGGTCAAACGCGCGGCTGACGGCCGCGGCCGCCGAGTCGAGCTCGCGCGCGCCGAGCGTCACTTTGTCGGCGGGCCGCGCCACCTCGGCGAGCTTCTCCATCAGGGCGCGGCGGTTGTGATCGACATTCGCGGGCTCGTCGCGAAAAATGCGCGACACCTCGCGCATGACGTCGACAAAGGACGGCCGGCCGAAGCGCGCGGTGTTTGGAAAATACGTGCCGCCCCACACCGGCTCGCCGGCGGGCGTGAGGAACATGGTGAGCGGCCAGCCGCCCTGCTGGCCGAGATGATGCAGCGCGGACATGTAGATGTGGTCGATATCGGGGCGCTCCTCGCGGTCGACCTTGATGTTGACGAACAGCTCGTTCATCACGCGCGCGATCGCGTCGTCCTCGAAGCTTTCGTGCGCCATCACGTGGCACCAGTGACAGGCGGCATAGCCGACCGAGAGCAGGATCGGCCGATTGGTGCGCTGCGCTTCGGCCAGCGCCTCGGGCCCCCACGGCCACCAGTCGACCGGGTTGTGCTTGTGCTGCAGCAGATATGGGCTCGTCTCGTGCGCCAGGCGGTTTTCGTGCGGCGGATGGGGAGAATGAGATTGTGTCTCGGCGGACATAGGAACTGACCTCGGAATCGAAGGGCCGCCGCGTTGCGCGGCGGTTGACGCATCGGCATAACGTGGGCGCTTTCGACGGCGAGTGCAATCAAGTGCAGCGAACGATGCAAGAGACCGATACGATCTTCGCGCTGTCGTCGGGGCGACCGCCCGCCGCGATCGCAGTGGTGCGCGTGTCCGGTCCGCATGCCGGCAAGGTGCTGCAGGCGCTGATCGGAAGGATTCCGGCGCCGCGCCAGGCCGCGCTCGCGCGCGTGCGCGAGCCGGCGAGCGGCGAGACGATCGACGAAGCGCTGGCGCTGTGGTTTCCGGGACCGAACAGCGAGACCGGCGAGGATACGGCCGAGCTGCAGCTGCATGGCGGCCGCGCCGTGATCGCGGCCGTGCTGGCGGCGCTCGGACGCATCGAAGGATGCAGGCCCGCGGAGGCGGGCGAGTTCACGCGGCGCGCGTTCGAGAACGGACGCATCGATCTTACCCGTGTCGAAGGGCTTGCGGATCTGGTCGGCGCCGACACCGAGGCGCAGCGGCGGCAGGCGTTTCGCCAGATGCGCGGCATGCTGGGCGATCGCGCCGAGGCTTGGCGCAAGCAGTTGACGGAGGCGCTGGCGCTGGTGGAGGCGCGGATCGATTTTCCCGATGAGGGCGACGTGCCCGAGGATCTGGTCGCGCCGGCGCTTGAGCGGGCAGGGGGGTTGCGCGACGAGATCGCGCACGTGCTTTCTGATCAGCGACGAGGCGAACGGCTGCGCGAGGGGCTGGTGGTTGCGATTGCAGGACCGCCGAATGCCGGCAAGTCGAGCCTGCTCAACCGGATTGCGCGGCGGGAGGCCGCGATCGTCTCGCCGATGGCGGGGACGACGCGCGACGTGATCGAGGTGCATCTCGACCTCGACGGCTTCCCGGTAACCTTACTCGACACGGCGGGCATCCGGGACAGCAATGACGCGGTGGAGCAGGAGGGCGTGCGGCGTGCGCGCGACCGGGTCGCTGCCGCGGACCTCGTGCTGTGGATACTGGATGCGTCGTCGGGCGGCAAAATCTCGGTGGAAGCGGTCGGGCAGGAATTTCCCAATACCTCCAAATGGATTGTATGGAACAAGATCGATCTTGTTTCGATATTCCGAATCAAAACACTAAAGTCATTAGTCCATAAGCTAGAATTACCAATATATTTCATTTCGGCATTAGATGGATCGGGATTCATAGAATTCCTTGCGGCGCTGACAGAACACTCCCGTCGCTATCTCGGCTCGACCGAGCCGGCGCTCGTCACGCGCGAGCGGCATCGGCGTGCGCTGGAGGAAACGGTCGGTGCGCTCGAGCGGGCGCTACAAGAACCCGTGCCCGCGCGGGAGGACGTGCTGGCCGAGGAGCTGCGGCTGGCGGCACGTGCGCTGGGTCGGCTGACGGGCCGGGTCGATGTCGAGGAGATTCTCGACGTGATCTTTCGCGACTTCTGCATCGGCAAGTAAGTGGGCGGATAGCGGGGCTGGCGCCGGTGCGGTGGGGCAGGGCGGTCGGACTTCGCTTGGGACGGGGCAGGCGCCCTGCCCGCTGTTTCACGTGAAACATCGCTTTTGACCCGGCCGGTTTCCTTGGCTAGAACGCCGCCATTCAGGATCCCTCGCGATGGACGCGCGCCTCGACGTCATTGTAATCGGCGGCGGTCATGCCGGCTGTGAAGCCGCGGCCGCGGCGGCGCGCATGGGCGCGCGAACCGTGCTGGTGACCCATCGGTTTGCGACCATCGGGGCGATGTCGTGCAATCCCGCCATCGGCGGCCTCGGCAAGGGGCATCTGGTGCGCGAGATCGATGCGCTCGATGGCTTGATGGGCCGCGTGGCGGACGCGGGTGGCATCCAGTTTCGCGTGCTCAACCGGCGCAAGGGGCCGGCCGTACGCGGCCCGCGGGCGCAGGCCGACCGCAAGCTCTATGCGGCCGCGATGCAGCGGGCGATCCGGGCAGTTCCGAAACTGACGGTGATCGAAGGCGAAGCGGATGACGTGACGGTCGCCGATGGGCAAGTCACGGGCATCCGGCTGGTCGACGGGCGTATTCTGACGGCGGGCGCCGTGGTGCTGACGACCGGAACGTTCCTGCGCGGGCTCATCCATATCGGTGAGCAGCAGACGCCGGCCGGGCGGGTCGGGGAGGCGCCGTCCCTCGGGTTGTCAGCGACCCTGGAGGGGCTCGGCTTCCAGCTCGGCCGCCTCAAGACCGGAACCCCGCCGCGGCTCGACGGCACGACCATCGACTGGGGCCGCCTCGAGATGCAGCCAGGCGATGAGCCGCCGGAGCCGTTCTCGGCGCTCACCGAGCGCATCGAGAACCCGCAAATCCAGTGCGCCATCACCCGCACGAACGAAGCCACCCACGCCATCATCCGGGCGAACGTGCACCGCTCGCCCATGTATTCGGGCCAGATCCAGAGCCGGGGGCCGCGGTACTGCCCATCGATCGAGGACAAGATCGTACGCTTCGGCGAGCGGGACGGGCACCAGATTTTCCTCGAGCCCGAGGGGCTCGACGACGCAACGGTCTATCCAAATGGAATCTCGACCTCGCTGCCCGAGGACGTGCAGCTCGCGGTCGTGGCAAGCATTCCGGGGCTGGAAAAGGCCCGGGTCGTCCGGCCGGGCTATGCGATCGAGTACGACCATATCGATCCGCGCGAGCTCAAGCCGACACTGGAGACCCGGCGCCTGCGCGGGCTCTACCTGGCGGGCCAGATCAACGGCACGACCGGCTACGAGGAGGCGGCCGGGCAGGGACTGGTTGCGGGCCTCAACGCGGCGGCGCGGGTAGGGGGCGGGGGCGACATCGTGCTCGACCGCTCGCAGGCCTACCTGGGCGTGATGATCGACGACCTGGTGACGCGCGGCGTTACCGAGCCGTATCGTATGTTCACGTCGCGCGCGGAGTACCGCCTGACGCTACGGGCCGACAACGCTGACCAGCGTCTGACCGGGCAGGGGATTTCGATCGGCTGTGTAGGATCGTGGCGCGCAGCCCGGCATCGGGAGAAGACGGGGGCGCTGGAGACAGCGCGGGGCCTGGCGCGGTCGCTGTCGCTGACACCGACCGAGGCGCGGCGGCATGGCCTCTCACTCAATCGCGATGGCCAGCGGCGGACCGCATTCGACCTTCTTGCCTATCCGCACCTCGGCATCACCGACCTGGCCCGCATCTGGCCGGCGTTCGGTGCCCTCGCCCCCGCGATCGCGGCGCAGCTGGAGATCGATGCAAAATATGCGGTCTATCTCGACCGTCAGGCGCAGGACGTTGCCGCCTATCGGCGCGATGAAGGCCTGCTGCTGCCGGACGACCTCGATTTCGCCGAGGTGTCTGGTCTGTCGAACGAGATGAAGCAGAAATTCGCTACCCACCGGCCGCGTACGGTCGGCCAGGCCGGCCGGCTGGATGGCGTGACGCCGGCGGCGCTTACGCTGCTCGCCGCACATGTCCGGCGCGGTCAGCGGCGCACTCAGCGCCCTCCCGTGCGTGGCGCGTGAGTACCCTGCCCGATCTTTCCGAGCTTGCGGCTGATCGCGCGCGCGCTCTGGCGCTCACTCCTGTTTCACGTGAAACAGCCGCCCTGCTCGATCGCTTCGTCGAGCTGCTATTCGCGACCCAGAGCCATACGAACCTGATCGGCCCCGCCACCGTCGGTGCAATCTGGACCCGCCATATCGCGGACTCGCTGCAGCTCATTGATCTCGTGCCGGCCGCCCAGACCTGGCTCGACATCGGATCGGGCGGCGGCTTTCCGGGGTTGGTGCTCGCCTGTGCGCTCGCCGGGCGATCCGGCGCCGTCGTGCATCTGGTCGAGAGCCAGGGCAAGAAAGCCGCGTTCCTGCGCCAGACGGTCGACGCGCTCGCCCTCCCCGCCGCCGTGCATCATCGGCGGGTCGAGGATGGCGCGTTCGACGTTGTGCCCGACGCGGTCGCGGCGCGGGCGGTCGCGCCGCTGCCCCGTCTGCTCGAATATGTGGCGCCATTCGTAGAATCAGGTGCAAAAGCACTGCTTCCAAAAGGCCAAGATGTTGAGGCCGAATTGACCGAGGCTGCTAAATATTGGAAAATCGAAGCTGAGCTCGCGCCCAGCCGGACCAATCCGGCGAGTCGTATTCTGGTCGTGCGCGCATTGCGGCGCCGTCACGGGACAAAGTAAAATAGGCCGGATCCGGCCACGGATGGGCACCATGTCGGAGATCACTACGGGCGAGGTCGTACCGTTTCGGAGCGACGAGCAGCCGAGTACTACGGTGCCGGCGCGCGTCCTGGCGATCGCCAACCAAAAGGGTGGCGTCGGCAAGACCACGACCGCGATCAATCTCGGCACCGCGCTCGCGGCAATCGGCGAGCGCGTCCTGATCGTCGATCTCGATCCGCAGGGCA
Source organism: Xanthobacteraceae bacterium (assembly GCA_036491235.1). Classification (GTDB taxonomy): domain Bacteria; phylum Pseudomonadota; class Alphaproteobacteria; order Rhizobiales; family Xanthobacteraceae; genus JAVDCA01. The sequence goes on along the minus strand of DASXCK010000081.1, from coordinate 1,491 downwards.
ACGCCTCGACCGGCCTCGGCATCGACCAGAAGAGCCGGCAGATCTCGACCTACGACGTGATCATCGGCGAGACACCATTGCGCGAGGCGATCCTCGCAACCGCGGTGCCGCATCTGCACATCGCGCCCTCGACCTTGGACCTGTCCGGCTTCGAGCTCGAGGTCGGCCAGGCGCGCGACCGCGCATATCGGCTGCGCAATGCGCTGGGCCAACTCAACGACGCGACACTGGGGCCAAGCGCCTACAGTTATGTGCTGATCGACTGCCCGCCATCGCTCAACCTGTTGACCATCAACGCCATGGCGGCCGCGAACGCGATCCTGGTGCCGCTGCAATGCGAGTTCTTCGCGCTCGAAGGATTGACGCAGCTGCTCAAGACGGTCGAGCAAGTGAAGCAGACACTCAATCCCGAGCTCACCATTCATGGCGTCGTGCTCACCATGTTCGACGCGCGCAACAACCTCTCGGGCCAAGTGGTCGCCGACGTGCGCGAGTTCATGGGGCCCAAAGTCTACGAGACGATCATCCCGCGTAATGTTCGCGTGTCGGAGGCGCCGTCCTACGGCAAGCCGGTGCTCGTCTACGATCTCAAATGCGTCGGCAGCGAAGCCTATCTGCGGCTCGCAACCGAGATCATCCAGCGCGAGAAGCAGATCAAGGATCTGCGGGCGAGCTGAACTTTTCCGCTGCGAGGTCGGGGTTTTTGCGCGGCATAAGTCTGCTGCGATGCAGCAGGTTTGACGAGGCGTGAAGTGCAGCAGAATGCGTGAGCGAGGTGCGGGAGATATGTCGATGGCGGCGGAAGAAACCCATCGGTCGCGGCTCGGCCGCGGCCTCGCGTCCCTGATCGGGGACGCGGGCGCCGAGCCCGTGGCGGCGGAGCGCGGGCGCGGCCATCGTCGCGTGTCGATCGCGTTTCTGCGGCCCAATCCGCGCAATCCGCGCAAGGTGTTTTCCGACGTCGAGATCACCGAGCTCGCCGACTCGATCCGCGAGCGCGGCATCATCCAGCCGATCGTGGTGCGCACCGTGCGCGGCGCCACCGATCAATTCGAGATCATCGCGGGCGAGCGGCGCTGGCGCGCGGCGCAGCGCGCCGGTCTGCACGATGTGCCGATCATCGTGCACGAAGCGAACGATGCCGAAGCGCTCGAGCTCGCCATCATCGAGAACGTGCAGCGGGCCGACCTCAATCCGCTCGAAGAGGCGATGGGCTATCAGTCGCTCGCCGATCAGTACACGTACAGCCAGGAAGAAATCGCCAAGGTCGTCGGCAAGAGCCGCAGCCACGTCGCCAATACGCTGCGCCTGTTGAAGCTGCCCGAAGGCGTCAAGACCTACATCAACGCCGGCAAGCTTTCGGCCGGCCACGCGCGCGCGCTGATCGGCGTGCCTGATCCCGACGCGATGGCGCGCGAGATCGTCGAGCGCGGCCTCAACGTGCGCGAGGTCGAGACGCTCGCGCAGCAGCGCGCGCAAGAGGCGGGCAAG
>DASXCK010000080.1:0-50020 GCA_036491235.1 Xanthobacteraceae bacterium | reverse complement strand
ACCGCCTCTACGAGGCATCGCGCAAACCCGGCCCCATCACCGCGGCGATGTGCTGGGCGCATGCGCGGCGCAAGCTCTTCGACCTCGCGCGCATCAACAAAGCGCCGATCGCCATCGAGGCCGTCAAGCGCATGGACGAGCCGTTCGCGTAGCGTGTGCAGCAGCACGCCGGCATTGACCAGGCTCTGGATCGTCGTGCTCTCGGACGGCGGCATCTGGCTCGACAGGCCGTAGAAGACAGGATCCTCGCGGTGCGTGATCGCGGCGATCCGCGCCACCGGGCGGCGCTCGACCAATCCCATGAAGCCGGCGAACTCGCCGAACGGTCCCTCGTCGTCGAGTTCGCCGGGACGGATGTCGCCCTCGACGATGATCTCCGATCGCGCCGGCACCAGGAGGTCGTGCGTGCGGCAGCGCACGACCTCGACGGCCGCGCCCATCAGCGCGCCGGCGAGTTCGATCTCGTCGTCGCCGTAGCGCAGGTTCGCACGGTCGCGAGATGGACCGCGGGCGGGGCGCCGATCACCCAGGCGATCGGCGCCGTCTTGCCCTTGTCGGTCCAGGTCTTGACGTTGCGGAAACCCTGCCGGCCGGGAGCAAGATTGATCACCACGCTGCGGCGATCGCGCGCCATGGTGCGATAGACGCCCATGTTCTGCTTGCCCGTGTCGTGGTCGCGGGTCACCACGATGGTCGTGAGATAGGGCGCGCGATCCTTGCCGGGGGTCCAGGTCACGATCGGCAGGCGGTCGAGATCGGCGTCGTCGCCGGTGAGCGCGACCGCCTGGCACGGCGCAACATCGACCACCTTGGGCCTGATCGGCTGCTGCAGCGCCGCGGTCAGCGTGGTGTTGATCGCGTCCGGCGCGCATTGCAGCGCGAGCGCGACGGCACTTGCGTTTGCGCCGAGCGCCGAGGTCACGACCGGCATGGTGGCGCCGGCGACCTGGTCGAACCGCAACCCGAACCGCTGCTCGTCTCGCAGCGCCTGATACATCCACTTCACCAGGCAGCCGATGTCGCGGGCGCGATCGACAGGCTGGGAAACGCGGCGAAGAAGCCCGTGCCGCTCGAGCGCCATGAGGTAACCGCGCATGTCGGGGTAGCTCATCTTTTCTCCTTTGGCGCCGCTAACTCCGTCATGCCCGCGTATGCGGGCATCGACGTCTTTGCCACACGGCAAGAGAGACGTGGATGGCCGGGACAAGCCCGGCCATGACGATTTGGATGCACGAATTCCTATCCTCCGGCAAACGGATTGCTATTATCGGCGGGGTTCGGCGTCGGGAGTGGAGCATGGAGGGATCCGTAAGATCCAGGGCTGCGGCGAAGGGCAGGCGCGCGAAAAGCAAAGCGCGGCCCGTCACCAAGGCCGACGAGGGGCCGAGCCTGCGCAGCTGGCTTCGCGTGCTCGAGGCGCACGGTCAGCTTCGCCGCGTCACGGCCGAGGTCGACTGGGATCAGGAGATCGCCGGAATCGCGCGGATCAATCTGGCGCTCGGCGGCCCCGGTCTCCTGTTCGAGGCGATCAAGGGCTATCGCGAAGGGCGCTGCACCAAGTTCCTCACCACGTCGCTCGGCAATCGCCAGCAGGTGTGTCTGCTCGCCGGCATCTCGCCCGACACCTCGGATCGCGGCATCGTCCGCCATCTCAAGAATGTCTATCGCCGCGGCGTCCCGCCCGTCACGGTGGCGCGCGGCCCGGTGAAGCAGAACGTTCTGCGCGGCGACGCGATCGACCTGTACGAATTCCCGGTGCCGAAGTGGCACCATCTCGACGGCGGGCGCTTCATCGACACGTTCTGCGGCGTCGTCACCAAGGATCCCGAGACCGGGCAGACCAACATCGGGCTCTATCGCGGCCAGCTGATCGGCGCACGCCAGATCGGCAAGCTGCTGATCCCCGCGCAGCATTGGGGCAACCATTTCGCCAAGCATCGCGGCGCGATGAAGCCGATGCCGGTCGCGATCGTGCATGGCTGGCACGACGTGCTGCCGTTCTGCGCCGGCAGTCCATTTCCCAAGGCGGTCAACGAGTACGACATGATGGGCGCCATCCTGGGGCGTCCGGTCGAGCTCGTGCGCTGCGAGACCAGCGACCTCATGGTGCCGGCGAGCGCGGAGCTCGTGGTCGAGGGCACGATCTCGCCTGATCCGAAGACGTTCCGGGAGGAGGGGCCGTTCGCCGAGTATCCCGGCTATGCGGGCGGCGTGCCGTCGCCGAAGCCGGTGCTCGAGGTGAGCTGCATCACCCATCGCGACGATCCGATCCTGCGCGGTACGCTCGAAGGCGCGCGCCCGGGTTTTCCGAGCGAGGACTCGACGCTGTGCGCCTATTCGTGGTCGGCGATCGCCTGGAACATGCTGGAGGATGTCGGCGTCGGTGGCGTCACCGACGTGTGGATGCCGCCGGTGTCGACCGGCACCAACATCGTGGTGCAGATCCAGAAGCGCTACCGCGGCCACGCCGCGCAGGTCGCGACCGCGTTATGGGGATCCGGAGCCGGCCAGTGGTTCTTCAAGAACGTGATGGTGGTCGAGGAAGACATCGATATCCGCGATCCCGTCGCGCTCGACTGGTCTTTTGCGTTCCGCGTCAATGCGAGCGAGGGCCAGCTCCTCACCTTCGGCCCGACCTTCGGTTCGGTGCTCGATCCTTCGACGCCGCGCCACCAGGCGAACGCGCAGAAATACGGCAGCGGCCGCTGGACGCGGGTGCTGATCGACGCGACCCGCAACTGGGAATTCGATCCCAACCCGGCCTGGGGCGGGCGCCGTTATCCGCCGATCAACGTGTTGCCGAGCGAGCTCGAGGAGAAGATCCGCAGCCGCTGGGCCGAGTACGGTATCGGCATCGACTACCTCGACGAGGAGAAACGCGAGCTGTTGACGATGCGAGAGCTATCGAAGCGGCTGTCGGAGATTTGACGTTACCGCGTCATGCCCGGCGAATGCCGGGCATCCACGTCTTTGCTTCGGGGCAAGGAAGACGTGGATGGCCGGGACATAGGCGAGCGAAGCGACGCCGTTCTTCGAACGTCTATGCCCGGCCATGACGAAAGCGAACAACAAGCAAAAAGGGCAGGGGGAAATCATGACCGACGGCATCGAACGACGCACGCTGCGCAAGATCGAGCGCCGGCTGATCTCCTTCTGCATGCTGCTGTTCATCCTGAACTATGTCGACCGACTCAATGTCGGCTTCGCGGCGCTGCGGATGAACCACGATCTTAATTTCGGGCCGACCGTCTACGGCATCGGCGCCGGCATCTTCTTCTTCGGCTATTTCTTCTTCGAGATTCCGAGCAACCTCATCCTCGAACGCGTCGGTGCGCGGGTCTGGCTCGCGCGGATCGCGATCACGTGGGGCGTGATCTCCGCCGCCATGGCGTTCGTCTACGACGTGAAAAGCTTCTACATCGTCCGCTTCCTGCTCGGCTTCGCCGAGGCCGGGCTCCTGCCCGGCATCATGCTCTACTTCAGCTACTGGTTTCCGGCGCGCGAGCGCGCCAAGGCCCTCGCGTTGTTCATGACCGCTACCGCGATCTCGAACATCGTCGGGGCGCCGGTGTCGAGTTGGCTGCTCGGCATCGACGGCGTATTCGGCCTGCATGGCTGGCAGCTCATGTTCGTGCTCGAGGGCATCCCGTCGGTGCTGATCGGCATCGTGGCGCTGTTCTACCTGGTCGACCGGCCCGCCCAGGCGACGTGGCTCGCCGAGGACGAAAAGGCCTGGCTGCATCGCGAGCTCGCCACCGAGGCCGCCGCGAAGGAACAGGCGTCGGGCCGCATGACGCTACGGCTCGGGCTCACCAATCCGCGCGTGCTGCAGATCACGCTGCTGTGCTTCTTCCTGGTGTCCGGTAATTTCGGCGTCGTGTTCTGGATGCCGCAGATCATCAAGGCGCTCGGCGATCTCACCATCATGCAGGTCGGCCTGCTGACCATGGTGCCCTATGCGGCGGCCGTGGTCGCGATGGTGTGGTGGGGCCGCCACTCCGACCGGACGGGCGACCGCAAATGGCATCTCGCGATCGCCGCGGTGGCCGGCGCGGCCGGTCTCGCGGTGAGCGCCGTGCCGGGTCATCCGGTGCTGTCCTTCGTCGCCTTGTGCGTCGCGGCGGCCGGAATCTGGAGCATGTTCGGTGTGTTCTGGGCGGTGCCGGCCGACTTTCTCGGCGGCACCGCCGCAGCCGGCGGGTTCGCGCTGATCAACAGCTTCGGTACGCTCGGCGGCTTCCTCGGGCCGTTCCTGGTCGGCGTCGTGCGCCAGCACACCGGCAGCTTCACCGGGAGCCTGCTGGTGCTGGCAGGCTTCACCCTGATGGCGGCCGTGACGTCGGCGACGCTGCCGCGCAAGTTCGTCAGGTGATCGAAGCGAGAGCGAGCTTGTCTGCGTGCTACGGCAATCACCACCGGCCGCGGTGCTCCGGCACCCGCGAGATCAAGGGAAGCGCCACGACGAGCAGCGCGGCCGCGACAGCGAAGAGCCAAGCCTGGACGCCGCCGGGGTCATGGGAGCCGGCGAGAATCGCCGTGTCGATCGAGATCGTCACGATCGTCCCGATCGACATGCTCATGGTCCTTAGCGCCGCGAGGGTCGAGGAGTATTGCGGCGCCAGTTGCAGTCCGGCGTTGCGGCTTGCGGGGTTGTTGCCCCCGCGGCCAGCCCCGACCAGGAAGGCGGAGCCGGCGAGCCACACGTAAGGTCGAATGCCGGCCAGCGGACCGAAGGCCAGCAGCAGCATCCCGACGGCGATAACGACACCTCCGACATACATCGGGCGCCGGTAGCCCGTGTGCCGCAAGGCGAATGCGGCAGCGATCGAGAATATGATTGCCGCAGCGCCTTGGGCGACGAGCAGCGTGCCGGAGCCAAGTGCGCCGATGCCGTAGCGGTTGCTCGCATACAGCGGGATCAGCGCCACCACGCCCGACGTGACGCCGCCGTAGACGCCGTTGATGAGATTGACCGTGCCGAAGCCTGGCCCGCTGATCAGGTGCGGAGCGATAAAGGGGTGCGCCGAGCGGTTGATGTGACGAAAGAACATCCATAGCGCGACGACCGCGATGGCCAACGGGATCGCGAAGGCAAGCGACGATGCGTGTGCATTCATTTCGGGCAGATTACTGACGGCAAACATGCCGGAGAGAAGACCGCCACCGAGCAGCGCCATGCCGGTGAGGTCCATGCTCCGATGGTTGTCGCCTGTGCGGGCGCGATCCCGCGGCACGTAGCGCAATGCCAGCACGACAACCGTGATGCCGATCGGTACGTTGACCAAAAAGATGCCCCGCCACGTCCAGTACGAGACGAAAAATCCGCCGAAGATGGGTCCGATCATCGTGCCGATGGAGAAGATGCTGCCGAACAGGCTGACGGCGCGATCGCGCGCGTTGCCGAAGTGGTCCACGATGATCTCGGTCGCCGAGGGTGTGAAGCCCGCGCCGCCGGCCGCCTGCAGCGCGCGCAACGCGACGAGCACATAGATGTTGTCGGCCAGTCCGCAGCACAGCGACGCGAACGTGAACGCGGCCACGGAGGCGAGGAATACCCTGCGACAGCCGTACTGCTCGCTGAGCTTCCCGGTGACCGGCAGCATGACCACGAATCCGAGCGAGTAAGCCGTGATGGTCCACCCGGCCCAGTCGATCGACGTGTGCAACTCGCCGCGCAAGACATGCAACGCCGTCGCGACGATCGTCGAATCGATCGACATCATCAGCAGTGCGAGGGCGACGATTGTGAACACCAGCCCGAGGCGAACGGGCCGGCTCTCCCCGCGAGGACCCGAAACGCCGGCGGCCGCGTCGCCTTCATGCTGGATATCCATTGGCGTCTCATATCAGCCGGCGGGAGGTTGGGGGCTCTTACATCCATGCGAGCCAGGCATGGCAGGACCACAAGGGCCTGCGTCGGAGTGCCGGCTGGTATGCTTCACGCGCCTCCATGACGGTCAGATCCACCGCACAGGCGGCCGGCGCCGCCGGGTTGGGCGTTGCGACTGCAGTCGCTGGCTCCGTGCTTGGCAAAGCACCGCTCGCGTGCATTTATCCGCCTCCATTCGGTTCTGATCTGCGCGGGGACCTGAACGCACGATGTCGCTCAACGACAACAAACGGCTGATCGAGCGCCTCTACGCCGACGGCATCAATCGGCAAGATGCGGCGGCCGCAGCCGCGTTCTATGCGGAAGATGCGAAGAACCACGGTCAGACGGTCGGCCGTGCGGGCATGCAGAAAGTGTTCGCTGCGTTGTTCGCCGCGTTCCCCGACCTGAACTATCGGATCGTCGAGAGCACGGCCGAGGGCGATCGCGTCGTGTGCAAGGTCGTCATGACGGCCACCCATCGCGGTCAGCCGACCCTGCGCCGCGCCTTCTCCGGCATGCTCGCGGACGCCGCGCCGACGGACCGGCAGGTCGAGGTGCTGCACTTTCACAGCTTCCGAATCGCGGACGGCGCGATTGCCGAGCATGCGGCGGTGCGCGACGATCTCGAGATGATGTTTCAGCTCGGGCTGGTGCGGCGGCCAGGCTGAAGATGCGTCGGCGACGTCGTCCCGATTATTTCGCGGCGGCGGCGGTCAAACCGGTCAGACGCTGGCTGAGCTCGCGCAATCGTTTCCGGGCGGCTTCGTCGTAGGCCTGTGCGTTGGCGCGTGACGGCCGCCGGCGGTCGAAAAAGAGGCCGCTCTTTCCCTCAAGCTCGGCCGACACCGCAAGGTTGAGAATGGCGTCCGCGCCTTCGTCGACGGTGCTGGTGGGCGTGATGCCGCCCGCGCGCACCATCGTCGTGTCCATGTAGGTTGCGGGGTGCAGGCTGTTGACGGTCACGCCGGTGCCCTCGAGCTCGCGCGCGAGATCGAAGGTGAACATGATCTGCGCCAGCTTGCTCTGCGCATAAGCACGTGAGCCGTCGTAGTTTCGGGTGAGCATCACGTCGTCGAAATCGATCGGATGCTGGCCGAGCGACGCGACATTGACGATGCGCGCCGGTGCGCTCGAACGGATGAGCGGCAGCAGCAGCCGGGTGAGGAGAAAAGTCGCGAGGTAGTTGACGGCAAAGCGCAGTTCATGCCCGTCGGCGCTGACGCGGCGTTGGCGACCTTCCGAGGCCGATCCGATCCCGGCGTTGTTGATGAGGACGTCGAGGCGGCCGTGGTCGCGGCGCACGGCATCCGCAAGACTGCGCACGCCATTGAACGACGACAGATCAGCCGAATAGAAAGCCGCGGTGCCGCCGGTTCGGCAGATCTCCTCGACGACGACGTCGCCTCGTTCGCGATCACGGCCGTGCACCAGTACATTCGCTCCGGCTGCGCCGAGGCGACGCGCAACCACGCGTCCCACGCCATCGGTAGATCCGGTAATGAGAAAGGTCTTGCCGGCAGGATCCATGCGTGGGTCGACTCTCAGGTCGCTTGGAATTTCGATCGCGCCCTTGTGGCGATCCTTTATCGATCACGTTCGGTCGTCAACCGGTCTGCATATGCGCTCCGCTTGGCCGGGAACCTGGCGCGCCTCTTCGCCGACGGACACCGCGTCGGTGCTCGCCGACGTTTCGGCGCGGTGCATTGATGATGGGTCATGCGCCCAAGTGATGCGCCCCGAGAGATGAGCTTACCCAGGGTAAGGAGGGCGGTCTTCACTGGCTGACGCCGGCCCGCGCAGCCTTATCATTGGCCGGGGGCTGGTTTTCGCCGGGCGGACGATCCGACATCTCGCTGGTGGGGCGGCTCGACTTGATGTCGACCCGAACGACGTCGCCGGGCTGGACATCGGCGTTTTGATCGGCCGGGATCTGCATGCTCTTGCCGTCGACCTTTCTTAGGATCGAATAGACCGGCTTGCGCAGGCTGGTGTCGTCGCGCTCGAGCGCAAGGCGCGGCGCCACGACGGTCGCTTCGTCGACAAGCTGGTTGGCGGTGGCAACCTTTGCGGACGCCTCTTCGACTTCATGGCGCGTCTTCTGCAGATCGTCATTGACCGATTCCATGCGCTTGCTCTTGAAGTCGTCGGCGTCGCGATCGGCCTTCCGCGCCTCCTCCTGCGCTCGCACGGATGCCACCTCGGCGTCGAGCAATCGGCCTTCCAAGTCTCCCACGGTCTGCTCCAAGGCCAGCTCGCGGCCAGTGACCGCTAGGCCCTTTTGCACCAGCGACGACACGTTTCCGAGGTTCCGCTTCACCAAGGCGATCTCCCGCTCGAGCGATTTCGTCTTGTCCGCGAGCGACCGGACTTCTTGTTCGTAGAGTGCCTTGACGTCTTTCAACCCGGTCACTTGCGACCGGAGCAGATCCGCCCTCGCTTGCATCAGGGCGCGCTCGCCGGCAATGAGCTTGTCGGCGTCCGGCTCGGACTTCAGGGCTGGCGGCATCGGAATATCGTCGAGGCCTTGTTGCTCCGCGAGCAAGCGGGCGCGCCGTGCAATGGCGCGCCGCAACTCGAGACGCGCCACGTTGTGGTCGCCAGTCGCGACGATGCGATCGCGCTCGAGCCTTAGCAGCCCTGCTTCTGTGACACGCCGCATGCCCCCCGCGATGCTGACGGCCTGAAGCACGGTGAGGTTGGGCCTGAATTGATACTCGCCGGGATGCTCCACCTCGCCGGCGACATAGATTGGCCGGAACTTATCCAACTCGACAGAAACGCCGGGCCGGCTCAAGAGGCCGGATCGCTTCTGGATCGTGTCCGCAATGACGAGGGAAAGCTCCTCGGTGGTCTTGCCCTCGGCTGGAATGTCGCCGACCAGCGGCAACGACACGGCTCCGGCAGGATTGACTGTGTAAACGTCCTCCAGCGCATCCAGCTCCTTGTACTCTCCCTTGGAAGCGCGCCAGTCGATCACCTTGATCCGGACCTTGTCCTGCACGCCGAGACGATAGGTTGCCGCCCGCACATCGCCTGTCCACAGCAGGGAGCCGATCAGTCCAATCAGCAACGCTGAGACAAACGTGCGCAGCGGCGCCTCGTACGACAACGAACGGCGCCATCGGCAGAATTCGCTTCGCCAGTTCCGCATGACCGCATCCTTTCCTGCAAACTGCAGACATATTCTCATTCGCCGCGCAGCCACCCCATCGACGGCATGCCGGCAGCCCCGAGCGCGAACAGAGACACGGCGCGCTCACCGACGCGAGCGAACGGCCGGGGCAGCGCGCGGACAGCCTTCGACATCAGCTCGAACTCGCTGGCGGAGAACGCGCGCAACGCCATCAGCAGGTACAGATACGTGGCCGAACCGAGGACGAGCGCCACGGCAAGCGAAAGGGGGGCGGCGACGAGCAGGACGGTCGCCGCCGCGACCAGCGCTGCAACCGCCGAGGCGACCACGATGCGCGCGAGCGAGCGAATGGATGCATGGAAGCCGAGGCGCCGCCAGACGAACAGCGTACCGGCCGCGACCAGGCTCAGCTGAACCAGCGCCCTGCCGATCGCCGCGCCCATGAGGCCCCACTCGGGTACGAGCGCGAAGCCCGCCGCGATCGCGCAAACGCCGCCCGAGGCGGAGGCATAAAACACGAAGTCGCTGCGCTCGGCCGCGTAAACGAGATTGGTGGCCATGCTGCCCGCGACACTGATGCCCGCGACGCAAACCAGGAGCGCCGCGGCGGGAACCGCCGGCGCGAACGCCTGCCCGTAAACGAGCGGAAGCAGCACCGGCATGACGGCCGCCATGCAGAAGGACGCGGGAAGAACGAGCGCGCACAGCAGCGTCGTTCCGCCCGAATACGCGAGCTGCATGCCGGCGCGATCGCCGCGGCCGTTCTGCTCGGCGACCAGCGACAGCACGCCCGAGGTCATGAGCAGCGGGGGCTGGGTGGCGAAGTTGGCCAAGGCAAGCGCGACCGCGAGGAGGCCGACGGATGCCTCGCCCCAGAAAAAGGCAAGAAAGAACATTTCTATTCGCGCCCACACGAAGGTGTTCGCAATGTTCGCAGCCCAGGCGAAAGCGGAGTACCGGCGGACGCGTGGCGCGATCGCGGTGCGCACGCCAGTGGACTTCCACAGGAGCCCCGCGCAGGCGAGGGCCGGGATGATCTGGCCCGCCGCATATCCGGCGACCGCGCCGGGTGCGCCATAGAAGATGCTGCCGAGCACAACGCCGGACAGTTGCACCAGCACCGAGATTGCCGCGAGCTTTGCGGCCGTATCGAATTGCTGCTTGCCGCGCAGATACGCATAGGAAAAGGCACTGATGCTCTGCACGATCGCGTACGCGGCGAGGAGCATCGGCATCCCGTAAAAGATCGAGCCGAACAGCCCACGAAACACCTGTTCGGCGTGACTGCTGGCGCCTCCCCAATAGCGCATGCCGACGACCAGAATCACGGCCGCAACCGCGGCAACAACCGAGGCTCTCGCCAGCGAAGCCATCAGCCGAGCGGCTAGCTCCTCGGCGGCGCGGTCTTCTCCCGCGCCGCGCATCTGCGGGACGTACCGGCTCACCGCCGCCGGAATCCCGCACTCGATCACCGGCGTGATCGAGAGAACTAACCAGACCGCGTATGACACGGCGCCCATACCGTCCGCGCCGAGCAGCCGTGCGATGATCACGGCGCTCGCGAGATTGCCCACCGCCGCGGATGCGCCGGCAATGGCCCCATACATCGAATTGCGCGCGAAACGCATTGCGATCATCCGGCCCAGTTCAATCGGACGCGATCCGCGGCGCGTGCCTCATCGCATGGTTGCCTTGTTGAGGACGATGCCGATGATGGGTGCGCGCGCCATCTGCAGGGCCTCGACCGCCGACTGCACGGCGTCGATCGAGGTGGATCCGGCCTGCACGACCACGATCACGGCGTCGAGGCAGCGCGCGATCGCGCGGGCATCGGCACTGTGCGCAAGCCCCGGCAGATCAACGATGATCGCATCGTAGCTTTGCCTGAGCGCATCGAAGTCGCGCGTTCCGTCGTCGCCGTCCGACCGGCCATCGATGTGCTGGACGCGCAGCGTCGGCCCATCGCGACGCACGTTCGGGCCCGGGCGAGCGCCATGACGCTCGCCCGATTGGGCCGACTTCGCGAGGTCGACAAGCCCTCGAGCAGGGTTCGGGTTTTCAACAATACCGGGGAAGTCGCGCGTCAGCCTTGGATTCTCGTCGCAAAGGTCCACGAGCAGTGTCCGCTGACCGCAGGTCGAGTAGACGGTTGCGAGGTTGGCCGCGATCGTGGTGGCACCCTCACGCCGGGTCGCAGCCACGATGCCGATCAGCGGAGACTTCCGCGCGTCCATCGCGCAGTCCACGACGACTTTGATGTTGCGGAATTCGCGTGCCACTGCCGATGCAGGGTTTTCGGCCACGAAATGCAGCACGGGATCGCGGGCCGCCGCCTGATGACGCGCGCGCCGAGTGACGGGATTGGCGCGGGTGACCTTGGCCCGCGGCGGAAACGGCCCGACCGTCCCGAAGCAATCCGCCATCCCGGTCAGCTGTGAGGGAAGTCGGATCGTTCGATCCAGGCTTTGTCGCGCGAAAGAAAGAATGACGCCGAGGCCGAGGCCGAGCAGCCCTCCGAGCGCGATGATCAAGGTGCGTTTTGGATAGCTCTTACGCAGCGGAACGGTTGCCAATGAAATGATTCGCGCGTCGGGCTCCGGAAAAGCCGCCTTCTGAATCGCCTCATTGAATTTCTGGATGTACGCATCGTGCATCCGTTGATAGATCTGCGCGCGGTCCCTCAACTCCTCCAATTTGCCGGCGCGCCCAGGCGTGGCTTCCGGCTGGTCGTCATACTTCTTGATCTCGGCCACTACTGCGCGGGTCTGGTCCTCGAAAGACGCTTGTTTGTCGTACAGCCAGCTCTCGGCGTGCTTGATCGCGTCGGACTTCACGGTCATTTCATGGACGATGTAGGCGTCGGCCAGTGCGTTGGTGATGGAGGCCGCCAGGGCGGGGTCGCGGAAACGAAAGGAGACCTCGATCACCAAGGATTGGCCGATACGGCGGACCGTGAGGTGTTGACTGAATATCAGGACCGCATAGCCATCGGTGTCTTTCTCGCCTCGGGGGGCGTGAAACTCCGGCAAATCGGTGAGCTTGAGGTTATGGATGACGTTGAGCGCAAGCTGAGCCGACTTTATGATTTCGATATGACTCTCGACCCGTGCCTGATCGACGGCGATCACCGGGCGGGTCGCATCGTCGAGCGTGTCCCGTGCCTGGCTCGGTTCCAGCATCACCTGCGCCATGGCCGTGAACAGCGGCTGGGTCAGGAACGCATAGGCGGCGGCGACGCCGATGAAAATCAGGGTGACCCTGACAATCGTGCGGCGCCAGCGACGGACGAAGCGCGAAACATCGAGAAGAGAGACGTAGCGGTCGTCTCCCTCGATCCCGCTTCCTCTGGGCTCGAACACAGTGGTTCTGTGAAACTCGTGCATCGTGAGGTTGCCCCGTCAGGCGCTGGTCACTTCTTGGCTTAGAGCTTGCGGATGCTCGCGCTCCGATCGGGTGGAACCCGACGCGAGCGGGCGTCCGGTCCAAGGGGCCGGCATCGGCGTGGTGCGTGCCGTAGGTTGTGGCCGGCGAATGGTGCTCGCCGCAACCGCATCATCGACGAAGCATTTCATGCGGCGGGCAAATCGATCGGGGCCGAACGTGCGTGCGTGGGCGACGATCTCGGTCGGATCCAGGTCGAAGCGGTCGATAGTCTCGATGGCATCCACGAGCGCTTCCACGGCCTGCTCCTTGAACAGATATCCCGTGCGGCCGTGGATCACGGTCTCGGTCGCGCCGCCGCGACCGAATGCGACGACAGGCCGCCCGCTCGCCATCGCCTCGACCGGGACGATGCCGAAATCTTCCTCACCGGGAAAAATCAAGGCGCGGCACCGGGAATAGTGCGCGGCGAGCACATCTGAGGGCTGGGGTCCGAGAAAAGTGATGTTGCTCCGCGCGCGGCGTCGCAGCGTCGCGAGCATTTCGCCGCCGCCGATCACCACCAGCTTGCGACCGAGACGATTGAACGCATCGATTGCGAGATCGGGCCGCTTGTAGGCGACAAGTTCGCCGGCCATGAGAAAGAAATCGCCGAGGTTCGCACGGGAAACCTGGATGAACCGGTCCACGTCGACGGGCGGATAGATCACCGTCGCGGAGCGACCGTAATAGCGCTGGATGCGCGCCGCGACATTGTAGGAGTTGGCCGCGAAGGAATCGACGCGCGCCGCAGTGATCTGATCCCAGTTGCGCAAATAGTGCGCCAGATACGGCATCAGCATCTTCGTACCGCGCCCGGCGGACCGCCGATACGCGTGATACATGTTCCAGATATAGCGCATCGGCGAGTGGCAGTAGCAGACGTGCGTGGCGCCTGGCGCCGCGATCGCGCCTTTTGCCGGCCCCGACTCGCTGCTGATGACGAGGTCATAGTCGGAGAGGTCGAGCTGCTCGAGTGCCATTGGCATCAGCGGCAGATAGTGCTTGTACCATTTCCCGGCACGCGGGAGACGCGCGATGAAGGACGTGTGGATGCGATGCTCGCGGATCGAGGACGCGATGCGGTCGGGAATGACGACGTGCGTGAAGATATCCGCGTCAGGATAAAGCTCGCACAGTGCCTGCAGCACCTTCTCGCCGCCGCGCATACTTACGAGCCAGTAATGGATGATCGCGGTCCTCACCGGGCGCTCTCCGGGCCCACGGACCTGCCGTCCGCTGTTCCTGCAAGCGTGACGCAGCGACGCCCATGCCCATGATTTGCGCAGCGTTCGGCGGGAAGCAGGTCCATGACGGGGCTGCGCACCATCTAATAACTTCCCCGTGTCGTCAGCAGCACCGGTACGGTTCTCACCATGATGACGATGTCGCGCCACAACGACCAATGCTCGACATAGTTGCGATCCATCGCGACGCGCCGCGCATAGCTCTCGTTGTTTCGACCACTGACCTGCCACGCGCCGGTCAGACCTGGACGCGAGCGGAGGTAGGCTCCGATCTCTTGTCCGTACATTCCCGCCTCGGCGGGCACGATCGGGCGGGGCCCGACGAGGCTCATGTCGCCGCGCAGCACGTTGACGAGTTGCGGCAACTCGTCGAGGCTCGATTTGCGCAGGATCATCCCAAGCGCCGTTACGCGCGGGTCGGACTTGAGCTTCCTGGTCTCTTCCCATTCGCGTGCGGCGGCTGGAGAGGCCTTCAGATGCGACCGCAGCACCTCGTCGCCATTCGGGACCATGGTGCGAAATTTCAAGCAGCCGAACGGCCGGCCTCCGTAACCGATGCGGCCGTGAACGTAAAAGACCGGACCTCGGTCCCAGCACTTGATCAATGCGACGACGAAGGCGAAGAGGGGAACACAGAGCAGCAATGCTACGGCAGCGATGGCGATATCGACGACGCGTTTGGCTAGGCCCCCGACGGGGACGTCTGCGCTCTGCGTCGAGGGCGCGGGATGCGATTCACGGGCTGCGACCGCCGCAAAATCGTCCTGGCCAGAGTGCCACCGCGAAGACATACGCGCTACAACCCGCCACTGTCACCCACTCCCCCTTGCCCAATGCGTGGTATGAAACAGGGTTCGCGCGAGCGGACGTGTATTTGGTGTACCCATTGGGGTGTTGGCGGCCTGCAGTTCTGCCACTCCGATGAGTTCCTCCCAGCTCACGTCGGCGGTCGGCCTGCGCGCGCGAGCCGGGACCACAGTCACCTAACTTGGGAGGTGATGGCGGTTCACGCTCGTGGCAGTATGCGGGCCGATCGGCAGCGGCCGGGAGAATCGAGGAGTCGGAATGCTGACCGGGGTCTCGCTCCTCGTCCTCGGCGCCGTGTGCGGTACGATCTTGCGCGTGCCGGCCTTCATCGCGCTGAATGCCGTTGTCCTCGCAATCTATGGCTGGGTCCTGCGTCACGAGCCCGCGGCGCGGATCGGCACCGACCTCGTGATCGCGTTGCTCGCGATCCAAGGCGGGTACGCGCTGACAATATTGGGACGGGCGCTCTTCGGCCGCATGCGCCAGCGTGTCGGCGACTCTTCCGGAGATGATCGCAGCTAATACGACGGATCGATGTCAGCGACGGGCTGTGGGTGCATGTCGGCAGCTTTCGTGCGGTGCGAGTGCAATCGACCTTGCTCGCTCATGCGAGTCGGAAATGCGACGCAACAAAACGATACAGGTCTGCGGCGCCACGGGCCAAATAACCGCCAAGTTGTAAAATACTTAACCTAGTTTAGTGCGATGCACAAATCGATATACCAAGCTCCGAATGGTTTGGGAGTCATCGTGTCCGCGTAATGGGATTTGCATGCAGTTGCTATCCGACGCGCGCTTTCAAAGTGAAGACGGCGCCTACCGGTACGTCGAGTCGCACATTTGGCCGGAAGGCCCGATTTGCCCGCATTGCGGGCGTCGCGATCGCATCGGCCGACTGAAGGGCATGAGCACACGCATCGGCACCTATAAGTGCTATCGCTGCCGCAAGCCGTTTACGGTCAAGATCAACACGATGCTGGAAGGAAGCCACGTGCTCATGCACGTCTGGCTGAAGGCAATCTTCCTGATCGGCCTCAGTCGTCGCGCGGTCAGCGCGAAGGATCTCGTCAAGGCACTCGAAGTCAGCCCTCGGACCGCGGAGTTCATCATCGCGCGCGTCCAGTGGGCGATGATGCGGCGGGACCTCCCGCCGCATTTCCGCAGCTCCTCCTCGCAGCAAATGGAGAACGCGCCATGGACAGGGGCGAATCGCCAAGACCTTCTAGCGCAAACCCTGCACCAGAGACGGCAGCAACGCGGCGTATGCGATCATTCCTGACAGCCGCCACGACATTCGAGTGCGAACTGAGCGAAGCAGATTTCCAGAAGCTCTTCAACGCGATCGTCCGACTCGAATCCGGGCCGCCAATGCCAATGCCGACGAAGCTGCACATGCCCCCTTCGCCGATGGCCGAAGGCGGGCCATCGGCTTCTTCCTCGCCGGTCGATTTGGTTCGCCCGCAGCTGCCCGGCCCGCGCGCCAGGGCGTGACGACTAGCCTTCGAGGCGCCGCCGCCGTCTGGTTATTTTGTCCTTGCGTGAGACCATGGCGCGAGATTGGACGATCAACGGTCGCTTTCTCACACAGCGCACGACCGGCGTGCAGCGGTATGGGCGCGAAATCGTGTCGGCGATCGACGCGCTGATCTCCGAGAATCATCCCCTGACCGAGGGGCTGCGGGTCAGGCTTCTCATTCCAGGTTCGTACAGCGGCGAGCTGCCATCCTTCCGAAGCATCCAGATCCATCGAGTCGGATGGCTCAAGGGCCATCTGTGGGAGCAGGTCGAGCTTGCTGCCCACGCGCGCGGCGGGTTGCTGAGCCTGTGTAACACCGGTCCGCTTGGCCGGCTGAAGCAGATCGTATGCATTCATGACCTGAACCCCTTGCTCTTTCCCGCCAGCTACTCGAGGTCGTTCCGCCTGGGTTACTCGCTTCTATTGCCGACCCTGGGGCGACTGGTTGCGCGCGTCGCGACGGTGTCGGCATTTTCAGCACAGGTTCTGGTCGACCATCGCATGACCGGCGGATGCGCGCCGATCGTCGCCTACAACGGGCATGAGCACGTGAACCGCTGGCACCCCCACGAGGCCCATCCATCGACCACGATACCAAATACGATCCTCGTTCTCGGGAGCCTGGCGCGGCACAAGAATGTCTCGCTCGTGCTCGATCTCGCGCCGCGGCTTGCCGTGCACGGCATCGAGATCGCCGTGGTGGGCGCGCGCGACCGAAGAGTGTTCAGTGAGGCCGGCGCCGTATCAGAGACGCAGGCCGGGGTGCGCTGGCTGGGCCGCCTCACGGACGACGAGTTGGCCGACACCATGCAGAGCGCGCTTTGTCTGGCATTTCCGTCACTGATGGAGGGCTTTGGGCTTCCGCCGCTGGAAGCGATGGCGCTCGGATGCCCAGTGGTGGTGTCGAACCGCGCGAGCCTGCCCGAGGTCTGCGGAGATGCCGCCCTCTACGCCTCGCCGACGGCACCCGACGACTGGCTGAGCTGCTTCGTTGCGCTTCGCACCGATCCGCAGCTCCGCCAGGACCTGATCGCTCGCGGTCGCGCCCGCGCCGCCGAGTTCAGCTGGACGCAAGCCGCAAGCGTCTACCTGGACGCGCTGGCGCAGCTCGACGGGGTGCCGTCGCGGGGCAAATGCGTGGCTATCGCGCCGATCCGCGAGTCGTTTGCCCGGCGTTGAAGCAAGAAGCCCGCATCATCATCCCCATCATCACGCGCTTCGGGGGGCCAGCAGACCCGCTCGCGGACTGTTCCGGTCGGGCTCCGCCGACGCAAGCGCGGCCAGGATGATGAACGGCAAGCCGAGATCAACCAAGCTGCTCGTGAAGGCCGCTGCGATGAGCAGCGCAATACACGCCGATCGCGCGGCCCTCTGCACCGCGGGGCCGAGCGGCGGCTGCGTCGCTTCGTTGCGCCAGAACAAACTCCCGAGGAAGACGCCGTAGAGCAAAGCGCCGACGACGCCCATGCTGCCGAGAACAGCAATGGGCAGACTCGACGCGCGCAGACTGCCGACGCCGGCGCCGAAGCCGTACGTGTCGGCGAAATTGACCAGCGCCTGCATGTTCCACGCACTCCGCTCGACGCCGGAGGTCGAGGTCAGTTTGTCGAACAAGGCGGTTTGCACCGTCTCGTGCGCATAGGCGCCGAGCTGGTCATTGATGAGAATGAGGGCCGTGATCCCAACGATGATCAGCGGCACGATCAGAGTGAAAGCGATCACCTGGGGCGTGGCCCGCGCGGCTGTCATCCGCGTGAGGCATCGGATGAGTGCCAGGGCGAGAAACATCGACATGCCGACATAGGCCGTGGTGGACGTCGAGAAGATCAGCGCAACGAGCGACAGCATCGCTATTGCGAGGGCGATTCGGCGGTAGACCCCCTCGAGCCACAGCTGCATCGCGAAGGCGAAGAAGCCGAGCGTCGCGAATCCGAACGCGGACGCTTCCGAAAAGGAGCCGACGATCCGCTTGGTTCCAAGCGCGTCGACGTCGCCGAGCTGCCGATACGTGGCGTTCCTGATGAAAGAAAGCCACACGGACGTATTCGTTGCCGAAGTCGCCAGATCCAATGCGGCAAACGCGAGGTTCGCGACCGCGCAGATCAGGATGGCTTGAACGATCGTCCGTGTTCCATTCGCGCTGCGCGCATAAGCGGACATTGCAAGAAAGCAGATCAGATCGCCGATGAGATAAATCGATTGCGTCAGGTTGCCGGAGCTCGGGGCGAGAGCCGTCAGCACGACATGCCCGCCGTTGTCGGTGCGCAGCCCGAACACTTCCGTGACGCCGGAAAAGACCCGTGGAAAGTAGTAAGCCGAGACGATCGCAAAAAGAACCGTCATAACAAGCCAGAAGCCGGGCTGCGGGAACCGTGTGCCGTCCAACATTCTGCGAAACAAGGTCTTTCTGATCGAGACCGCCGTGACAAAAAACGCCAACAACAGGTGCGCTGGCTGGATGTTGGCATTGCCGAGCGCAGGGAGAGTCAAGGCCGCCGAGTCGCCCAAAAGGGTCGCGATCGCGAACGCAGACGTCGCGAAGCGCAGGCCCAATGCAAGGCACAGCAAACCCGCCACAAGTGTTGCGATACCGATCGGTTCTATGTGCATTGTTGGCGACCATCACCTATCGCTCAGCGCCTCCTCGTAGATCGAGATCGTCTCCTTGACGACACGCTCGAGGCTCAACCACCCGAGATTGGACCGCGCCCGTTCGCGCCAAGCCGCAAGCTCATTGCGGTCCCTCAACAGCCGTCCGAGCTCCTTTGCGAGTGCCGCCGGGCTCGCCGGCGGCACCAGCAATCCGGCGCGTCCGTCTTCCAGGCCCTCGCAGATGCCGTCGACGGCGGTTCCGATGATCGCACAGCCGGCCTCGCGGGCTTCCGGGATCACGAGCGGAAATGGATCGCTGCGGGAGGCCAGCACGAACACGTCGGCCTGGGCGAGGTAGGGGCGCGGATCCCTGACGAAGCCCTCGAAGTGGATGCGTTCGGAAAGGCCCGTGCGCGCCGCCTGATTGCGGAATCGTTCCTGCTCAGGGCCGGCGCCGACCAGATAAAGCGACCAGTCCGGATAAGCCGGGGCGATCAGCGCAAAGGCCGCGATGAGATCACCGATGCCTTTCTGCGCGAACAGCCGCGCGACCGTGACGATCGCGGGCCGTCGGATCGCTGGCGCATCATGCAGCGGAGCTGCGGGCGCACGGCGCGGCGAACCGAGTGGGCCGTTCTTGACGATCCGCAACTTGCGCTCGGGTATGCCGCGGCGCGCCATCGATCGCCAGTTAGCCTTGCTCACGACGATGACGCGATTGGCCAACCCCATCAGCGTCGCCTGCGGACGAGGCGCGTTGTGCACCGTCGAAATCAGGCGAAATGCGTGGTTGCGCTGCAGGGCCCGCGCGAAGACGGCGCCCGGCACCATATGCGCGTGCACGATCGTGGGCGCAAACGATCTCGTGGCGGATGAAAGGGCGTGGATCGCATCGGGGATCTCCCAGGGTCGACGCAATCCCATCGATGCGCGGAAATGCCGGACGTCGTGCGTCTGCAGCATCGCCTCCATCGATCCGCCGTTGCTGACAAAGCCGACCGCGTGTCCGGCCTCCCGCTGCTTGATCGCGAGATCGACGGCGACGTTGACCACGCCATTTCCGACCTCGTCGCAGTGAGGCGAAAGGTGCAAGATCCTCATGTGCTCAGTCCTGTCTTTACGGGCTTCCCGAGGGCGGCGCCGGTGAGGATGACCACCTTGCTGGCCGCAAGGAGATCACGAAGGTGTCCGGCAAGCCGGACCGCCAGCGCCACGATGGTGAGTGTCGGAGTATCGCTCCCGGCCGTGGGAAACACCGAGCTTCCGGCGATAAATAGATTGTCGAGCCCGTGAACACGGCAGTTCACGTCGACCACGCCTTTTGTCGGATCGCGGTGCATTCTCGTCGTCCCGATATGATGCCAGCACCATTGGACGCCGCTCGGCCATTGATGCTCCACGTTCCCCCCCGTATCGATCGGCGCGATGATCCCGTGCGCGGCCAATTCTGCGATGACGAGGTTGATCGAGCGCAGGTAGTTGCCGTGATCGGCGTCGCTCAGGCGCCAGTCGAGGCGAACCTTCCTCATTCCGAGCCGGTTCTGCGCGGGAATTAGGATGACGCGGCTTGCGTGATTGGCGACCGGCTCGAACACGGTCTCGAGACAGAATTCGTTGTGTTGGCGGCGATCCGGCAACAGATAATCGCCGGCGGCCGCCAATGCGGGAGGAAGGCATTGTAGCGCATGCTGCAAATCGTTGCGCCACGCGCGAACGCCGCGCGGCTGGCCATCTCTGTGCCGGAGCAAGCGCAGTCTCGCGTGCAGCGCCGAGATCGCCGCGAAGGATTTCGCGACGAGATATGTTCGCGAATTGGGCAGCTGCAGCTCACGCTGCTGCCGTTGCGCCGGCGCGAAATGCATCGTCATTGGGGGCCGGCTTATACGTAAGCGCTGCCGCACCAACGCGTACGAGTGGTCGTAGAGACGCCTGACGCCTTTCGCGGAAATTTGCACCTTGACCGAGCGGACGCGTGGGTGATCCATGAAGTAGCGGCCGACCAAGCCGTGCGCGTTTGCGAGCCCTTGAGCATGCACTCGATCCGACGCGAGCAGCAGACGGGCGTTCTCGATTCCGCCCGTCGCGAGCACCGCTATTTTCGGAAGCACGGTCATCGCAGTGCCATTGGGACGCAACACGTTGATACGGTCGATCGTCCTGCCGTGGGGATCGACGATCAGCTCGGACACGTTTGAATGCAGCAGCACGCGAATATTTTTTGCCGCCGCAAGCGCTCCCCGAAAGAGGCGCCCAAATCGTGCGGGCGGACCGATCTGTATCACTCCGTCCTCGACGAGCGTCCGGTCGTATTGGAGGAAGCTTGCCTCGCGACCGAGCCGCTTCGCCCAACTGCGGCGATCGTAGTCGAATGGACCCAGCATCAGCAGCTCATGGGCCGTGCGGTAGGCGTCGAGCAACTCCTCTCGCCCGATCGGCCAACCCTCGGCCGACATCCACGGCCTCGGTTCGAAGTCGATCGGATCCAGTGGACGGCACCATCCGAGCCAGCAGTTCGTGCTTCCTCCAAGGAACCGACTCCTGCATTGATCCAGCGGCGCGTACGCAATGCCAACGCTCTCGCCCGCATAAAGCATCTGCGTCTCTTTCTCTCGGGTGAGGCCTCCACCTTCCAGCAACAGAACGTCATGTCGGGTCTTCGCAAGTTGCAGCGCAATTGCGATTCCGGCGGCACCAGCCCCTATGATGCACACGTCAGCGACCAAACAATCCCGTTGGATATCGCATGAATCGATAATCACGGGCGCACCCATCGACGGTAAATGATTGCAAAACACGGCGTATTCTTATGCTTTGCGAGGCGCGACGTTCCTTGGGTACGGCAAATTTTAATCCTTGCGATCCCGATGTTTTCCCGGCTGACTTGCTGTTGGCTTTCGTATGACCGCAGGCGCGTCCCGAAGGACGGCCGACGCTCGGTGTCTTCGCCGGGTTTTGATCCAAGGATGCGCGCTCATGTGGCCGACACAGGTTCAGAGCCGGATGCGCATCGCGGTCGGGATTCCGACAAGCGGGCGCCCGGAGATTCTTTCATGCGCGATCGATTGCATCGGCGGGCAGACGAGGGCGCCTGATCGGGTCGTGGTGTGCGCGGCCCGTCCGTCCGATCTCGCGGGTCTCACTCTGCCGACGGCCGGGTCGATCATCTCGGCGCCAT
Organism: Xanthobacteraceae bacterium; assembly: GCA_036491235.1. Lineage (GTDB taxonomy): Bacteria > Pseudomonadota > Alphaproteobacteria > Rhizobiales > Xanthobacteraceae > JAVDCA01. The sequence goes on along the minus strand of DASXCK010000080.1, from coordinate 28,258 downwards.
CCCGCGGCCTTACGCCTCAGCGCAACGTGATCCTCGATCACTGCGAAGACGTCGATGTCATCGCCTTTTTCGATGATGACTTCCTCCCGCATGCCGGCTACCTCGCGGCGATCGAACGCGCTTTTGCGGCACATCCCGACGTCGTCATGATCACGGGGCGCGTTGTCGCGGACGGGATCATTGGTCCTGGCCTGTCGCTCGAAAGCGCGCGTCGCATTCTCGATCGGCCGGATATCGCGCCAGCGCCGATCGAGGCCGCTTTACCTGCCCCCACGCTCGTCGACGTATACAACGGGTATGGGTGCAACATGGCGGTCCGCGTGAGCGCCATCGCTGCGGGTCCTCTCAGGTTCGACGAGTCGCTGCCCCTCTACGGGTGGCTCGAGGATGTGGATTTCAGCCGACGCCTGGCGCGACGTGGACGTATCGCCATGTGTCCGCTTGCGCTCGGCGTGCACCTGGGGACGAAGTCCGCACGGCTATCAGGCGTGCGGCTTGGCTATTCGCAGGTCGCCAACCCGCTGTACCTCGCGCGCAAGGGAACCATGGCGACGCACAGGGCCGTGCGCCAGATCCTTCGAAATGTGGCCATGAACGTGGCGCGCTCCGTGCGGCCCGAATCCTACATTGATCGACGCGGCCGATTGTGGGGCAACGTGCTGGGGGCGGCGGATCTGCTGACCAACCGGTTGGCCCCCACGCGCGTGCTGCGTCTCCCGGAACGCGCTTCCTCAATCGGCGATTAGACCATCCATTTCATTTTTCACGATTGCCGCCATCCGCGACGCCGCCAAATCATCGCAAGTTGAGCCTGCGGAGAATAGCGGTGCCGAGGACAGGCAACGCGCGCCCAATCGTCCGAAGCGCCTCCGTACCCGACTCGGGTACGAACAGGTGCTCGATCATCGAGGGGTCGATACGATCGAGGTCGTAGAGCGAGCGAACTTGCTCGTGCGCCGCCGGACAACGTTCGGGCCGGCAAAATACGATGGCGTTTTGTCGATACCACCAGTCGACCTGCCGGTTGCCATAGATACGCGGGCGGATGCAGTCGACCGCGACGTAACCCCGCCGTTCGAACTTCGCGGCCCAATAGCTCGCCCATTGTTCGTTGACGTGCGCGGTGCCTCCTTGTCGCGGAATCGCCGCCGAAAAAAGGACCACCGGCGCGGATTCGGTCAGCGCTGTGACGAACGAGTCGGCGCAACTCGGCGGCAGATGCTCGGCGACCTCCAGCGAGCAAGCGAGGTCGAACGGTCGGCCGATGTCGACCAACCGGGTCAGATCCCGGGCGCTGAATTTTCCTGTCGGGATCTTCAGCATGTTGGTCGGTACGTAATCGCCGTCGATGCCGAGATAGTCGCTGATCCCATTCCGCTCGAATGCGCGCAGCCATCCGCCGACGCCGCATCCGACATCGACAACGGACCTGACCGTGAATAGCGAAAGCACGAGCGGAATGATGACCTCGGCGGAATCGACCGACCCCGCCTGCTGGACGGCGAAGAAGCCCGCCGAGTAGGGCGTTTGCCCCGGCTCTTTTGCTGGGCGCGACGGAGGCGCCCTGTCCGCGACGCCGGCCGCCGAAAGTTGCGGCCTGTCGTCGGCCACGCACTCATGTCGACTGTCCATCATGCGGCCGCTCCTTTGGGCATGGGTACGACGTGATCTGATGCGGCGGCGCCGACCTGGCCCGACGACTGCGCCTGCGCGACTGCGCGTTCGAGCCCTGCCATTAGCAGGTCGATCTGAGACCCGAGGTCGAGCTCGCCCCGCGCCGCATACTCGCGTGCTGCGCGCGACTTCGCGAGATAAAGCTCCTCGTCATGCCAGAGCCGCCGGACCGCAGTCGCCCATACGGCTGCGGGTTGATCGGCCCCAATCAGGATGCCTCCCGGTCCGATCGCCTCCGGCAATCCACCGAGATCGCTTCCGATTACAGGGATGCCGCTGAAGTGCGCCTCCGACGCGACCCGGCCCCATGTCTCGCGCAACCATTGGCTCGGCGCGAGCAGAATATGACAGTGCCGGAAGACGTCGCGCATATCCGTGCATCGCTCCATCAGGCGCACGTTCGTCAGGCGTCGCAGCGTCTTGTGCAGGCGCCAATGGTCGCCGATGGCAAGGGGCCACCCCTTGACGAACACGAACCCGATCTCCGGACAGAGCGCCGCGATCTCGAGCGCGAGCTCGACGCCTTTCTCGGGCACCGGATTGATGAAAACGACATTCTGGCTCACACGCTCCGTTCGATATCGCTCGCCGTGAAATACGGGCCGGATGATGCGTGCGTCCATTCCGTAACGTCGCCGGAATCGCGCCGCCGTGTACCTCGAGTTGGCGAAGTATTGTGTCTGCGGCAGATCGGCGGCCGTCGCCGGACGGCCTTCGACCGTCCAGTCCTCGAAGTCGAGGCCGTGAAAGTAGGTGATGGCCGGAATTTTGCGCCGCGCAAATCCGGCTGCGAACTGCGATACGTAGCCATCCAGCATGATCGCCACGTCGTGATGCGGAATCTCGGCGACCATCGTCCACGGCTCGCGAGTCCGGAATACCGGGTATCCGAGCGAGGTGTCGCAAAAAAGCCTGCGGCCTCTCGTCCGCTCGGTGAGGAGCCGCCGGGCGCCGAATGCGTTTGCATAGGAAAGGCGGGTCAGGACGGCGGGGGAATGGCCTCGCTTCATCAGCGCGCCGCACAACTCGTGGGTATTGGTGTTCAGGCCGCCATAGATTTGCGGCAGGTAAGGGATGCTCGACGTGAAAAGAATGCGCACGGGAGGCTCCGCGGTGGTGCGAGAGGAAGGCCTTACAGCGCCATCACGGCGGTCAGAGCCGAATAGAGTGCCGCACGGACCGGGCGCTTTCGCTCGCGCGGCAGGAAGATGAAGTTATAGATATACTCGTCGTCCGCCGCGGAGCGCGGCACGCTCTGCGGCACGACGCGGACCAGCCTGCCCGCCTTTACGCGAAAGCCCTCGTATCCCTTCGCCGCGAACCAATTCCATACCCAGCCGACGGTTCCGGCTCGATGGCGATCCTCGAGTTCGATGATGATGTTCGGCCGAAATCTGTCGATAATGCCGGTTGCACCCCGTAGGACCGCGATCTCGTGTCCTTCGACGTCGATCTTGATCAATCCCACAGGGCGATCGACCGCTTGATCGAGAACGATGGTCGGGACGCGCCGTGGGACGCCTGGGTGCTCGTTTCGCCCACCCTCTTCGCTTGGACCGATGATTCTGGCTTCCGCGTGACCCCTGGGATCCAATGGTACAAAAAGCGTCGCGACGCCGGTCGTGTCCGACACTGCACACTCGACGATCTCCACCGTGCGCGGAAGACATTTTCGCATGATCGCCGCCAGATGGGGCTGAGGCTCGAACGCGACGACACCTTTTGAAAATCTCAATGCAGCCGCTGCGTACATTCCGCGATTGGCGCCGACATCGAGCATCATGCGCTCGCGATCGCATAGTGCCGGAACCATTCTGAGCTCCGGCTCGCCGCGCAAGACATGTTTGACGTACCAAAGGCGATAGGCCGCAGGTCTGCGGATCTGTTTGGCCGACCAGAATGCGAGCGCGCAGCTCTCGCGGATTGATCCTGCCACGCCTGTGTTGAGCATCGCGCCTGCCCGTAGTTCCAGAATCCGTCATCGTGTGCGCGATCGCGCACGTAGCATGAAGATTCTATGCATGAATGCAGCCGTTCGGAGACTGGGTACGCCAAATTCAAGCATCGTCGGCTTTGCGCGACCTGTTTTTGACCGTTTGGCGGGTGTTATCGTGGGTAGTCTTCATCAATCAGGCCGTCTGATGCGTCACTCGAGTTGGCTCAAAGTTGAATCGAGCGCGGTCCTGTATCCGCTCTACGAATTTTATCGAAAAGTGCCGCCGCGCTGGCGCGTGCCGGTCCGGTGGGCTTTGCTTCCGCATTGGTCACTGATGACGGCGGTCGTTCGCACATCGGCGCGACAGCGGGTGCTGGCTGGCCCATTCGCCGGAACCAGGCTTTTCGTCTCGGAGCAGACGGGGCGGCTGCTGCCCTGCTATTATCTCGGCACGGCGGAACTCGAGATTCAAGATGCGGTCGAAAGTCTCATCGCCCGGCGCTATGCCACCGTCCTGAACATCGGAGCGGCCGATGGTTATTACGCAGTCGGGCTGGCGCGGCGCCTGCCGAAAGCGCGCGTCATTGCGTTCGAAGCTGTAGATGCGTTTCGGCCAGTTCTCGAACGCACAGCGGCAGCCAACGGCGTTGCTCATCGCATCGAGATCAAAGGGCACTGCGATCGCGGCGCATTGCGCGCCGCGCTCGCCGGCGCCGAGTTGCCGATACTCGTTGTCTCCGATGTGGAAGGTTACGAGACGGAGCTGCTCGATCCGGCCGCGATCCCCGAGCTCAAAGGGGCCGACCTCCTGATCGAGACCCACGACGCGTCCGTTCGCGGATGCACGGAGATCATGACGGACCGATTCCGCGCCACCCACGCGGTGGAACGGTTCGTCGGCCAGCCACGCGAGTTGGACGATCTCCCGGCGCGTTCCCTTCCCCTGTTCCGCAAGCTGTTTCCAAAAATGACGGTCGAGCTCATGAATGAACGGCGAGCCGGCATTCAACAGTGGCTCTGCTGCCGTATCCGACCGGATGGACCTGCGAAGATATCTGCATCGCAGTGGGGTGGATCGGACCGAGCAGGCGAGCGGAGTTATTGTTCTCGCGCGTAGATCGGTCGCGAGGGCTCAATCGCCCCAGCCGCGCCGCTCCCCAGGTGCCGATCGATCGCCCGGACGGCTTGGATTGAGGATCGGCTCGAGAATTTGCGAGCGAACAGTTTGCCGGAACGAAGGGCGACGGCGGCATGTTCTGACGTGGAAATAGTCGTGCCGGGCAAATGGTGAAGATTCGCGTAGCAGGCAAGCGACCCGGACGTGGTGACGTCGTGGCTGAAGGCTTCGACCGGTTCTGCATTGCCCGCGAAGATCGAATTATGCACGACGCTATGGAAGAATGTTTCGTCGGGCGCGAACACGTTACGGAAGAATCGCAGGATGTCGGGTCGCTCGAGAGGAAATTCGAGACAGTAGCGGGCGCAATCGGCCGTGAGCGCCCACCATTGCGAGCCACACATCAGGGGCCAATCCCGCGGCATGCGCCGCGGGACGACGCGCAGCGCACGCTCGAAGCCGAACAGCGGCAATCGCCACAGCGAATGGCGCGGGGCCAGCCCACGGAAATGCCGGCCGCGCACCTTCCAGGCTTGAACGGGGTCGCCTTCGAGAATTGGAAATCGACGAATGAATTGGCGCCGCGGGTGCTGCTCGAAGAACCGCCTGATCTCGGCGTTGGTGGCCAGAGGATAATCGGCGCCGGAGAGGAGGACAAGACGTCCGCATCGACCCTCGTCGTCCAAGGCGGCTTCGACGAGGCGCAATGTAGCCTCGACGACGGAGAACGCCGCCCAGGTCACCGCGACCCGCGGCTCGCAGAAGCGAACATTTGGCAAGGCGGCGACCAGGCGCCGAAACGGCATGATGTCCGCCTTTGCATCGACGTGCACGTGGAACCGGACACCAGGCGCATCAAGGCGATTGGTCAATGCGCTGAGGTGAAAAGGGTCCTCGTGCGCGAGGATGAGATATGTGATCGGCGGCGCCGTGGACATGCCTACTTATCCTCGATGTCCATGGAAAGGCGGATAAACGGCTGGAGGTAGAACGCATGAGTTTTGATCGGGATCGTTTCGCCGTCGGCAAAAGTCATTTTGCGTACCCAATAGTGGCTGTCGCGGTCTTTCTTGCCGCGGTCGGCGCCGCCGTTTTCGTCATGTGGTCGGCCCGCGCCTGGTCAGCACCGCCTCCAAAGGACCTCGATCTTTCCCAGTTTCGACTGACTTTCGACGAGCCGTTCGACAAGCTGGATGTGTCGGCCTGGGGACCGGGGACGCGTTGGATCGCCCATACGCCTTGGAACGGCGACTTCGGCGATGCGCGGTTCATCAATCCGACCCAGGGATTTCCGTTTTCCGTCGAGAATGGAATTCTCAGGATCGAAGCGAAGCGCGGAGATGATGGGATATGGCGAAGCGGCCTTCTTGCGTCGACGGATCACTACGGCCACGGCTTTTCGCAGGAGTACGGTTATTTCGAGATGCGGGCGAAGCTGCCGAAAGGACCGGGGCTGTGGCCTGCGTTCTGGCTCGTCGGGAACGCCGATCCGGATACGTCGGTCGAACTCGATATCCTGGAGTACTACGGTCGTTTTCCCGACACATACCAGTCCGTCGTGCACCTGTGGAAGAAGTCGGCCCGCGGCCGCGACTATCATTCCGTCATGCAGCACCCTGTTCCCGCCGACTCACTCTGGCAGGACTTCCATACGTATGGTGCGCTGATCGATTCCGACGCGATCGTGTTCTATCTCGATAGACATGAGGTAGGCCGCGCACCCACGCCGCCGGAATTCCATCGCGCCTTGTTCATTCTGCTGGACTTGGCGATGGGAGGCGGTTGGCCGATCGACAAGACTCCCAATCCTTCTGTCTTGCAGGTCGATTATGTGCGCGCCTACCAGAAAAAGAACCCCTAGGTGCGAGGTGGCATCGGCGCGCGTTCTCGTTGGATCGGCGGATTATCTTTCCTCGCATCGCCGTGGCCTCCACCGCAACTCATATGACCTGCGTCGGCGGGGACAATGGAGAGCTGCAGATCCTCACACGGTTCTGTGCGCAGATATGCGGCGCTGAAGCCGGCGGTCTCGGCGAGGCGCTCCCAGTCGTGGATTGCAAAGGTGTTCCCACCATAGGTGATGAGCTTCCTATAACGCAGTTGTTGCAACATTCGATTGACGTGGACGGCCGAAAGGCCGAGCGCGTCTCCGATATCGGTCTGCGTCGCTGTAAAATCGTATCCGGACGTTCTTTTCATTCCCACGGATTCCAGACGGACGGCGATCTCGCAGAAAAGATAGGCGAGCCGCTCGTAAGCCGACCGTCGGCCGAGGTTCGAAACCCAGGCGCGGTGGATCGCGGCTTCCCGCAGCGTGTCGCGCCAGAGCGCCTCGCGAATGGATGGCGACGAATGGATAAGGCGGTCGAGGCCCTCGTGCTCGATGATCGCGACTGTGCACGCGCCCAGGGTGCTGATGGCGTGGTCCATCCAGCCTTCCACGACCGCAGACAGGTCGCAGAAGTCTCCGGGCACGATGAAGGACAGGATCTGCCGCCGCCCGTCGGCCATGACGACATACCGGCACATCAGTCCGTCCAGCAGGACGGTCGCATTCCTAGGCCGATCACCTTCGCGGGCGATATCCTGACGGGTGGGAATGACTTTCCAGTGGCCGAGAGCCAGCCGGACCGCGGCCTCCTCGTCCGACGAGAGGCGTACGGTCTGCCTCAGCTTTGTCAGCAGGGGGTGAGACATCGAAATCCTGTAGCTCGTGGCTGGAACGGCCTTGCTTGTCGCAACGAGTTTGAGCGTGATCGATCAGGCGACTTTTGAAATCCGTCCTGTATTCTGACGCGCGATGCGTCAGGATAGTTCCGCATTGACGTGAAATTTACGTTGAAATCACACGCCCCTATGATCTACCGGCGAAGCGGCGGCGCTTGCCGCTTCGTGCGCTCGCTGTTTGTGCGCGCTGCAGTTCCAAGGTTGTGATCGCTCCCGCACACAGGAACCCGCAACAGCTTCGTCACTCGTGGCGCTTTCGTGCGGGACGTCGCTGATCGACTCAAAAGCGGTTCGCGCAAAGTACGCAAAGGCGCCTGGGGACGACAGGCAGCGGCAACTGGACATTCGCGGCGCATCGTCTCGCAAGAGAAAGCTTGCACCTAAACCTATCGCAGTTGCCGTCGAGCGCCTGCCATGAGAATTGCCCACGTCCTCAATGGGCGGTTGGAACCGAAAACGCGCCGTTGCATGTACCCACGCGAGCGCTGCGATAGTACACGCGACAACCGACATGCATTTTTGAGCGCTGCATCGGCGCGGAAAGCTGCCACCCGGCCGCCGCATCGTCCGCGCGGGTCCGTTATTCGAACATAATTTGACGAGGTAGATGGTCCCACGTGCGCGACCCAGAATTATCTCTAGGTCGATCGGCTTTCGTCCTTTCGTAATGTCACACGAATTTGCCCGCGTTTTGTTCTCGGGCAGGAACGCTCGATGCGCTCTCCCGTTGGTACCGGAGCTCGACCCGGAATCTGCCGATAAAGCCGGCAAAATGGGCGGTCCCAATCCTTTCGCTTGCGTTGGCTTTGCCCACGGCCGCGGCTGCACAAGGCAGCGGAGCGAATGCCCATCGGCATAAAGGAAGGGTCGTGCGCTCGCAGTCTCTGCCGGCTTCGGCGAAACTCAGATCTGACGGACATGCCCCCAGCGTGAATGGCTTCGCCAACGTGTCAGCACCTGTCGAACGCACGGTCACCGGTCGCGGAACGCAAATGACGACGCGCGGTTAGGTTTATGCGTGTGCGTCATGCCACGTTCTTGGATTTGATGGACGCGAGACCCTAACTTCGCGGGCGAGGAATGTCATGGAGACGACGCAAGATCACGAGCGCAATTCCGGAACGGCCCGCGAGGGCGCGCAGGGGTTGGCTTCCGCTGCCGAGGAGGTGAGGTCGACGGCGCGGGAGGCGGCCGGACATTTGGCGGAAGAGACGCGCGAGTTCGTCGAGGAGCAGAAGGCTGCCGGCGCCGACAATGTCTCACGGCTCGGGCGCGCTGTTCACGGCGCCGCTGACCAACTCGCCAAAGAGCTGCCGCAGGCGGCAGGCTTCATACATTCGGCCGCCGAGACGCTGCAGGGCGCCTCGTCGACCTTGCGCGAGCGCAGCATCGAGGACGTGGTCGGACGTTTCCGCGATTTCGCGCGGCGTCAGCCGGCCGCTGCTTTCGCGGGATCGGTGCTGGCGGGATTCGCGTTGGCGCGTTTCCTGAAGAGCTCGAACCCGCGGCAAGAGCGCTAGGAGCATTCGGCCATGTCGGTATCGACGTCGTCTCGCACCATACCCGAACTCCTATCGACCCTGCTCGCTCAATTCAGCATGCTGGTGCGCAAGGAGGGCGAGCTCGCGCGTACGGAGATGTCGGAGAAGGTCGGCCAGGTCGCGGTCGGACTCGTGCTCGTCGTGGTCGGGGCGGTGCTGCTGATCCCGGCCCTCGTCGTCCTTCTGGGCGCCGCCGTCGCGGCGATCGAGCAGGCAGGGATCGGGCCGCCATATTCAGCGTTGATCGTGGGCGGCGCGGTCCTGATCATCGGGCTCATCCTGCTCATGATCGGCGTGAGCCGGCTAAAGGCGGGCAACCTGATGCCGCGCAAGACGATGAACCAGCTCCAGGAAGACGCTTCGGTCGCGAAGCAACAGGTGAGGCCCGACCATGGCTACGAGCGAGCAGCTTGAACGCGAAGCCGAAGCGACCCGTGCACAGATCGCGGCGACGCTCGACGAGTTGCGCAGCCGCCTGACCCCGGGGCAGGTGGTCGATCAGCTCGTCAGTTACGCGCGCGACAGCGGCGGCGGCGATTTCGTCCGCAATCTGGGCCAGCAGGTGGTCGACAATCCGCTCCCCGTCACGCTCATGGGCGCGGGGCTCGCGTGGCTGATGATGGCGGGCCGTCGATCGGCCTCTGACGCAGCCGGTGGCGATCGCCGCGGCTTCGGGAGCGGGCAGGACCTCAGTCGAGCCGGCGCGATGGCCGGCGAGCGCGCCAGCGCCGGAGTGGAAAGTCTGGGCGATTTGGCGCAGGCGACACGGAATTCGGCGTCCGCGACGGCCTCCGACCTGACGGATGGTGCCAGGCGCCAAGCGCGCGACTGGGCGGATGGTGCGCGCGCGAGAGCCGAACGGCTCAACCAACAACTCGGCGAAAGCGGCGCCAGTCTGCAGGAAAGCGCGAACGCCGCCGGCGCGGCGATGCGCGACGCGGCATCTGATGCCTACGGCGCCGCGTCCAACGCCTACGACGCGGCGGCCGAGCGTTCGCGTCAAGGTGCGGACGCGGTTTCCCGCGGCGCGAGGTCGATGCGCGAGAGTGCCGCCGCCAGCAGCCGAAACGTAATGGAATATCTGCAGGAGCAGCCGCTGGTGCTTGCCGGCATCGGCCTTGCCGTCGGGGCGATGCTCGGCACGTCGCTGCCGTCCACGGAGATGGAAGACAACCTGATGGGAGATGTAAGCGACGCGACCAAGCAGGACGCCAAGGCATTTGCCGAGGAGCAGGTCGACAAGGGCAAGGCCGTGGCCGAGCAGGCTATGAATGGTGCCAAGCCTGAGATTGAGCAGCAGCTGCGCCATGGCGCGCCGTATTCGAGCTCCGGCGGCGAAGGACGCGCGCAACACAAGCCTGATGACGGGGCGACGCTCGTTCCGTCAGATGAGGCCAACCAGGACGAAATGGCAACTGATGCCGCCCGACGCGACGCCAAGTCTTCGTCCACCTGAGCATGGGCGGAGCCTGTGGGCGGCCGTCGTGGGTGCGGCGCTCATTGCGATCGGGTTCAGACTTGGTCTGCATGCGGGACTCCAACCTTGCGTGGGCGGACGCGTAGACTGCGGCGCGCTCGATCCGAGCGAGCATCACGCGCTTGCCGGCGGCAAGGTTGCGGGCGCGCCCGCGCGAGACGCAAATCTTGGCGCGAGCAGCAGCTGGAAGGATATTCTCGTCCGCGTCTATGCAGACCTCGACAAGAACCACATTTTTTCGATGGCGGCCGCCGTCACGTTCTATTCCATTCTCGCGCTTTTTCCGGCCATGGCGGCACTGGTGGCAGTGTACGGACTGTTCGCCGATCCGGCCGCTATCGGAAGCCACCTCGACACGTTGTCGGGTGTGCTGCCGGGCGGCGGCATCGAGATCGTCGGGGACGAGCTCAAGCGCCTGACCGCTCAGCCCCGCGGCACGCTCGGCATCACCTTTGCGGCCGGGCTCGTCACCGCACTGTGGAGCGCCAACGCCGGCATGAAGGGACTCTTCGATGCGCTCAATCTCGTTTACGAGGTCCCCGAGAAGCGAAGCTTCATCAGGCTCAACGCGATATCATTGGCGTTCACGGGAGCGACGATCGGTTTCGTCCTGCTCGCGCTGGCGGCCATGGTCGTCGTGCCGATCGCATTCGACCATATCGGCATCACCACGGCCGCCGAGACGACGTTCCGATGGCTGCGGTGGCCGGGGCTGCTCGTCGCCCTCATGCTCTGGCTCGCGGTCCTTTATCGCTTCGGGGCGAACCGGACGCGTGCGATCTGGCGCTGGGTCACGTGGGGCAGCGCCGTTGCGGCTGTCCTCTGCCTCACCGTGTCCGCGCTGTTCACCTGGTACGCGGCGAACTTCGGAAGCTACGACAAGACCTATGGCTCGCTCGGGGCCGTGATCGGCTTCATGATCTGGATCTGGATTTCCATGATCATCGTCCTGCTGGGCGCCGAGATCGACAATGAAATGGAGCGGCCGACGACATGTGCGCTACAAGCGTCGGGATCAGCAGCGACGGTTTGATGCCGCATCAATGATGCGGCTACTTGCCTTACGATTGCGCGGCCAGCACGCGCGCCATCAGCTGCCCGCGCCGCGACGCCTTTCCTGCCGATTTGACGGCGGCGGCATATTTCTCCAGCGCGCCGGTCTCGAACGCGTCCAATACGGTTTCGTGGACATAGCTCTTGCGGCAGACTGCCGGCGTGTTGACGAGGTCGTCTGCCGCCTCGCGGATCGCGTCGAGCACCTGCCGTTTGCGCCGGCGCTCGCTTTGCGCCGGCGTGATACGGGCGAGCCGCTCGAGCACGCGCGCGGTCCCGCACAACGTGCGAAAATCCTTGAGCGAGATGCGCGCGCCCGCAAGGGAACGCAGGAACACGTTGATGTCGTGGGCGCGGATCTGACGAATCCCGCTCTCCGCATCGCGATATTGAAAGAGGCGACGGCCCGGCAATGTGGCAAGCGTCGCCATTGCGGCGGCAAGCCGCGGCGCGCGCAGCTCCTTGTCGACCCGTTTTCCGCCTTTACCGCGGAACGAAAGCACGACCATGTCGCCCGTCACCGTGACATTCGACTTGAGCAACGTCGCGGCCCCGCGCGTGCCGCGCTCGCGCGCATAGGTTTCGCCGCCCGCCCGAATGGCGCTGGCGCCAACCAGCTCGACCGCTGCCGCGAGTGCGTATTCGCGGCACGGTTCGCCGCAGGCGAGATGCCGGCTTACGGCGCGACGAATGCGCGGCAAGGTGTCGACCAGCCGCAGCAGGCGCTGCGCCTTGCGGCGCTCGCGGATTTTTTCCCAAGCCGGATGGTAGCGATATTGCAGGCGGCCGGCGTCATCGCGCCCCACGGCCTGCAGATGCGCCGACGGATCGCGTGCATACAGGACCTCGCGATAGGCGGGCGGCACCGCGAGCTTGGCGAGGCGGCGCCTCACGCGACGATCACGGATGCAGGTCCCGTCCTCATATTGATAGGCAAAGCCGCGGCCGGAGCGCACCCGGCGAATCGTCAGGGCGGCGACCGAGATGCGGCGCAGTCCGAAGCGCCGCGTCAGCCGCCGCTCGCCCGGTTCTTCCGGATCGAGCTCCGCCGGCTCGTGTGCGCTACCGTTGCCGGGCTTTTCCACCTCTAGCGCTCCGATCGATTGTCGATACGCACCAACGGTTCCTCGCGCCCGCGCGAAGAGACAACGGGCATGGGGTGGCCGGGTTCCGCGGCGGGCTTTCGGCGGGACCGCAATTGGAACTTCGTACGTTTCCGGCGTTTGTCGCTGTGGAAGCATCGTCGGCGGCGAAGCGGTCGCCCTGCGCCACCAGCTATCCGGCCCAGTGGTTCATGAAACGAGCGAAGCAAAAGCGTCGGGCGAGCCCAAAGCGTGCACCCAAATCGCACGGCTTTACCCTGCCGCTTTCGCTTGAGCCGATGGAGGCGCGGACCGAGCGCGATCTCCCCGCGCAGGATGGCGAATGGCAGTATGAGCCCAAATGGGATGGCTTTCGTTGTCTCGCCTTCAAGGAAGGCAAAGCGGTGGATCTGCGGGCGCGATCAGGCAAGCCGCTCGGACGCTTCTTCCCGGAGATCGTTGCGGCGCTGCGCGACGTTCCAGTCAAGCGTTTCGTGGTCGACGGTGAACTGGTGATCGAGATCGAGGGACGCCTCTCGTTCGATGCGTTGCAGTTGCGGCTTCATCCGGCCGCAAGCCGGATCCTGCGGTTGTCGACCGAGACGCCGGCGCGTCTCGTCTTGTTCGATATGCTCGCGACGCCCGACGGGAAGTCGCTGACGAGCCATCCGCTGCGTCGACGGCGCCAGGCGCTTGAAACGTTCTTGCGGCGCGTCGGTACCTCGCGGCTGATTACCCTCTCGCCTGTCACCGACGGCCATGACGAGGCGAAGCGATGGCTACGGCAATCGGGTGAAGGGTGGCTCGACGGCGTCATCGCCAAGCGCGCCGACGGCGCTTACGAATCCGGCGAGCGCGCCATGATCAAAGTGAAGAAGCTGCGGACGGCCGACTGCGTGGTGGGCGGATTTCGCTACCAAGGCGCGCGCCGGCAGGTCGGATCGCTGCTGCTGGGTCTCTATGATGATGAGGGCAAGCTCGATCATGTCGGATTCACATCGACGATTGCCGACAAGGAACGCCGGGCGCTGACCGACCGGCTCGAGGCGCTGCGCCATCCTCCCGGATTTACCGGCAATGCCCCGGGATCTCCGAGCCGCTGGAGCACGGCGCGCAGCACCGCATGGGAGCCGCTGCGGCCGAAGCTCGTGGTCGAAGTGCGTTTTGATCACGTAACCGGACGGCGCTTTCGGCACGGCACCAAACTACTGCGCTGGCGGCCCGACAAAGCGCCGCGGCAATGCACGTTCGTGCAGATCGCTCGGGATCAGGGCTGACCGACATCTCTCTCGCGTCGACCTGTCGGTTCAACCGACCGCGATCAGGATCGCGACTTCTTCTTCGGTACCTTCTTGCCTTTCTTGCGGGCCTTTGAGAGGCCGATCGCAATCGCCTGCTTGCGCGACTTCACCTTGCCGGCTTTACCGCCGCGTCCGCTCCGCGCGGTGCCGCGCTTGTAGCGCCGCATCTCGCTACCGACGTCCTTGCCGGAGCTGCGTGAATATTTGCGCTTCTTCCTCGCCTTCTTCGCCATATCTCACTCCTCAGCCGACGCGGCATTGCGCCCCGCCCTTTTTCTCCCGGGGTGCCCCTCGACTTTCGTCCCGATCTCGCCCTGAAGGCGCCGTCAGCTTGCGATCTGCGTCGGTCGTCGGCTGTGCCTTCAGGAATCGGCGCCGACGGCCGGCGCCGACGGTTTTTGATCGTCGCCGATGCATGCCAGCATCTCCTCGTCGATCTCGTCGCCGGTATCCTCGTCATCCTCGCGGCGACGGGATCGCCAGCGCCGCCCCTGGGTCGCCTTCATGGATCGTCGTTGGCGCTTCATCATGACGTCCTAACGTGACGGGGAGACGCGAGTTCCGACCCCTGTTCTGACCCGTTTCGTCGCGTCACACGCCAAGGTCGCCGAGAATTCGAAACACGACCGGATTGTGGCCGCCGCCCTGCAACCCGCAACGAGACGCACACCGGGCAAAGGCGCCGCACCCTGACCCACGCCGCCGGCGCGGCGAGCGCAGAACCCGGCACGCAAGGTCTCCTGGCACGCGGATCGAAAGGTCAGGAACGAAAGGCATGCGGAAAGATTGACGTGCGGAGAGGTGCGGATTCACCCGCGCTCAGCAGGAGACGAACTCATGGGTTTCTTCACCAAGGACATCAAGTCGATGAGCGACCTGTTCGTCCACACGCTGCGCGACATCTATTATGCCGAGAAGCAGATCGAGAAGGCGCTGCCTGAAATGATCGAGAAGGCGAACGAGCCGGCGCTCAAGCAGGCCTTCAAGGCGCATCTGGGCGAGACCAGCAACCACGTCAAGCGCGTCGAGCAGGTGTTCAAGCTGCACGGCGTCGAGGCCAAGGGCATCGACTGCCCGGCGATCGACGGGATCATCGAAGAGGCGGAAGACGTCGCCGGCGAGGTCGAAGACAAGCACGTGCTGGACGCGGCCTTGATCGCGGCGGCGCAGGCGGTCGAGCATTACGAGATGGCCCGCTACGGCACGCTGGTCGCGTGGGCCAAGGAGCTCGGCCGCAGCGATTGCGCGAGCCTTCTTCAACAGAATCTCGACGAGGAGAAGGCCGCCGATCAGAAGCTCAACGGCCTCGCCGAGAATTACGTGAATCGCAAGGCGGCCTAGTCCGCAGGCCGGAGGATACGATCTTGGCCATCCACCTTCGGAAGCGGTTAGACCGTGCTGACAGTCCCGGCCGCCGTGCGGCCGGAGACTGGTCAGACGAGGACGTCGGCCGCCTGCGAAGCGGTCTCAAGCGCGGCGAGAGTCTCGCGGATCTGGCCGCGTCGCTCGCCCGCACGCCGACGGAAATTGCCGCCCGGATTTGCGAGTTTCGCCCCAGCCCGATCGCACCTCCGCGCGCGACGCCTCGCGCGAGCGAGCGCGCGCGCTGAGCCGGTCCGGCGTCCGTGCGGAGGGAACGAAGGATCCGACGGGCAGTTGAATTCATCGGGCCCGCAAATTCCGTGCTTTTCATGCCTGCTCAGCGTCTCGTCGTCGAGGCATATCGGCGACCCTCCTTAAATTCACCGCTGGCCGGTTGCCCTCGCGGACGCTTGCGATGAGCGAGGTGCCCGAGCCCCGACACGGCATGCCGAGCCCGCGCCTCGACGAAGCGGAATTCAAGCGCCGCTTCCGCGCGCAATTCCAGGACCGTGCTTTCGACGAGCTCGAACCGGAGTTGGTCCTGCTGACGGAAGCCGCCTGGGACGCCTACGCCCATTCGCGGAAAAGCCCGCGCACCCGCAAGGCGGGGCGCGAATTCGCCGACCCCGACTATGATCTTTCTGCCGACTGGATCGCGGCGCGCGCTGCGATCATCGAGGCTGCGCGCCGGCACGAGCAGCCCGGTGCGCCGCGCATCCTGCTGGTCAACGCGTCGTCGCGCTCGGAGCACACTTGTCCCGGGGAGATGTCGAAAAGCTTCCGGCTCGTCGAGATCGCGCGTCACGCCCTCGAGGCGCAAGGCGCGAGTATCGCGTGCCTCGATCTCTCGCGCGTTACGTCGGAATACGGGCGGCACATTCATCCGTGCAAGGCGTGCTTCTCGACGGCCGCGGCGCTCTGCCATTGGCCGTGCTCCTGCTATCCGAACTATTCGCTCGGGCAGACGCAGGACTGGATGAACGAGATCTACCCGATGTGGGTCGAGGCCCACGCGATCATGATCGTCACGCCTGTCAACTGGTATCAGCCGTCCTCGCCGCTCAAGCTGATGATCGATCGCATGGTGTGTGCCGACGGCGGCAATCCCGACCCCACCCGCACCCACGGCAAGGATGCCCGGCGCGCCAAGGCGATCGAGCTCACCGGGTGGGACTATCCGAAGCATCTCGCGGGGCGCGTGTTCTCGGTGATCGTGCACGGCGATGCCGAAGGCGCCGAAAACGTGCGGCGCGAGATCGCCGACTGGCTGTCGACACTCGGCCTCGTCGCGGCCGACCAGGGCGCCCATCTCGACCGCTACATCGGTTACTGGAAGCCGTACGCGATGAACCACGAGGAGCTCGACGCGGATCGGGCGATTCAGGACGAGGTGCGCAACGCGGCCCTCGTGCTGCTCGCGAGCGTCACGGCGGTGCGATCGGGCCGCCGCGCGCCTCCCGCTATGGAGCCCGTGCGCGTGCGTCAGAAATAAGAGCCCACGCCGACGTCACCACGTCGACTCCCAAGCTTATCTCGGGGCGGTCGCGGTGCCGTTGGTCCGCTCGCGCTCGCGCTGCTCGCGCGCCTTCTTGTTTGCCTCGTGGCGGCCGATGGCACAGCCAGCCGCTGCGCCGACGAGGCCATGGTGGCCCGCGTAGTGGCCGGCCACGCCGCCCACGAGCGCGCCTTTGATGCAGCCCTTGGCCGATGCGACGCCGGACTGCGCCGCCAGCGCGAGCGCGCCGGCGGTAACGACGAACAGAAGGGTTTTCATGTTCATGGTGCCCTCTCGTTTCACGATGGAAGATCGGCACGACAACGGGCTCGCGCCGGTTTCGTTCCGAGGGGCGCCGCTGCGGAAAACGCCGATCGGCACAACCTCACGCGGCCATCCTGATTGTGCGGCGTGAAAGAATGGAGATGGCTTGCGCAAATCCGCCGCAAGCAGTTCGAGGACGAACACCCCACGGTGCGCGAGCGCTTCTGCGGGCGGAGTACGAGACCAGCAACGCGCGTACCGCGCTCAAGGCGGCCGACACGCGGGCCGCGTTCGCGGAAGAGCTCCAGCTTGAAGAATGAGGAGCTGGAATCGTTCAGCTACGCCACGGCGCACGATCTCGCGGCACGAGGCCGGGCGTGACGTCCTTGGTCGTTACGCGCCCCACGTCCTTCTCAGGACGCGCAGCCAATTCCTGAAGCACACCTTCTCGATCAAAGCTTCGCCGAATTGGCGTTCGCGCATCGCGCCGACAAGATTGGGTAACGCCGCTGCGGTTGCCAATTGCGTAGGCATTTTTGCGCCGTCGAAATCGGATCCGATGCCGACGCCGTCCTCGCCGACATGGGCGATGAGGTGTGCGAGATGGTCGACCACGAGATCGACCGGCGTGTTGGCGTCATGCCGTCCGTCCTGGCGCAGGAAGCTGACGGCGAAATTCACGCCCACCATGCCGCCGGTCTCGCGGATCGCGGCCAGTTGCTTGTCGGTGAGGTTACGTGCGTGCGGGCAAAGAGCATGTGCATTGGAATGGGTGGCGACGAGCGGTGCGTCGCTGAGTGCCGCGACGTCCCAGAAGCCGCGTTCGTTGAGGTGCGAGAGGTCGATCAGAATGTGCCGCTGGTTGCAGGCGCGCGTGAGCTCCTTGCCGAGGTCGGTGAGGCCCGGCCCGGTGTCGGGCGAGTTGGGAAACAGGAACGGCACGCCGTGTCCGAACGCGTTCGAGCGGCTCCAGACGGGGCCGAGCGAGCGCAGCCCGGCGGCGTGGAGGACGTCCAGGAGCTCGAAGTCCGCATCGATCGCTTCCGCGCCCTCGATGTGCATGACGGGCGCGAGTGCGCCGTCCTTCAGCGATTGCTCGATATCGTCGACGCTGCGGCAGATGCGAACACGGCCCTGCGACTCGCGCTCGATGCGCAACAGAATCGACAGCATGGTGAAGACCGCGCGCTGCGCCGGCACAAGCTCGACGGAGAGCGGCATGCGGACCTCGCCGTCGGCCGGCCGTGCTGATGCTTCGGCGGGGGGGGGAGGGGGCGAGGGCGAGGGCACAAACATTGCGAACAGGCCGCCGGCGAACCCGCCCTGCCGTGCCATCGGCAGATCGAGCTGGCCCTTGCCTTCTCCGTCAAGGAAGGCTTTGGGTGCGCCCGTGCCGTCGCGCCGGCAAAGGCGCAACAGCGCGTCGTTGTGGCCATCGAAGATCGGGACTTGCTGCGAGGTAATCATGAAGCATTAGTGCCACAGCTTCGTAGGTTGGGTCGAGCGTCGGCGAGACCCAACTCCATGTTTTGGCTGAGGCTGCTGGTCTTGCGCGGGGGCGACTCAACCTGCGGTGGGGCAGGGCTCAGCGCCAGAAGACGAGGAACACGGCGATGACCACGACGGCGATCAATCCGCCGATGAAAATGGCGCGGCGCAGCCGCGTGCGCAGGATGATTTCGCCGCCGCGGGCTTTCTCGGCCGGATAGGGCGGCGGTTGGGCAGGTCCTTCACGCACCATGGTCGTCTCTCGTCATGACGCACCGTCCCCTGGCGCGCGGCCGAAAGCTTTGCGCAACTCGGTCTTGGCGCGTTGCAAGGTCCGGCGCCGTTCGGCCGGCAGGTTCTTGCCGGCGCGGTTGAGATAAAAGGTCAGCATGGAGAGCGCCGAGCGATAGGGATCGGCCTTGCGGCGCCGGCTGCGTGTAGCCGAGCGCTTGAGCGAGCCGGCGATGCGCCGCGGATCCTTCCAAGTGAACACGCCGCGGTCCAGCGTGAGTGCGTCGCTCGTGCGCGTCACCCGGCCCGACCAGCGGCGTCCGGCCTTGCGCGCGCGCGACCTGGGCGCAGACGATTTTCGAGCAGGTGATTTGCGAGCGGACGATTGTCGGGCGGATTTTCTGGGCGCCATGGCGGCATTCCGTGTTGTGCGCGTCGCGAATTTCTTGCTTACAATGAGAATAAGGAACAGGAATGCCGGTTTGTTCCGCGCAGAAGGGGGGCGATATGAACCAACTCGATCTCAACGGCCGCCATGCGGTCGTCACCGGCGGCGCCTCCGGCATCGGGCTCGCGATTGCCGAGCGCCTTGCGGCGTCCGGCGCCACCATCACGATCTGGGACCGCGACCCGGGTGCTGCCCGCAAGACCGCCGCCGGGCTGTGCTGCGAGGGGATCGCGGTCGACGTCGCCGACATGACGGCGGTGACGCGTGCGATCGCCGAGACGCTCAAGCTCACGCCGGCGATCGACATTCTCGTCAATAATGCGGGCATCACCGGGCCGAACGAGAAGGTGTGGGACTATCCGGTCGAGGCATGGAACGAGGTGTTCGCCGTCAACCTCAACGGCGTCTTCCATTGCTGTCGCGCCGTGGTGCCCCACATGCGGGAGCGCGACTACGGCCGCATCGTCAACATCGCGTCGGTCGCCGGCAAGGACGGCAACCCGAACGCCTCGGCCTACAGCGCCAGCAAGGCGGCGGTGATCGCGCTCACCAAGTCGCTGGGCAAAGAGCTGGCCGATACCGGCATCCGGGTGAATTGCGTGACGCCCGCGGCGGTGCGCACGCCGATCTTCACGCAGATGACGCAAGCACATATCGATTACATGCTGTCGAAGATCCCGATGGGCCGCTTCGGCGAGACGCACGAGATCGCCGCGCTGGTGGCTTGGCTCGCGAGCGAGGAATGCTCGTTTTCGACCGGTGCGGTGTTCGACCTCTCGGGCGGGCGGTCGACGTATTAGGGGTACGGCGCCAGCTCTCCTTGTCGCCGCGAAGAGCAGGGAGGAGGAGAGCGGGGTGCCGTGCTTACCTTACGGTCATTTCCGCATCGCCATCGGCGCAAAATCATGCCAATTTCCGGCCGCAGGTTACGGTCGGTTTACGGGCATGCGGTGTTAGTAGAGTGATGAGTCCTTTTCCGGCGCAGGGGTTCGGGTTTCAGGGCGAGGACCTCGCGGAGCGCGAGGGCGCGTCGCGCGCGGTTGCGCCTACGGATGCCCCCGCTGACCGGTCCAACGATTCCTGGGCCCGGGTGCCACAATTGTTTCGTGCCCTGGAGCCGCTGCCGGCCCCCTGGGAAGAGCGATTCGGACCACTCAAGTCGGGCGCGGTCGACGATCTCGTCGTGGTCGGGCAGTTCGGCCAGTCGCTCGACGGCCGTGTCGCGACCGAGACCGGCCATTCGCACTACATCAACGGTCCGGCCGGGCTCGCCCACTTGCATCGGCTGCGCGCGCTGGTGGACGCGGTCGTGGTCGGGGCCGGTACGGCGAGCGCCGACGACCCTCAGCTCACGGTGCGTCACGTCGCGGGCCCTAATCCAGCGCGCATCGTCATCGATCCGCGCGGCCGCATCGCGGCCGGCGCGCGCGCATTTGCATGCGAC
The DNA here is from genome assembly GCA_036491235.1 of Xanthobacteraceae bacterium. GTDB lineage: Bacteria > Pseudomonadota > Alphaproteobacteria > Rhizobiales > Xanthobacteraceae > JAVDCA01. The sequence goes on along the minus strand of DASXCK010000080.1, from coordinate 7,618 downwards.
GGCGTTCGCCGTATCGTGGTGACGACACAAGACGCGGTGTCGAAACCGGCGGATGATGTCGAGCGCATCGTCTTACCGGCGACCGACGGCGGCATCGCGCCGTCCGCGATCCTTGCGGCCCTGGCTGCGCGCGGCTTTCGCCGCGTCCTGATCGAGGGCGGCTCGCATACGGTGTCGCGCTTTTTGGAGAGCGGCTGCCTCGACCGCCTGCACATCGTGGTCGCGCCGATCATTCTCGGCGCCGGCCGCCGCGGCGTCGCGCTGCCGCCGGTCGCGAGCTGCGCCGACGCACTACGCCCGCCGATGCGGCTTCACCGCCTCGACGGCGAGGTGCTGTTCGACTGCGATCTTTCGGCCCGCCGGGCCGCCATCGGGCGCGCGAACAAGTCGACGTGACCGACGAGCATCGATGATCGTCCGGCCGCGACCATCTCGCGCCGGCGCGTCAGCCATCCGATGATCTCGTCGAGCCGCCGCGCGTCGATCTCGCGCGCCGCGCCCGCCCAGCCGGCCAGCAACGCGTTCTGCATCTCGCGATCCTGCGGCCCAATCGTCCAGTCGGACGTCTCGTGGACCGTGACGTAGCCGACCGCCGCGAAGCGGGCGATTGCCTCGGCGGCGGCGGTCGGGCCGAGCGCGGGACCAAAGCCCTTGTCGGTGCGCTGATGCGCGTTCACGGCCTCGATGATCGCGGCGTCGCCCGGATCCTCCGGCGTGAAAGCGATGTGGCCGTTGTAGCTCAGCGTCGCGTAGAGCGGCAGCCGCCGTGCCGCGCATTCGACCGTCAGCCGTTCGACCCAGGGCGCCGACACGAGGTCGAGCAGCGCCGTAGTGGTGACGATATCGACAGCGCCGTCGAGCGCGGCCTCGAGGTCGTGCGCGAGGTCGACCGGCACTGCGGTGGCCTGCACGCGCTCAGGCCGTGGGCTGTCGGCCGCGCGCGCGAGCAGGCTGAGGTCGTTGTCGACCAGGCGCCACGTCTGGCGCGCCGGCACGAAGGGGGCGATGGCGCGCATGCCCGACCCGGTGCCGCAGCCAAGGTCGACGATCGAGACCGGATCTAGGCCCGCAATGCTTTTGAGTGCTTCATCGCGCACCCGCGCGCGCAGCGCTGCCGTGTCGAACGGCTCGCGCAGCGTGAGCCAGTCGGCCGAGAAGCCGCTCATTGTGCCGCCTCAATGGCGTGCGCAAAAAGCTCGGCCGATTGCCGCCATGTGGGCAGCCGCGCCGCTGCGTCGCGCGCCGCGGCGGCAAAGCGCTCGCGCGCGGCCGCGTCGCCGATCAGCCGCCGCAGCGCGGCCGCAAGCGCATCAACGTCGTCGGGCGGCACCAGCACGCCGGCGCCGGCCGGCACGGTTTCGGGGATCGCGCCCCCGGTAGTGCCGATCACCGGCAGGCCGTGGGCGATCGCGGCGGCAAATGCCATGCCGTAGCCTTCGAACCGCGACGCCAGCACAAATAAGTCGGCGCCGGCGTGAAGCGCCTCGAGCTCATCGTCGGACACGGCGCCCATAAGCGCGATGCGTCCGTCGAGGCCAAGCCGGTGGATGTCGGCATCGAGCGCGGCGGTGGTCGTGGGGCTGCGGGTGTGGTCGCCCGCGATGGTCAGACGCCAGGGCAGATCCGTAACCTGCGCGAGCGCGGCCACCAGCACGTCGTATCCCTTGCGCCGCACCAGCGAGCCGACCGCCAGCAGCCTGACGGTGTTGCCCGGGCGCCGCGGCGCGGGCGGTCGCGGCTCGCTGCCGGGCAGTGCGACCGTGATGCGGGCGGCCACAACGCCATAATCCTCGCAAAGCCGCCGCGCCGTCGACGGGCTCGTCGCGATGACACGGTCGGTATGCGCCAGCGCAGCGCGCTCGCTGCGACGAAACGCCTCCGCCTCGGCGGGCGTGATGCCGGTCTCGAGCGCAAGCGGATGATGCACGAGGGCGATCAGCGGATGGTCGCGATGCAGCTCGGCGGCCAGCTCGGGCAACACGCCGAACGCAAGTCCATCGGCCACGATCGGCACGCCTGTCGGCACCGCCAGAAGCTGCGCGCGCGCCGCCGCGAGCATCGCGGCGCTCGGCCGCGGGAAATCGCCGCCGATATCGGCCACCTGCACGTCCCATTCCAGCAGCGTCAATTCGGCCACCACCCGGCGATCATACGCATAGCCCCCGGTCGGAGTGCCGAGATCGCCCGGCACCGCAAACACGAAACGCTTCACCGCAACGGCCCCTCGTACCATGCCCGCGCCACATCGGACTCCGAGATGGTGACCCGGATGGCGCTGAGCTCATGCCCGTCGCGACCGAGGCCGTTGCCGCGGGCCGACGCAGCCAAGCGGTCGAAGATATACTTGGTCAGGAACTCGGTCGTGGTGTTGCGGCCAGTGAACGCGGGAATGTCGTCGAGATTGCGGTAATTGAGGTCCTTGGTAATTGCGTGCAGCACCTCATGGGCGCGCCCGATGTCGATGACGACGCCGTTCGGATCGAGCGCCTCGGCCAGGAAGGCGGCGTCGATCACGAAGGTCGCGCCATGCAGCTTCTGCGCCGGGCCGAACATCTCGCCCTGGAACGAATGGGCGATCATGATGCGGTCGCGGACTTCGACGGCGTACATCTCAAACCTCAAATTGTTGTCGGATAGTCGATGAGCTGGCACAGGATGCGGGTCTCGGGCGCCAGAATTTTCGCGATGCGCACCGGCAGCTCGGCGAACGGCACCGCCGGCGCCAGCAGCGCGTCGAGCCGCGGGTCGGCGAGGAGGTCGAGTGCCGCGGTGAGCCGCCGGCGGTAGGTCCAGCGCGCCCGATGTGACGGCGCAACTTGGCCGACCTGGCTCGAGATCAACTTGAGGCGGCGGCTGTGGAAGGCGCCGCCGAGCGGCACCGCGACGTCGCCCGCACCATACCAGCTCATCTCCAGAACGGTCGCCTCGTGGCCGGCCAGCTCGAGCGCGGTCGCGAGTCCGGCCGCGCTCGAGCTCGCATGCACCACGAGGTCGCAGTCGCGCGGCGCTGCGTCCGGTGTCGCAAAGCCGACGCCGAGCCTGGCGGCGAGGTCGGCCCGCTCGGGCGCGATGTCGATCAGCGTCACCTGCGCGCCCGGCAGCCGGCCGGCAAGCCAGGCGACCAGCGTGCCCACCACCCCGCCACCGACCACCGCGATGCGATCGGCGGGGCCCGGCCTCGCGTCCCACAGGGCGTTGAGGGCGGTCTCCATGTTGGCGGCGAGCACGGCACGCGGCGGCGGCATGCTGTCGGGAACGGGAACGACGGCTGTGGCCGGCAGCGTGAAGCAGGTCTGGTGGGGATAGAGCGCGAAGACCGCGCGGCCCATGAGGTCCGCCGGCCCATGCTCGACCCGCCCGACGGTGGCATAACCGTATTTCACCGGGAACGGAAAGCAGCCGGCCATATGCGGCGCGCGCATGTGCTCGAACTCGCTCGCCGGCACCCGCCCGGAAAACACCAGGCGCTCCGTGCCCCGGCTGAGCCCCCCGTGCAGCGACCGCACCCGGACCTCGCCATCGGCAGGCGCGGCAACGCGCTCCGGGCGGATTTCCGCCCGCCCGGGCCCGACATACCAGAGTGCCTGCGCGGTCGTGTCGGCCACGGTTCCCCTGATCCCAATTGCGTTGCAGGTCTACTACACTGTTGGACTGCACCCCGCCCCCTGGCTATATCCTGGACGCGCGGGAAAGACACCGGGGGTGAGATGCAGGATTCTTCGACCGGCGGGGTCGCGGCAGACATAGGTCTCCCGGTCGGGGCCCGCCGGGTGCTCTTTGCCGCCGTCGTGGCGGCGACGACGCTGACCGTGCTGGCCCTCGCCGTGGTGGCGCTTTCGCCGGGCGGCCTCGGCGCCGTCGACCTCCTGCTGCTCGTGCTCTATGCGATCGCGCTGCCCTGGCTGGTCATCGGCTTCTCGATCTCGGCCATCGGCTTTTGCATCATGCGCTTTGCGCGCGATCCGGTCGCCGCGATCTTTCCGGCGGCGGCGCGCGTGCGTGGCGACGAGCCGATCACGGCCACGACCGCGATCCTGATCTGCATCCGCAACGAGGCGCCGGCGCGGGTGATGCGCAACCTCACGCCGCTGATGACGGGGCTGGTCGGCGCCGGCGCGGGCGAGCGCTTCCACGTGTACATCCTGAGCGACACCATCGATCCCGAGCTGGCGGCCGCCGAGGAGGCACGCCTGTCGGCCTTCGCGGCAGAATGGCGCAGCCGGCTCGCCGTGACCTATCGCCGGCGGACGGTCAACACCGCGTTCAAAGCCGGCAACATCCGCGACTTCTGCCGGCAATGGGGCGCCGGCCACGAATTCGCGCTCACGCTCGACGCCGACAGCTTCATGACGGCAGATGCGGTGCTGCGTCTCGTGCGCATCATGCAGTCGGACGCGAAGCTCGGCATCGTGCAGAGCCTCGTCGTCGGCCTGCCGTCGACCAGCGCATTCGCGCGCCTCTTCCAGTTCGGCATGCGGCTCGGCATGCGCTCCTACACGATCGGCAGCGCGTGGTGGCAGGCCGACTGCGGGCCGTATTGGGGGCACAATGCCATCGTGCGCCTTGCGCCCTTCATCTTCCATTGCGAGCTACCAGAATTGCCGGGCACCGGCTTTCTCGGCGGGCAGATCCTCAGTCACGACCAGATCGAGGCTGTGCTGATGCGGCGTGCCGGCTACGAGGTGCGCGTGCTGCCGCTCGAGCACCAGAGTTGGGAGGAGAATCCCGCGACCTTGCTCGAGTTCATCCGCCGCGACCTGCGCTGGTGCCAGGGCAACATGCAGTACCTGCATCTGCTCGGCCTGCCGGGACTGAAGGCGGTGAGCCGCTATCAGCTCGTGTTCGCGATCCTGATGTTCGTCGGCTCTCCCGCCTGGATTGCGCTCCTGGTGCTCGGCACGCTCGCGGCCGCCGCGGCGCCGATGCCCGCCGATTTCATCCGCGCCGATGCCGGCATTGCGCTCTTCACCGCCACCATGACGATGTGGCTCTCGCCCAAGCTCGCGACGTTCATCGACGTGCTGACGCGGGCGAAGGAGCGCTTCTCGTTCGGCGGTACCGCCCGGTTCCTGGCAAGCGCGGTCGCCGAGACCATCTTCTCGTTGCTGCTCGCGCCGATCATGTGGTTCGGCCACACGCTGTTCCTCGCCCGCCTGCCGTTCAGCCGGACAGTTGGCTGGGCCGCCCAGGTGCGCGACGACCATGTGGTTCCGCTCGGCCTCGCATGCCGTGCGCTGTGGCCGCACACGCTGGTCGGCGGCGGCGCGATTTTCATTCTGGCGTTCACGCATCCGGGCGCGATCGCCTATGCGCTGCCGCTCGCGGCCGGGCTCGCTCTCTCCATACCGCTCGCCGTAATCACCGCCTTGCCGGCGGCGGGCGCCGCGATGATGCGATGGGGCATCGGCAACCTGCCGGAGGAGACCGCGGCACCGGTGGCGCTTGACGCACTGGGGCTGCCGGCGCTCGATGCGGCACGGCCGGCGCCGGTGGCCGCCTGATCGGATGGCGATGCTCCAAGCCCTGCGGACCGCACGCGGCATCGCACGCTCGCTGCTTATCTATTACGGCTCGCGCGGGCATGGCGCCGCCATGGACCGGATGTATGCGCAATTCGTGCAGCCGGGCGACCTCGTGTTCGACGCGGGCGCGCATGTCGGCGATCGCGTGGCGGCGTTCCGTCGGCTCAAGGCGCGTGTGGTTGCGATCGAGCCGCAGCCCGCGCTGGTGCGCACGCTGCGCCTGCTCTATGGCCGCGACGCGAACATCACGATCGAGCCGGTCGCGCTCGGCGACAGGGCCGGCACCGTCGAGCTCAAGCTCAATATCGACAATCCGACGGTGTCGACCGCCTCCGACGAATTCGTCGCAGCGGCGCACAACACGCCGGGCTGGGACGACCAGGCCTGGACGCGGCGCATCAGAGTCAAGATGACGACCCTCGACGGGCTGATCGCGCGGCACGGCGTGCCGCGCTTCATCAAGATCGACGTCGAGGGTTTCGAGGCGCAGGCGCTCGCCGGCCTCACCCGTCCGGTCGCGGCGCTGTCGTTCGAGTTCACCATCATCCAGCGCGACGTCGCGCTCACGGCGCTCGATCGCTGCGTCGCGCTCGGCTTCACGGGCTTCGACGCCGCGCTCGGCGAAAGCCAGACGCTGGTGCATGGGGTCTGGCGTTCCGCCGCGGACGTCCGCCGCTGGCTCATCGAGCTGCCGGAGGCGGCGAATTCGGGTGACATCTATGCGGTGCGATCATGAAGGCTGACGTCGGCCCCGGTCTGACGGCCGGCCTCGGTTGGGCGCGCGTACTGCCGATCGCGGCGCTTAGCATAGCGGGTTTCGCGCTCACGCTGCGCGTCTTCTATCCGGGCATCATGACCTTTGATGCCTGGTACGTGCATTCCTACATTGCCAAGGATGTGGTCGGCGACTGGCAATCGCCATTGATGACCACGCTATGGGCGCTGATCGATCCGCTCGCACCGGGCGCCGCCAGCATGTTCCTGTTCACCGCGACGCTCTACTGGCTCGCCTTCGCGGCGCTGGCGCTGGCGCTCGCGCGCAGGTCGTCCTGGCTCGGCCCGGCCGCGCTCGTGCTCGCGCTCGCACCGCCCGCCTTCGAATTCGTCGGCATCATCTGGCGTGACATCCTGTTGGCGGCAAGCTGGCTCTTCGCCGCCGCGCTTGCCTTTGCGGTGGCCGAGCGCCCGCGCGATTTTTGGCGGACCGCCGCGCAGGCGCTGGCCTTCGTGCTCTTCGCGTTCGGTTTCTTGCTGCGGCCGAACGGCCTCTTCGCCGGCCCGATCCTCGTCGCCTACCTGATCTGGCCCGCACGCTTCGTGCTCAAGCGCGCCGTGATTGTCTACGTTCCGGCGGCCGCGGCGCTCGCGTTCCTGGTGCCGCTCGTCTACTACGCGATGCTCGGCGCCAAGCACGAGCATGTGGTGCAGTCGATCTTCGTGTTCGATCTCGCCGGCATCACTCATTTCACCGGCGAGAACCAGTTTCCGGTGACGTGGAGCCCTGATGAGAACGCGATGCTGGTCGGGCCCTGCTATCACCCGACCGATTTCGACAACTACTGGACGCGCCAACCCTGCCTGTTCGTAATGAAGAGGCTCGACGCCGAAAAGATCTTTGGCACGTCCGCGCTCACCAAGGCGTGGCTGCGGGCGCTCGCGGACCATCCGCTCGCTTACCTCGAGCACCGCGCGGCCGTGATGGAGAATTTTCTGGTCAACCAGAACCTCACCATGTTCACGACCGACATCGAACATCCGGACCGGAAGGTGTTCGCCGACAACGCATGGTTCATGGCGTTGCGATCGATCAATGACCGGCTCACCGCGACGCCGTTCCTGCGCGCCGGCACTTGGATGCTGCTGTGCGTGCTCTGGTGCCTTCTCGCCTGGCGCCGCCGCGCGACGCCCTCGGGCGCCTTCGTGATCGGCGCCTGCGGGTCGGCCGTCGTCTACATGGCGACGTTTTTCCCGGCCGGCGTCGCCGGCGATTTCCGCTACGCGCTGTGGGCGGTGCTGGCGGGGCTCGCCGGGGCCGTGGCGCTGCTGGTGCGTGACAGGACGCCGTCTGCGGTCTGACCGGCTGCTGACCTCGCACT
>DASXCK010000079.1:0-12443 GCA_036491235.1 Xanthobacteraceae bacterium | reverse complement strand
GACGCCGGCGCAGAAGGATGCGCTGTTCAACTGCGTCAGTTGCCACACGGTCGAGCGCATCGTTCGCTCGACGCACGATACCGACGAATTCGTGCAGACCATGAAGCGCATGGCGGGCTACGCGAACCAGAGCCTGCCGGTGCGCCCGCAGCGGCGCAAGGCCGAGCGTCTCCTGGAGGAGCGCGGCGACCAGCGTGACGCGCTGTTTCGCAAACGCGCCGAATGGCTCGCCTCGATCAATCTCAGCACGGGCGACACCTGGGAATATCCGTTCAAGACGCTGCCGCGCCCGAAGGGGCGGGCCACGCAGGTGATCATCACCGAATACGACCTGCCGCGGCCGATGATCGAGCCGCACGACGTGATCGTCGATAAGACCGGCTACGCCTGGTACACGAATTTCGGCGAGGAAAACATCGGTCGGCTCGATCCGAAGACCGGCAAGGTCGTCGAGTATCCGCTGCCCGACCTCAAGCCCGGCTGGCCGCAGGGCAGCCTCGGCCTGCATGCCGCCAAAGACGGCAACCTGTGGATCGGCATGATGTATCAGGGTGCGATCGCGCGCCTCGATCCCAAGACCGGCCACGTGACCCCCTACTCGCTGCCGCCCGAGGTGAACAAGGCGATGGCGCAGGTGAACATGGTGCGGCCTGAGTCGGCCGCGGTCGATCACAAGGTATGGGCGCAGAACAACGGTTTCGCGGCAATTCACCGCCTCGACCTCGCGACCGGCGCCATCGAAACGATCGCACCCTTCAAGGGCTCGGTGGCGGGCGAGAACCACAACATCTACGACATCGTTCCCGACTCCCAGAACAACGTCTACTTCACCGATTTCGCCCAGCAGCAGATCGGCCGCGTCGACGCTAAAACCCTCGGGGTCACGTTCTACCAGCTGCCGACGATGAAGTCGGCGCCGCGCCGCGGCATGATGGACGCCCAAGACCGCATGTGGTTCGCCGAATATCGCGGCGACAAGATCGCGATGTTCGACACCAAGGCGGAAAAATTCACCGAGTGGCAGATGCCGCTGCGCTGGGCTGCGCCCTACGACGTGACCATCGACAAGAACGGCGAGGTCTGGACCGGCTCGATGATGGACGATCGCGTCACGCGCCTCGATCCCAAGACCGGCACTTTCGTCGACTACCTGATGCCGCGCGAAACCAACATGCGCCGCGTCTTCGTCGACAATTCGACGAGCCCGGTCACCTTCTGGGTCGGCAGCAACCACGGCGCCTCGATCCTCAAGGTCGAGCCGCTGAATTGAGGCGGACGATCGCGCAGCCCGGATGAGCCTTCGTGTTTTGCCTCCGGCAAGCGAGGGCGGGCTCTCCGATATCCGAGAGCAACGTTCCCGGATGTCGCCGCCGCGCGGCTCATCCGGGTCACTCTCATGCTCGGACATCGCCGACATGACCACGACGATCGCGTTGGGAAATCCCACCGATCCCCAGGTGGTGCGGATGATCGCCGAGAGCGATCGCTACTACGCGAACCTCTATCCGGCGGAAAGCAATCACCTGCTGGAGCCGCAATCGCTCCTCGGCCCCGACGTCTCGTTCTTCGTGGCGCGCGACGCCGATGCGATCTGCGCCTTTGGCGCCGTCGTCGCGACGCCGCCCTACGGCGAGATCAAGCGCATGTATGTCGACAAATCGACGCGCCGGCGCGGGATCGGGCGCGATATTCTGCTGGCTATCGAGCAGCGCGCCCGCGAACTCAAACTCACGCAGCTGCGTCTCGAGACGGGCGTGCGACAGCCGGAGGCGATCGCACTCTACGCGACGCACGGTTTTGCGGAGATCGGACCGTTCGGCGACTATGCGGCCGACTCACTCAGCATCTTCATGGCAAAGCCGCTCGACTGAGCGAGGCGGCGATCGCGGTCAGTTCGATCGTAGCCGCTGCAGGTTCGCCCGCGCCGAGTGGTCCTTCGGGTCGAGCGCGATCGCCCGCTCGTAATCGTCGAGGGCGAGCGTGATCTGACCGGCCTTCTCGCGGGCGTAGCCGCGCCACAACAGCGCATGGAGCGAGCCCGGGTCGAGCGCGATCGCGCTGTCAAAGTCCGCGATCGCGTGGGCGTAGTCGGCCTGCATCAAGGACGAGTAGCCACGGCCGAGAAACGCGTAATAGCGGTCGGTCGGGCGCGGCGGCTTCATCGCAATTGCATGATCATAGTCGGCGCGCGCGGCGGCCAGCTTGTCGAGGTGGACACGCGCCTCAGCGCGCGCCAGATAGAAGGTCGCCTCGTCCGGCGCGAGTTGGATCGCCTCGCCGTAGAGCGCAGCAGCGGCCGCGTAGTCCCCGAGCGCCGATTGCGCGCGTCCGGCCGAATAGCGCAGACGCGCATCACCGGGCTCGATCCGCGTGCCGACGATGAAATCGCCGAGCGCTGCGGTGAAGCGGCCGCGCCGCATGTAGAAGTAGCCGCGTGCCTGATCAGCCGCGGCCGCCGGCGGCGACAGCTGCACGGCCCGGGTCAGGGCCGCTTCCGCCGAGACGTATTCCTGCACGCTCTCGTAGACGGCGGCGCGCCGCAGCAGGATTTGCCGCGTCTCCTCGACGCTGGCGCCCGGTTCGAGCGCGAAATTGCGCCCCTCGTCGACGAGCACATTTCCGAAGCGTTGCTGCAGTTCGTTATCCGGCGTCTGGGAGGCCATCCGGACGAGATGGTCGGGCGAGGTCGATTGCGCGCGGGCAGGCGCCGCGAGCACGACAGCGGCCGCGACGACCGCCGCCCACAACCTCAAACGATTTCGGTACATTATTCCGCCGCGCACTCAATTCCCACCGATGCAACCTAACGGGAGGACGTGAGGATTTCGCTGTCAGCAAAGGGGGAATTCGCCGGGAAAACGCCGACGTTTTATGCGCTGCGCGTTACGATGCGTAAACCATCGCGGCGCGGCCTCATGCCATCGGCAATCCGGCGTAGTTCTCGGCGAGCGCCGTCGCGGCCGCAGCCGAGGACGCCACATAGCTGAGCTCGGCAAGCTGGCGGCGCCCGTCGAACGCCACCTCGTCGGGAAAGCGATGAAAGATCTGCGTCATCCACCAGGAGAACCGCTGCGCCTTCCACACGCGCGCGAGGCAGGTCCGCGAGTAGGCATCGAGCAGGTCGGTGCGGTTCGACCCGTAGAACGCCTCGAGCGCGCGCGCGAGCACCAACACGTCGGCAACCGCGAGATTCATGCCTTTCGCCCCGGTCGGCGGCACGATGTGGGCGGCATCGCCGGCGAGAAACAGCCGCCCGACCTGCATCGGCTCGACCACGAAGCTGCGCATCGGCGTGATGCCCTTCTGCAGCATCTTGCCCTGCACGAGCGGCCGCACGCCATTGAGCCGCACGTGCAGCTCCTCCCAGATGCGGTCGTCCGACCAGTTGTCGATGTCCTCGTCGGGCGCGCATTGCAGATAGAGCCGCGCCAGTGTCGGCGAGCGCATGGTGTAAAGCGCAAACCCGCGGTCGTTGAACGTATAGATCAGCTCGTGCTCCGGCGGCGGCGATTCCGTCAGGATTCCGATCCAGCCGAACGGATAGTCGCGCTCGAAGACCTGCAGCATGCCGGGCGGGAAGCTGGGGCGGCAGATGCCGTGGAAACCGTCGCAGCCCGCGATGAAGTCGCAATCGATCTCGCACGCCGCCCCGTCGTGGCGGAAGCGGATTTTGGGCGCGGCGCCCTCGAATTCGTGAACGCTCACGTCTTCGACTTCGAACAGTATCTGCTCGCCGTCGGCGAGTAGACGCGCCACGATGTCCTTCACCACCTCCTGCTGGCCGTAGATGGTCACGCCCTTGTCGATCAGCTTGCGAAAATCGAGGTAATGCAGCTCACCGCCGAAGTTGAGAAAAATGCCATTGTGAAACATGCCCTCGCGCAGCATGCGCTCGCCCACCCCGAGCTCGACCAGAAGATCGGCCACCCACTGTTCCAGCAGGCCGGCCCGGATGCGGCGCTCGATGTAGTCGCGTGTGCGGTTCTCGATGATGATCGAATCAATTCCGGCACGGCGAAGCAGAAGCGCGAGCACAAGCCCGGCCGGCCCCGCGCCGATGATCCCGACCTGGGTGCGCATATGCCGTATTCCTCCACCCGCGATATCCGCCTGATGTCGCGCAAGCTATCGAGCCATCGGCGCCACGGAAGGGATGGAAGCCGGAAAACGTTGGATGAATCAGCGCCTCGGCTGCGGCAGATTCGCGTCGCTGTAGCGCCTAGGGAGCGCTCGAACGGGCCGCTCAGGCGCCTGCCGAGACGCTCGATTAACCGAAAAGGCCCCGCCAGCATTGACTTTTCGCGGCGCAACCCTATCTTCGCGACGAACGGCACGATGAATTTCGGCCGCCTTTTTCCCGCGCACAACCGACGTCGTTCACTCGTTCCGGGCGCGCCGTGTTCCGGGCGCACTGTTTCGGGCGTGATCTGGAGTTCCGGGCGCCCACCATTCGAGGCTACATGTCTTTCGACCATCTCGGCTTGTCCGATAAAGTTCTCGCGGCGGTTGCCGCGTCCGGCTACACGACCCCCACCCCGATCCAAGACCAAGCCATCCCACACGTGCTGGCACGCCGTGATGTGCTTGGCATCGCGCAGACCGGCACCGGCAAGACCGCCGCCTTCGTGCTGCCGATGCTGACCATGCTGGCGGAGGGCCGCGCCCGCGCCCGCATGCCGCGCACGCTCATCCTCGAGCCGACCCGCGAGCTCGCCGCCCAGGTCGAGGAAAGCTTCAACAAATACGGCGCCAAGCAGAAGCTCACCGTCGCGCTGATCATCGGCGGCGTCTCCTTCGACGACCAGATCGCCAAGCTCACCCGCGGCGTCGACGTGCTGATCGCGACGCCCGGCCGCCTGCTCGATCATTTCGAGCGTGGACGGCTGCTCCTGACGGGCGTCGAGCTCCTCGTCATCGACGAGGCCGACCGCATGCTCGACATGGGCTTCATCCCCGACATCGAGCGCATCTGCAAGCTGGTTCCCTTCACGCGCCAGACGCTGTTCTTCACCGCGACCATGCCGGGGGAAATCCGGCGTATCACCGAGCAATTCCTGCATAATCCCGTGAAGGTCGAGGTCGCGCGCCCCGCCACGACTGTCGACACCATCACGCAGGTGCTGGTCAAGGCCGGGCGCGAGCCGCATGAGAAGCGCGAGACGCTGCGCCGGCTGATCCGCGCTGCCGACGGCCTGAAGAACGCAATCATCTTCTGCAACCGCAAGCGCGAGGTCGCCCTGCTGCATCGCTCGCTGGTCAAGCATGGCTTCTCGGCTGTCGCGCTGCACGGCGACTTGGATCAGTCCGCCCGCACCGCTGCGCTTGATGGGTTCCGCCGTGGCGAGGTGAGTCTGTTGGTCGCTTCAGACGTCGCGGCGCGCGGACTGGATATTCCCGACGTGAGTCACGTGTTCAATTTCGACGTGCCGCATCATCCTGACGACTATGTGCACCGCATCGGCCGCACCGGCCGCGCCGGCCGCAGCGGCAGCGCGGTGACGATCGTGGCTCCGATTGACCAGAAGTCGATCGGCGCGATCGAGAAACTAATCGGGCAGACGATCCCGTGGGCGGGCGATCCGCCGGCGGCGGCCGACCATGCCGAGGAGGCCCATGAGCCGCGTCGCGGGGGCCGCCGCGGCCAACGGAGCGGCAAGCCGCGCGCGGAACGCTCCCATTCGGAACACTCTCATTCAGAACGCTCTCATGGGGAGCGGCCGCACGCAGAGCGCCCACCGCGTGATCGTCAGGCGCCGCGCGATCGCCAGCCTGCGCCGGTTGCCTCGCTCGAGGGCGCTCGGCCGCGGCCACGTCCCGCGCCGGCCCGCGAGCCGTCGGATGACGCGGCGGACAATCCCCATCTGCCGGCTTTCCTGTTTCGGCCTACGCGCCTCAAGGCCTAACGGCCTTTTTTACGGTGACCGCGGCGCTGCGCGCCCTTGCGCGCGCCCCACGAAGCTTCCGCGCTTTTTTGGTTGCCCTCTTCGGCGCCCTCGCCCGGCGCGCGGCCTCGAGCGCGGCGCGCGCCCAGTCTGCAAGCCCATCGGGATCATCGTACAGGCGGTCAGGCAGCCGCCAGTACGAAAGGCGCGTACGTCCGCGGCCCTTGGCGCTATAGGTAAAGGGGCTCATCCCTTCGCGCGTGAACGCGCCCGAGGTCTCCTCATCCGCCTTGAGGTAAAGCACGCCATCGGACGCGAGCGCGAGCATCAAGCCATCGGCGTAAATGCCGAAGCCGCCAAACATACGGCGCACGCTCACGTGGCCGAAGGCGGCGAACAGCTCGACGATATCCTCGGATTCCATCGGCCGGCGGCCGAACCCGTCACTGCGCCTCGGCGCCGTCGCGCACTGCCGGCGTGATCGATACCGACTCGCCGCAGCCGCAGGCCGATGTCTGGTTCGGGTTGTTGAACACGAATCCGGAGGAGAGCTTGTCGATCTTGAAGTCCATCTCGGTGCCCAGCAGAAAAAGTACGGCCTTGGGGTCGATCAGGAGCTTCACGCCCTTGTCCTCGATCACCTCGTCGTGCGGCGCGGCGCTCTCCGCATACTCCATCGTATAGGACATGCCGGCGCAGCCGCCGTTCTTGACGCCGACGCGCACGCCGGCAGTCGGCCGCTCGGCCTTGCCGAGGATATCCTTGATGCGGGTTGCCGCCGCATCGGTGAGCCGCATCACCTGGGGGCGCGGCCTTGGAGTTGCCATTTCGTCTCTCCTCGCACCGGGTTCAAAGCCCGGCGAACCGACGTCCTTAAAATAACAACGATTCTTCACCGGGGAAGATTGCCGAGGCTGGATTTGCTCCAGCTTTGCTCCGCCCGGAATTCGGCGTTCCTCACCACATGTTCAGCACGACCCGCGCCTCGTCCGACATCCGGCTCGGCTCCCAGGGCGGGTCCCACACCACGCTCACATTGACGGGGCCGACGCCCGGGACGCTCGCGACCGCATTCTCGACCATGGTCGGCAGCTCCTGCGCCGACGGGCAGTTGGGCGTGGTCAGTGTCATGTCCACCGAGACGGCGCGATCGTCCGCGATATCGATCTTGTAGATCAACCCGAGCTCGTAGATGTCGGCCGGGATCTCCGGGTCGTAGACGGTCTTCAACGCATTGACGATCTCGTCGGTGAGGCGCGAGACCTCCTCCGGCGACAAAGCCGAGGTACCGTCGGCGGCCGCCGTCTCAGGCGTCGCCTGCTTGATGTCTTCCTTGGTCGCGTCTTGCGTCATGAGAGAAATTCCTGCGCTTTGCGGAGCGCCTGGACCAGGATGTCGACTTCCTGGCGCGTATTATAGAGCGCGAATGAGGCCCGGCACGTGGCCGTCACGCCGAACCGGGCGAGCAAAGGCATCACGCAGTGGGTGCCGGCGCGCACCGCGACGCCGGCACGGTCGATGATGGTGGCGACGTCATGCGGATGCGCGCCCTTGAGCTCGAACGAAACGATCGCGCCCTTGTCCTTCGCCTGGCCGATGATGCGCAGCGAGTTGATCTCGCGCAACCGCTCATGCGCGTAGCCGACGAGATCGCGCTCGTGCGCCTGGATGCGCGGCTTGCCGACCGACTGAAGATAGTCGATCGCGGCGCCGAGCCCGATCGCCTGCACGATGGGCGGGGTGCCGGCCTCGAACTTGTGCGGCGGCTCGCCGTAGCTGACGCGATCCTCGTGGACCTCGCGGATCATCTCGCCGCCGCCGTTGAACGGCCGCATGGCGGCGAGGTGCTCGTACTTGCCGTAGAGCGCGCCGATGCCGGTCGGGCCGCACAGCTTGTGGCCCGTGATGGCGTAGAAATCGCAGTCGAGATCGCGAACGTCGACGTCGAGATGGACCGCGCCCTGGGCGCCGTCGACCAGCACCGGAATGCCGCGCGCATGCGCGACCTTGATGACGTCCTTGACCGGCACCACGGTGCCGAGCGCGTTCGACAGGTGGGTGACCGCGACCATCTTGGTGCGGTCGGTCAACAGCTTCTCGAACTCGTCGAGCAGGAAATTGCCCTCGTCATCGACCGGCGCCCACTTGATCACGGCGCCATGCCGCTCGCGCAGGAAATGCCAGGGCACGATGTTGGAATGGTGCTCCATGATCGAGACGACGATTTCGTCGCCCGGCTTGATGCGCTCGCGGCCGAACGTATAGGCGACGAGGTTGATCGCTTCGGTGGCGTTGCGGGTAAAAACGATCTCCTCGGTCCGCGCGGCATTGACGAACGCACGCACCTTCTCGCGCGCGCCCTCGTAGGCCTCGGTCGCGGCGTTGGCGAGGTAGTGCAGCCCGCGATGCACGTTGGCGTATTCGCTCGTGTAGGCCTGGGTGAGGCGGTCGAGCACGATCTGCGGCTTCTGTGCCGACGCGGCATTATCGAGATAGACGAGCGGCTTGCCGTAGACCTGCATGGCCAGCGCCGGAAAGTCGGCGCGGATGCGGTCGACGTCGTAGCCGCCATTGCTCACGGCCGGATGGGTCATTGCCGTGCCTCCAGCCAGGCGGCCACGCGCGCGCTCAGCAACTCGCGCATGCCCTCGTGCCCGATGCCGTCGATCGCCTCGCCGACGAACGCCTGGATCAGCAGCGCCTCGGCTTCTTTCGCGGGAATGCCGCGCGCCTTGAGATAGAACAGCAGGTTGTCGTCGAGCCGGCCCGACGTCGCGCCATGTCCGCACTGCACGTCGTCGGCAAAAATCTCCAGCTCCGGCTTGTTGTCGGCCTCGGCCTTGTCGGAGAGCAGCAGGGCCTGCGTCATCATCCTGCCGTCGGTCTTCTGCGCCTGCGGCCGCACAACGATCTTGCCCTGGAAGACGCCGCGGCTTTCGCCGTCGAGCACCGACTTGAACACTTCCCGGCTTTCGCAGCCGCGCGCCGCATGGTCGATCACGAGTGTCGAGTCGACGTGCTGGCGGTCCTTCAGGAGGTTGGCGCCCGCGATGCGCAGCTTCGCGGCATCGCCCGCGCTGCGCAGGAAGAGCTGGTTGCGCGTCACCGCACCGCCGGTCGTAAAGGTGAGCTCGCGATAATCGGCTTTAGCGCCGACCGAGGCCATGACGGTGGAGATGTGCAGCACGGCCGCGCCCTCATCGCCGATCTTGATGCGCTCGACCCGTGCGCCATCGCCCACGACGAGCGCGAGCGCGCCGTTGACCTGGTAATCGAACCCGGCCGGCCCGACGAACGTCTCGATGAAAGTCACCTGCGCGCCCGGTTCGACGAAGACGAGCGTGCGGGGATACATCGCGCCCGGCGCATCGGCGATAAACCGATAGGCGAGATGGATCGGCCTGGCGATACGCGCATCCTTCTTCACGTGCACGACGGCGCCGCCGGTCATGAAGGCGGAATTGAGCGCAAGTGCGAGGTCGACCGGCTCGGCCACCGCCTGATCGAGGCGGAAGTCATCGTTCGCGGCGAGCCAGGTGAACAGCTCGGTGATCGTCACGTTCGGGTCGGCCGCGCTCACGTCGCTCCAAGCCGGCGCATAGACGCCATTGATGATGGCAACATGATCGGCCGCGATCCCGGGCAGCACGTCGCCGACCGCCTGCGGCTGCAGCGCCCGGGTCGAGGGCGGCGTGGCCAGCGGCTTCGCGTCGCGCATCAGCGCGCGCAGGTCGGTGTATTTCCATTCCTCGACGCGGCGGTTCGGCAGGCCGCTCGCCTCGAAGCGGCGGAACGCAGCTTCGCGGCGCGCCGCCATCTCGCGACCGCCCGGCAGACGCGCCTTCGCGGCGGCAAACTCTTCGACGAGCGCCGTCTCGGCCGCGGTCCTGATCGGAAGGACTGTCATCGTGGCCTCACGCGGCCTCGTCCTGGTAGTCGGCGTAACCCTTGGCCTCGAGCTCGAGCGCCAGCTCCTTGCCGCCGGTGCGCACGATGCGGCCGCGCGAGAGCACATGCACGATGTCGGGCACGATGTGGTCGAGCAGCCGTTGATAGTGGGTGATGACCACCATGGCGCGCTCGGGCGAACGCAGCCGGTTGACGCCCTCCGCCACCACCTTCAGCGCGTCGATGTCGAGGCCGGAGTCGGTCTCGTCGAGCACCGCGAGCTTCGGCTCGAGCAGCGCCATCTGCAGGATCTCATTGCGCTTCTTCTCGCCGCCCGAGAAGCCGACATTGACGGGCCGGCGCAGCATCTCCTGGTCGATATCGAGCTTGCCCGAGGCTTCGCGCACGCGCTTGATGAAGTCGGGCGCGGTCAGCTCCGCCTGCCCGCGCTTCTTGCGCTGGGCATTGAGCGCGGTGCGCAAAAAATTCATCGTGCTGACGCCGGGGATTTCCAGCGGATACTGAAATGCGAGGAAGATACCCCGCGCGGCGCGCTCATCCGGCTCCATGGCGAGCAGGTCGGCGCCGTCAAACGTCACCGAGCCCGCGGTCACCTCGTAGGCGTCCTTGCCGGCGAGCACGTGCGCGAGCGTCGACTTCCCCGAGCCGTTCGGACCCATGATGGCGTGCACCTCGCCCTTGTTGACGGTGAGGTCGAGCCCCTTGAGGATCTCGCGGCCATCGACCGTCGCGTGCAAATTCTTGATCTCGAGCATACTCACGTCGTTCATCCTTACAGACTGAAATGCGAAATGATCTCGGCGATCAGCTCGCTCTTTTTGGCGGCCTCGTCGCCGTCCTGATGGCGTCCAAGCGACTTGCCGCCCACATCGATCTCGCCCTGCTCCCCGACCACGATCGCAAGGCCTTCGGAGAAATGCCCTTCCTCAGGCCGCTCCAACAGCAGCCGGCTGCCGTCGAACGAGCTTGCGATCGCGCGCGCCGCGAGCTTTCGCGAGGGCGCGATATCGGCCTCGTAGAAGCCCTTGAGGAACGCACAGGCCGCCGCGCGCCGCCGCTGCCGATCGGCCTCCTCCTCGGCCCGCCGCGCTTCCAGCACGGCGAGCGCTTTGTCGAGCTCGGACACACCAAGTTCCCCTTGGTTCCCCTCACCCCACCGAGCCTTCCAGGCTGATCGAGATCAGCTTCTGCGCCTCGACCGCGAACTCCATCGGGAGCTGCTGCAGCACGTCGCGCACGAAGCCGTTGACCACCAGCGCCACCGCTTCTTCCTCAGAGAGGCCGCGCTGCATGCAGTAGAACAACATGTCCTCGGAGATCTTCGAGGTGGTCGCCTCGTGCTCGAACACGGCGGACGAATTCTTCGCTTCGATGTACGGCACCGTGTGCGCACCGCAGTTGCCGCCGATCAGGAGCGAGTCGCAGTTGGTGAAGTTGCGCGCGCCGGTCGCGCGGCGATGCGCCTGCACGAGGCCGCGATAGGTGTTGTTCGAATGCCCGGCCGCGATGCCCTTGGAGATGATCCGGCTCGTGGTGTTCTTGCCCAGATGGATCATCTTGGTGCCGGAATCGACCTGCTGGCGACCATTCGAGATGGCGATCGAGTAGAACTCGCCCTGCGAGTTGTCGCCGCGCAGGATGCAGCTCGGATACTTCCAGGTGATGGCGGAGCCGGTCTCGACCTGGGTCCAGGAGATCTTCGCGTTGCGGCCGCGGCAGTCGCCGCGCTTGGTGACGAAATTGTAGATGCCGCCGCGGCCCTGCGCGTCGCCCGGATACCAGTTCTGCACCGTCGAGTACTTGATCTGCGCGTCGTCGAGCGCGACCAGTTCGACCACGGCGGCATGCAGCTGGTTCTCGTCGCGCATCGGTGCCGTGCAGCCCTCGAGGTAACTGACGTACGAGCCCTTGTCGGCGATGATGAGGGTGCGCTCGAACTGGCCGGAGTTCTTCTCATTGATGCGGAAATAGGTCGACAGCTCCATCGGGCAGCGCACGCCCGGCGGGACGTAGACGAACGAGCCGTCGGAGAACACCGCTGAGTTGAGCGTGGCGAAGTAGTTGTCGCTCACCGGCACGACCGAGCCGAGATACTTTTTCACGAGATCCGGATGCTCGCGCACCGCCTCGGAAATCGGCATGAAGATGACGCCGGCCTTCTTGAGCTCTTCCTTGAAGGTGGTGGCGACCGAAACCGAGTCGAACACCGCGTCGACCGCAACGCGCGAGGAACCTTGCGGCCGCTCGACGCCGGCCAGCATCTCCTGCTCGCGCAGCGGGATGCCGAGCTTCTCGTAAGTCTTGAGGATCTCGGGATCGACCTCGTCGAGCGACGCCAGCGCCTTCCGCTTCGGCGCCGAGTAGTAATACATGTCCTGGTAGTCGATCTTCGGATAGTCGACCCGCGCCCAGGTGGGCTCGTGCATGGTGAGCCAGTGTCGATAGGCCTCGAGCCGCCAGGCCAACATCCAGTCAGGCTCGTTCTTCTTGGCCGAAATGAAACGGATCGTATCCTCCGAGAGGCCCTTCGGGGCCTTCTCGGATTCGATCAACGTCTCGAATCCATATTTGTATTGGTCGACATCGATCAGGCGAACCCGATCGACCGTCTCCTGTACGGCAGGCATTCGTCCCTCCGAGCGGATTCAAGGT
>DASXCK010000078.1:0-6447 GCA_036491235.1 Xanthobacteraceae bacterium | reverse complement strand
TGGAAGCAGATGTAGACGGTCTCGGGGATCGTCGGTGCGAGCGGATTGGGATTGCCCGTGTTGTTCGAGATGTCGCTCAGGATGTCCTTGAGGAACAACCGATCGAGGCCGCCGATGAACGCCCCGCCGGCGCGGAACGCCAGGCTATAGGTGCACACCATCCAGAGCACCGTGATCAAGCAGGTGATCGCGAAGCTCGTCATGATGGTGTCGCCGACGTTCTTCTTGCGCACCATGCCGCCGTAGAACAGGCCGAGGCCCGGTATGGTCATCATGAGCACGAGCGCGACCGAGGTGAGCATCCAGGCGGTGTCGCCCGAGTTCACCGTGCACTTGGTCTGCACCTTGGCATCGCAGGCCGGTGGCGGCGGGGGTGTGGCTGGGGCCGCGGCTGCGGGCGCGGCCGGAGCCGCCGCTGCCGGGGGCGCTGCAGGTGCTGCGGGCGCCGGTGCCGCCGTCGGTGCTTGCGCCTGCGCGTAAGCGGTCGTGTGGCCGATCATCGGCGCCGTCGCGAGGCCGAGGCCCGCGAGCGCCGTCAACGCGAGAGCGACTATGCCCGCACGGGTAAGCTTCCTTGCTTTCATTTTTTCACTCCTGTGAGAGACGGGCTCAGAGCGCCGCCGCGTCGGTTTCGCCCGTGCGGATGCGGACGGCTTGCTCGAGGCTGAGGACGAAGATCTTTCCATCGCCGATCTGGCCGGTCTTGGCGGCGGTGGTGATCGCCTCGGCGACTTTCTCGACCTGGTCGGCCGCAACCGCGACCTCGACCTTCAGCTTGGGTAGGAAGCTCACGGCGTATTCGGTGCCGCGGTAGATTTCCGTGTGGCCCTTCTGTCGTCCGTACCCTTTGACTTCGGTGACGGTCATTCCGTGAACGCCAACCGCCGTCAGAGCGTCGCGGACCTCGTCGAGCTTGAACGGCTTGATGATGGCCATGACGATTTTCATTGGGATGGTCCCCCTCATGACCCGCTCTGAACGGACAGACCGGGCAATTGCCGCAAGCCCGTGCGCGACGGCGCACGCGCCTTGCCGGCGCCGCGTTTCAAGGTCTGTGCCAACCGCGGTCTTCGGATTAAGCCGTTGGACGCATGAGGTTTTTCGAGAGGGGTGGGGAGGGCGCGACCCACAACCCAGGATTCTGCGCACAAGAACAGCCGGTCTTGCCTAAAAAGCAGGCAAGAGGGTGGTCGCAGCCTCACAAAGAGGCTGCGACCGTGCGGAGCCGCGGCGGCGTGTTAAGAAATCCTCAATAATTCAGGGACGACGGCCAGAACTCACTGCAGTGCCTCGCCGTGCTGCGACACATCGAGCCCGATCATCTCGTCCTCGGGCGACGCGCGCAGCGGGAAGATGGCGCCGACCAGGCGCAGCAGCCCCCAGGTCGCGATCCCGCACCACAGCGCGGTGGCGACCACGCCGTAGAGCTGGATCAGTAGTTGCATCGGGTGGCCTTCGAGCAGCCCGGGATATCCTTGGGGCGTCGTGGTCGAGACCGAGAGGGCCGCGGTCGCGAACACGCCGCACAGCAGCGTGCCGGTCACGCCGCCGATGCCGTGCACGCCGAAGACGTCGAGCGAGTCGTCGTACTTGAAGCGCAGCTTCACCACCGTGCAGGCCCAATAGCAGACCGCGCCCGCGATGATGCCGATGACGAGGCCGTGCCACGGCAGCACGTAGCCGGAGGCCGGCGTGATGGTGCCGAGCCCCGCAACCGCGCCCGAGATCATGCCGAGCACCGAGGGTTTTCCGCGCAGCTTCCATTCGAGCGCCGTCCAGGTCAGCGCGCCCGCGCAGGCCGCAAGATGCGTCGCCGTGATCGCCATGACGGCGCGCGAGTTGGCGCCGAGCGCCGAGCCGCCGTTGAAGCCGAACCAGCCGACCCACAACAGCCCGGTGCCGACCACCGCCATCGAGAGATCGAACGGCGCGAGGTTCTCCGAGCCGTAGCCGCGCCGCACGCCGAGCACGAGCGCGGCGACGAGGCCCGCGACGCCCGCATTGACGTGCACCACGGTGCCGCCGGCGAAATCGAGCACGCCGGCCTTGAAGAGGAAGCCGCCGCCCCACACCCAGTGCGCGATCGGCACGTAGACCACGAGCAGCCACAGCGTCGAGAACGCCAGGAAGGCCGAGAACCGCATGCGGTCGGCGACCGAGCCGGCGACCAGCGCGACCGTGATGATCGCGAACGTCATCTGGTAGAGCATGAAAAGGCACTCGGGGATGGTCGGCGCGAGCTCGCTGATCGCATTCATGCCCATGCCATGAAGGAAGAACCGATCGAGGTTGCCGATCACCGCGCCGCTGCCGCTGAAGGCGAGGCTGTAGCCGACGACGACCCACAGGATCGACACGATCGCGGTCGCGGCGAGGCTCTGCGCCATGGTGGCGAGCACGTTCTTCTTGCGCACCATGCCGGCGTAGAACAGCGCGAGGCCGGGCAGCGTCATCATCAGCACGATGCCGGTCGCGACGATCATCCAGGCGGTGTCGGCGCCGTCGATCTTGGGCGCGGGTGTCTGCGTCTGCGCCAGCGCGGGTGTCGCAAGCCCTGCGAACGCGAGCGCCGCGAGCGCAAATATCGTCCCAGCGCCGCAGAGGCGCCGCCGCATCGGTGTCGTCATCGCGAATCCCCCGGCATGTCGATGATCTTCGCGCCCCGGCGCCTACAGCGCGTCGCTGTCGGTCTCGCCGGTGCGGATGCGCACCGCGTGATCGAGCGGCATCACGAAGACCTTGCCATCGCCGATCTGTCCGGTGCGGCCCGAGGTGGTGATCGCCTCGACCACGCGGTCGGCCTGCTCGCCCGACACCGCGACCTCGATGCGCACCTTGGGCAGGAAATTCACGACGTACTCGGCGCCGCGATAGATTTCCATGTGGCCCTTCTGGCGGCCGTAACCCTTGACTTCCGACACCGTCATGCCGCTGACGCCGAGACGGCCGACCGCCTCGCGCACCTCGTCGAGCTTGAATGGCTTGATAATCGCGATGATGAGCTTCATGGCCGGCGTTCCCCGCGGGTGGGCGCCGGTCGCAAGCGACAACGGCCGCAGGGTGCGCGCTGAGCGCACCACTTCAGCAGCCTGGCGCCCCGGCGACGCCCGGGAGATTGATTACAGGCTTTCCGGCAAAGTGGGAATAGACTCGACGCCTGCGGCTCCTGCGCCCTCTCCACCGCAGGCGGGAGAGGGGCGCAACTGCTGAATATGCGACGCAAGAGCCGCCAGTTCACGAACCCGGCGCTTGCCGCTTCTCCCGCACCAACCCCTCCTGCGCCACCGACGCCACCAGTGTTCCATCGGCCGCAAAAATCAGCCCGCGCGCAAAGCCGCGGGCGCCGGCGGCGTTGGGGCTGTCCTGGGCGTAGAGAAGCCAGTCATCGGCACGGAACGGCCGGTGGAACCACATCGCATGATCGAGGCTTGCCGCCATGATGGTGGGCTCGAACAAGGTGCGGCCGTGCGGGATGGTCGAGGCGTCGAGCAACATCATGTCGGACGCATAGGCGAGCACGCACTGATGAATGGCGGGCTCGTCCGGCAGGCGGTCGATCGCCCGCATCCATACATGGAATTTGCCCTCCGGGATCGGCTTGCCGCGGTAGCGGTCGAGCTCGACCGGGCGCAGCTCGATTGGCCGCTCGCGCTCGTAGTAGCGCCGCACCGGCTCGGGCATCGCGGCCATCAGCGTTTTGCGCAGTTCGGCCTCGTTGGGCAGGCTGTCGGGTCGTGGCACGTCCGGCATCGCCGCCTGATGCGAGAATCCCGCCTCGGCGATGTGGAACGACACCGACATCGAGAAGATCGCGTGCCCGTGCTGGATCGCGACCACGCGCCGGGTGGTGAAACTCTTGCCGTCGCGGATGCGGTCGACCTCGTAGATGATCGGCACTTTGGGATCGCCGGCGAGCAGAAAATAGGCGTGCAGCGAGTGGGGCGGGCGCTGCGCCACGCCCTCGACGGTGCGGCACGCGGCGACCAGCGCCTGGCCGATCACCTGGCCGCCAAAAACGCGCTGCCAGCGCGACTGCGGCGAGCGGCCACGAAACAGGTTCACCTCCAGCGGCTCCAGATCGAGGATATCGAGAAGCTCGCGTACTGCCGGATTCATCAAAGCCGCTCCGCTGCCGAGGGAGGCGCAGAATGCTATGCTGGTGCACCCCGCGGGTCGAGCGGGCAAACCGATGGTGAGTGATGGCCGCAGGCCAAAATCAGGATCAAGGTCAGGTCAAAGATCGCGTCGATGTGCTGATCGGCGGGGCCGGTTTCGCCGGGCTCGCGTTGGCGCTGGCGTTGCGCCAGGCGCTCGGCGAGACATTCACGGTCACCGTCGTCGATCCGGCGCTCAGCCGCACGCCCGCCGATGGGCGCGCTACCGCGATCGCGGCAGCGGCGCGCCGCCTGTTCGAGGCGCTCGGCGCCTGGGACGCGGTCGCGCCCCATGCCGAGGCGATCCTCGACATGGTGATCACCGACTCCAAGCTCGACGACGCGGTGCGGCCGACCTTTTTGACCTTCGCGGGCGAGGTGCGGCCGGGCGAGCCATTCGCCCACATGGTCGAGAATCGCGACATGCTGGTCGCGCTGGTCGACAAGGCGACGTCGGCGGGCGTGAGCTTGCGGCCCGACGCGGTCGCGGATTTTTCCGCCGATGCCTCGGGCGTCACGGTGCGGCTCGCGTCGGGCGGCGCGGTCCGCGCCAAGCTCCTGGTCGCGGCCGACGGCGCGCGCTCGGCGATCCGCGAGCGGGCCTCCATCCGCTCGGTCGGCTGGTCATATGATCAGTCCGCGATCGTCACCACGGTCGCGCACGAGCGGCCGCATCATGGGCGCGCCGAGGAGCATTTCCTTCCCGCCGGCCCGTTCGCGATCCTGCCGCTGCAGAACAATCGTTCCTCGATCGTGTGGACCGAAAGCGCGGCCGAGGCCGAGCGCATCATGCGGCTCGACGACGCGGGCTTCCATGCCGAGCTGGAGAAGCGCTTCGGCCTCCACCTCGGCGACATCACGGTCGCGGGGCCGCGCCGCGCCTTTCCGCTCGGCTTTGCGGCGGCGCGCAGCTTCATCGCCGACCGCGTCGCGCTGGTCGGCGACGCCGCGCATGTCATCCATCCGATCGCGGGCCAGGGGCTCAACATGGGCCTGCGCGATGTCGCGGCGCTGGCCGAGGCCATCGTCGACGCGGCGCGGCTCGGCCTCGATCCAGGCGGTGCGAGCGTGCTCGATCGCTACCAGCGCTGGCGACGCTTCGACACCATGGCGATGGGGTTTGCGACCGATGGCCTCAACCGCCTCTTCTCCAACCGCTCCGACGTGCTCCGCCTCGCGCGCGATATCGGCCTCGGCGTGGTCCAGCGCCTGCCGGTGATGAAGAGCTTCTTTATCCGCGAGGCCGCCGGCCTCACTGGCGAGGTGCCGAAGCTGCTGCGCGGCGAGGCGCTGTAGTCCGACAGACACCGATTGCTGGATCATCCGCGAAAGCGGATGATCCAGCAATCACAAACGTTCATCGAAGCAGAAAATCACACCATCGGAATTTTCATCACGTGCTCATCGTATGCGGGGCGCGACGCGATCGCGGCGAACCAGCGCTCCACATTCTTGAACTCGGGGCGCTCCGGCACGAGCTCGCGATAGCGGCGCGCCATGATGCCGGCCGGGATGTCGCCGTAGGAGAAGGCGTCGCCGGCGAGGAATTTCGTCTTGGCGAGCTGGTCGTCCATCATCTTCACGGCCGCGGCGGTCTTGTCCTTGGCGGCCGCGACCGCGGCCATGTCGCGCTTCTCCGGCGGCGTGCGCACCAGATTCCAAAAGACCGGCGTGATCGCCGGCCCGAGCACGGCAAGCTGCCAGTCCATCCACTTGCTCGCGTGCGCACGCGTGCGCGGGTCCTTCGGCTCGATGACGGCGGCCTGATGCTTGCCGGCGAGATAGCGCACGATCGAATTCGACTCCCACAGCAAAAAGCCGTCGTCCTCCTCGAGCGTCGGCACGAGCCCGTTCGGGTTCATCGCCAGGTAGGCGGCCTCGCGGTTCTTGCCGAACGGTCCGCCGATGTCGATGCGCTCATACTTGAGCCCCATCTCGCCGATCGCCCACATCACCTTCTGCACGTTCGACGACGTGGTGCGGCCCCAGATCTTCATGACGTTCCTCCGTGCGTGTTTTCCGTCATGCCCGGCCTCGTGCCGGGCATCCACGTCTTGCCTTGAGCGTTCGCCCCAAGACGTGGATGGCCGGGACAAGCCCGGCCATGGCGATGCGGATATGATCGGGCGTCTATTCCAGGTGACGCGCTTCCTCGGGCAGCATGATCGGGATGCCGTCGCGGATCGGATAGGCGAGCTTGGCGGCGCGCGAGATCAGCTCCTGCTTCTCGGCATCGTACTCGAGCCGGCTCTTGGTGAGCGGGCAGACGAGGATCTCGAGGAGTTTGGGGTCG
>DASXCK010000077.1:0-2788 GCA_036491235.1 Xanthobacteraceae bacterium | reverse complement strand
TTGATGTCGATGAAGCCGGGCGCGACCACGAGGCCGCCGGCGTCGATGACGCGATGGGCGTCGACGGCGAGCTTTGGGCCGGCCGCCGCGATGCGGCCGCCCGCAATCGCAAGATCGCCGACGATGCCGGGATTGCCGCTGCCGTCGATCAGCAGCCCGTTGCGGATGAGGATGTCATGACGCATCGGCTTACTCAGTCCTCGTCCAGCGCAAGGCCCTTCACGACGGCCGCGCGGCCGAATTTTGCGCGCAGCCGGTCGACGGCGTGCTCGGCCGCCTTGTCGCGGGCGCCGCGGCGGTCGACGAGGTCGGCCGGGTCGGCATCCTCGGGGGAGGCGAGGGAGGAGACGCCGATGCCGAGCAGGCGGAATCTTGTGCCGTCGGTCTCGCGCTCCA
This sequence comes from Xanthobacteraceae bacterium, assembly GCA_036491235.1. GTDB lineage: Bacteria > Pseudomonadota > Alphaproteobacteria > Rhizobiales > Xanthobacteraceae > JAVDCA01. Next base: position 2,392 of record DASXCK010000077.1, on the reverse strand, counting down.
GGAGCTCGCGGCCGATCGAGAAGATTTTTGCCGCCAGCTGGGTCGGCGCGGGCAGCGACTGCGCGCGGGTGCGGATCTTGAAATCGGTGGTCTTGAGCTTGACGTTGATGGTGCTGCCGGCGAGCTCCTTGGCCTTGAGGCGTGCGGACACTTTTTCCGAAAGATACCACAGCGTGCGCTCGAGCTCGCGGAACGCGCCGATGTCGATCTCGAACGTGGTCTCGGCCGATACGCTCTTGGTCTCGCGCTCCGGGCTCACGTCGCGCGAGTCCTCGCCGCGCGCGAGGCGGGCGAGGCGCTGGCCCTCGGTGCCGAAGCGGCGCATCAGATCGGTCTCGTCGGCGCGTTGCAAGTCGCCGATGACACGAAAGCCCTCGCGCGCGAGCACCGCGCCGGTCGCCTTGCCGACGCCCCAGATGAAGGTGACGGGTCTCGGCGCGAGGAATGCGGGGGCCTCGCGGCGGCTGAGCACCGAGAAGCCGCGCGGCTTGTCGAGATCGGACGCGAGCTTGGCGAGAAACTTGTTCTCGGAAAGGCCGACCGAAACCGTGATCCCGATCTTGTCCTCGACGGTGCGCGCAAAGGCGGCAAGCGATTTCGCCGGCGAACGGCCGTGCAGGCGATCGGTGCCGGAGAGATCGAGAAAGGCCTCGTCGATCGACAGAGGCTCGACCAGCGGCGTGAGATCGAGCATCAGCGCGCGCACCTCGCGGCCGACGCGGGCATATTTCGCCATGTCGGGCGGCACGACGGTCGCGTGCGGGCAGAGCTTCTTCGCCTGGAACATCGGCATGGCGGAGCGGATGCCGAAGGTGCGCGCGATGTAACAGGCGGTCGAGACCACGCCGCGCTTGCCGCCGCCGATGATCAGCGGCTTGTCGCGCAGGCTGGGTTGGTCGCGCTTCTCGACCGCCGCGTAGAAGGCGTCGCAGTCCACATGCGCGATGGCGAGCCGATCGAGCTCGGGATGTCGCGCAAGGCGCGGCGAGCCGCACGCCGGGCAGCGCGCGGCGCGCTCCGGCACATCATCGAGGCAGTCGCGGCAGAATCCTGCCATGTTACCGATTCTCGGATAGCGGCCGATGGTCGCCGCAGGCGCGCCGCGGATCAAGGTACCTCGCGCTCCCAATCACCGCCCGCGAGCAGGCGGCGCGCACGGTCGACCTCGGCGGGGGTGATACCGGCCTCGGCGGCGAATTGCGTGAGCAGCCTCTCGTCCTCGCCGAGATGCGCGAGCACGCCGGCGAGGAAGTCCGGCTCGCCCGCGGCCGCGCGGATCGAGGCCGGGTCCAAGCCCGAGAGCGCGAGGAAGCGGGAGAGTCTTGCGGGTTCGGTTGCCAAGAAGTTAAGTACTTGAACGGCAAGCTCTTCTGCGGCTTCCTGGGCGCCGTTTGCGGCCTTGCGCATGATCCACTATTTGCCTTTCTTAAATGAATCCGCACTAGGGTTCCGATTTGGACATGGACGTCCGCGTGCGCCCATTGGCGCGACGGGCCTTGCGAGCTGCAAGGGGAACGGCCGCAGGCCGCAAGGGGGACGTTTAGGGATGGCCAAGACCGTCCTCATTGTGGAAGACAATGAGCTCAATATGAAGCTCTTCCACGATCTTTTGGAAGCGCACGGCTACGGCACGGTCGGTACCCGCAACGGCATCGAGGCGCTCGATCTCGCGCGCAAGCACCATCCGGACCTGATCCTGATGGACATTCAGCTTCCGGAAGTGTCGGGCCTCGAAGTCACCAAGTGGCTCAAGGACGATCCCGACCTCAAGAAGATCCCCGTCGTCGCCGTCACCGCGTTCGCGATGAAGGGCGACGAGGAGCGCATCCGCGAAGGCGGCTGCGAGGCCTATTTGTCGAAGCCGATCTCGGTGGGGAAATTCATCGAGACGATCCGTCATTTTCTTGGAAATGCTTGAAGGGACCGCTCGATGACTGCGCGCATCCTGGTGGTCGACGACGTGCCGGCGAACGTCAGGCTGATGGAAGCCCGGCTGTCGGCCGAATATTTCGACGTGATCACGGCGTTCTCCGGCCGGGAGGCGCTGGCGACTTGCGAGCGCGCGCAGTGCGACATCGTCCTGCTCGACGTCATGATGCCCGACATGGACGGCTTCGAGGTGTGTCGGCGTCTCAAGGCCAATCTGGCGACGCACCACCTGCCGGTGATCATGGTGACGGCGCTCGACCAGGCGTCCGACCGCATCAAGGGGCTGGAAGCCGGCGCCGACGATTTCCTCACCAAACCAGTATCGGACGTGGCGCTGATCGCGCGCGTGCGCTCGCTGGTGCGGCTCAAGATGATGACCGACGAGCTGCGCATGCGCGCCGTCACGTCGAAGGAGATCGGCATCGAGAACCCGGCGCGCGAGGCGATCGCCGACACCGGCAAG
>DASXCK010000076.1:0-17667 GCA_036491235.1 Xanthobacteraceae bacterium | reverse complement strand
GCGAGCATGCGCTTGCCGGCCGCGGGGTCGTAGTCGATGAACATGTCCTCGGGTTTGCGCCACGGCCCGTCGCGCTCGATGATGCTGGTGATGGTGACGTCGCCGATGGTGAGCTTTTTCATGGGGGTCCCCGGTCCGATTTCGGGAAAAGACTAGCCCGGATCGGGAGGGAGTGAAATCGGGGAGGGTGCGCTCGCGCCCCGCAGCGCGGCGATAGGCGAATATTGACAACTAATTGTCAGTATGACAATATCGAACCATGACAACCGAGGCCCCCCACGTTTTGCTGCCGCTGGTGGTCGCCGACGTCTACCGGCTCGCTGGCCGTTTTCGCGAGAACGGCGAGGCGGTCGCGCACACCGTCGGCCAGACCCAGGCGCGTTGGCAGGTGATGAGCGCGGCGTCGGCTGATCCGCACACCGTGCCGCAGATTGCCCGGATGCTCGGGGTCACGCGCCAGAACGTGCAGCGCATCGCCGACCTGCTCGTCGCGGAAGGCTCGGCGCAATATCAGGACAATCCCGATCATCGTGCCTCGCCTTATGTCGTGCTGACCCGGCGTGGCCGCGCGTCCCTCGACCACCTCGGCAAGGCAGCGGCGGGCTATCACGTTCGGCTCGCGCGCAAGCTCGCGTCCTCCGACATCGTCTCGATCCACCGCGGCCTGCGCCGACTGCTCGAGGCGCTCGCGGAGATCGATGCCGTCAATCCCAGCAAGTAGGAGATTCTGTCATGAACACCGACACGATCGCGCAATGCATGCAGATGAGCTTCGCCGACACGCCATTTCCGCAGGTGGTCGCGCGTCTCGCCGGCGCGGGCGTTGCGTCCTACACGGCCGACCTCGTGTCGCTGCGCAAGACCTATTATGGCGCGGGGTTGGAGGCGCACGACGAGGTGATGCCGCTCGGTGAGAGCCCTGCGATCGCGCCTGCCTTCGACCCGCAGGACGTGATGGCGTCCGTCAAGTCCATCCAGCGCGGCGAGCTCGGATACGCCGAGTTCCTGCGCCGCATCATGCGGGCCGGCTGCTCGCGCTACGAGGTGTTCATCGGCGGCCGCAAGGCGATGTATTTCGGCCGCGACGGCGAGTTCTATACGGAGTCGTTTCCGGCCGCGAAGCAGCAGTGAGGCGCGGCGGATGGGGTGAGCAAAGCAACCTCATTCGACGTTACGATGACGCCGCCGCGGCCTTCTCGTTCGTCCCCGACTCCGGCGTGAGCGCCGCGGCCTTCAGCCCCGCCTGCACCTTCGGCACGGTCGCGGCGACGTCGGTGATCGGCAGGCCGTGCGTCGGCGCGATCGTCTTCACGTCGAGCCGCGCGATCAGGTGGTCAAGCCGGTCGCAGTAGGCGTTCATGTCGGCGAATTTGGTCCAGAAGAGCGCAAGGTCCGCGAACGTCGCGGATACGTCGGGCAGGTCGAGCGAGACCGCCTCCTCGGCGACGAGGCCGCAGTGGCCGTCCTCGTGGTAGTGGCTGTAGGCAAAGCCGTCGCCGGGAAAGAGCACGCGCTCGCGCGTGTCGAAACCCCACCAGGTGGTGCGCAGGTCGCGGACCACCGGCTCGACCGCCATGAAGGTGCGGCCGCCGAGGTCGACTTCGTCGCCTTCCTGCATCGCCCGCATGCGGTGCTCGTATTGCGGAAACGCGAGGTGATAGTCGCTCACGTCGCCGATCAGCAGCGCGTCGGGAAACATCTTGAGGACGCGGCCGAGGCCGCCGCAGTGCGGCGTCTCCTGGTGGGTGACGAAGAGATATTTGAGCGGCGGGATGCCGCGCGCGAACAATTCGGCGAGATGCCGCTCGATGACCGGAAAATCCTTCGGATGGCCGGTCTCGACCAGGATGGAGGCGTCCTCGCCGGCGACCAGGAAGGCGGCGTTGTAGCCGTGATAGACCTTGCCCTTGTGGCGCTGCAGGAGGCAGTCGCCGATCCAAAAGACGCCGGGCGCGATCTCGCGCGGCATGCGGTCGGCCGGCTTCATGGCGAGCGGATCGGCGGGTGAGATCTTGTCGAGCATTCCTGGTGCACTCCGATCGTCGTTCGTGGCCGCATGAGCGAAGCGATATGCGGGGCAGCCTCGCGGATTGTCTCTCCCGGATGTCGCGGAGCCTGTCCTTGAGCTTGCCGAAGGCAAAGCCCGAGGGCTCATCCGGCTAGAAGCTATCGTCGAATTGAGGCGGTGTCAGTATCCCTTTCGGCGGTCATACGGCAGGCATGCCTGGCACAGGGGCGGCTCTTCCGGATCGCGAGTCGGCGTGGCGGTGCATTCGGGCGCGGCAGGGCCTATGCTGAGAGGCCGCGGTGGCGCCAAGAGCAATGCGCGCCGCGCGCGAGCTTCGACCAGACCGGGGAGGGAGCGCATGATCGACTCCAATCGACGGACCGTTCTGACCACGGGCGCGGCCGCCGCAGCGGCGAGCGCGGCGCCGCAGGTGTTTGCCCAAGGGACGCAGCCGGCAGCGCCGCAAGGCTTGCCGGCGGGAGCGAAGGCCGGGTTCTACGAGAAGGGAGGCGTCCGCATCCGCTACGCCGAGATCGGCGCCGGCTTCCCGCTGCTGGCGACGCCCGGCGGCGGCTTGAACTCGCGTATCGGCGTCTGGTCGACTGCGGTGATCAATATCCCGGAGGAGTTCAAGAACGACTTCCGCGTGATCACGATGGATCAGCGCAACGCCACAGGCGGCGAGTCGACCGGACCGATCCCGGTCGATGATCCGTGGGGCGCGTTCGCCGACGATCAGCTGGGCCTGATGGACCATCTCGGCATCGACAAGTTCTTCTTCTTCGGCAACTGCATCGGTGGACCATTCGCGATGAAGCTGATGCAGCGTGCGCCGCAACGCGTCGTCGCCGCGCTCTTGAGCCAACCGGTTGGGCATCGACCGGAGCATCCGGACTACATGTATGACGCCGGCCGCGACGTGTGGGCCAAGGCGCTTCGCGAGCGGCAGCCCGATGTCACGATGGCAACCATCGAGAAATATCTGCACAACCTTTACCGTGTGCAGCCCGACTTCGTGTACAGCGTCTCGCGCGAATTCGCGAAATCCTGCCGCACACCGATGCTGGTGCTGCCCGACGATGTGGTGGCGCATCCGCTGCGGGTTTCGATCGATATCGCCTCGCTCTGCCCCAATGCAGAGATCACCGTCTTTCCGTGGAAGGATCCGCCGGAACTGAAGGCGCGCACCATCGATCGCGCGCGGACTTTTTTGAAGCGGCACCAGACGGCGTAACGGGATGTAGCCCGAATTGAGTGTGTAGCTCGGATCGAGCCCTCGGTCTTGGCCTTCGGCAAGCCCAAGGATGAACTCCGCGAAATCCGAGGGCTGCCCGGTCGAAGCTCAGTCCCTAGGTTCGCTGCGCTCAACCTAGGCTACGAGATATCACCTCTCCTCGTCGCGCGTGACGTAGCGCGAGACCATGCGGCTCTTGTCGCAGGCGGCGAGGAATTCGTCGAGCATGCGGTAGTGGCGCTCGACCACGTTGCGGCCCGACAGGATGCAGCCGTAGCCGGGCGCGATGGTCTCGATCTCGAACTTGTCGAAGATCTCGCCGATGCCGCGGCGGATCGCGTCGGTCGGCGCGCCCTCGAGCCACCAGTAGCGCGTGTTGAGCATGAACGAGCGGATATCGCCTGCCGCGGTCGGGTCGTTGTCGGCATCGGTGATGATCCACGGGCCGGTCGCTTCCTCGCGCCACAGGTGGGTGAACATGTCGGAGGAGAACAGCGTGCGGGTCGTGCTGTCGTAGAGCCAGCGCGTCGCGATCAACCGGATCGGCGCCTGCATCACGTCGATGGTGCGTGCCGCGTCGCCGAGCGCGATCGTGTCGGCGCGCGTGACGGCCGTGACCTTCATGGCGTCGAGCAGGCTGCGACCATCCTCGCGCGCACCGAAGTCGAACCACAGCGCCGCGTCGGGATTGCTGGTGTAGCAGGTCTCGACGTTGAAGTGGCCGGCGAAGCTCTCGACATTGTTGATCGACATGAACTCGTTGAGCCGCAGCGGAAACATCGAGAGCGGGGTGCCGGGCGCGATCAAGGATTCGATCTGCGCGCGGATGACCGGCTCGTCCTTGCCGAAGCCGGTGTCGATCAGCATGGCGGCGTCGGGTTCGGTGAGCAGGTAGCTGTTCGCGACCGAGAAGCCGCGCGCGCTCGCCGGATAGGCGCTCACGCGGCCGTCGAGCGCGAAGGCGTTTTGCAGCGCATAGAGCCGATTGTCGGCGAGCGGCGCGATGCCGCCCGCAAAGCCGCGCGGGTTGCGGGATCGCGCGGATGTTTCCCGGGACGCGTCTGGAATGGTGATCGACATGGCGCCCAGACCTTATCGGGCCGGCCTCGCGAAGGGAACAGGCCTCGCGGCCGTACCACTCCACGCGCGCCGAAACGTCCTGCGCGGCGCCTGCGCGGTGTCCGAAAGCAAGGCCGTCGACCACCCGCGCTCGCCCACCGGCCGGCGCGTGATCGCGACACCGGTCGCACCCACATCCAATACGGACAGGATTCCCGGGCGCGGCGGCACACGATTCGGCCTCTCCTATGTTCTCAGCGGAAGCGGAAAAGAGGTCGAGGTCCGTCGCGTCTTTCGATTCCCCGAAGACGGAATGCCCAATTCGTCGACGGGACGGAAGACGGGATCCTACGAGGACCTGGAGCGTATGCGATCGGAGACCCCGTGCTGATGGGCTGGAGCTTCGAAGGCGCGCCGCCCGAGCGAATTCCGTTCGGCGAATGGGTGTTCGAGGTCTGGGTGGGAAGGTCGTCGGCAGGCGCTTTTCGGTCGTCCGGCCGTAAGAAGCCGGGAGCGTGATCGAGTGCCCTCAGCGTTTCGTGCTTCGACGCACATCGTCGCTGGTGCACCCGCGTCGGGTCACGCCGCGATATCGCAAACACGCGGATCGCATCGTGCGGACGGCGCAATCAAAACGCGGTGGCGCCGCCCGGTATCTTGCGGGGATCGACCCTGGCCATCCGAATAGCCGCCTGCATCACGACCAGGGCTCCGATGTCGCCGGAAAGGACATCCTTCTTCCGAAGGATGAGTTCCTTCGCGGCCGTGGCGATTTCCAGCGGCCAGCGTAGCGGCGGCACGTTGCCGGCGAGCAGCATGGATTTGATCGCAGGCCAATGTCGTAGCGCCTGGCGTGGCGATTCCTTGAGCGCGAGATGGCCGGGCAGGATCGGGACGTCGAAGGCCGGCGTCCCGACGGTTTCCCGGCAATGCTCGAAAATCGGCCCGAGCTCCGGCAAGGACGGCGCGTCCGACGTCACCGCAGCCATGGTGATGAGCGTCCAGATGGAGAGTTGGGTTTTCTCGAGCGATGCGAGCAGAGCGTCCACGGCCTCGCCGAAGAAATACATTTCGCCCGACTTCGTTTCGACGCGAACGAACGCTTTTGCCGCCGGCATCCTGCCAGGCCGCACGATGCCCTCCCAGACCGCTTCTTGTGCCGCAAAGCCCGCAAGCGCGCCTGCCGCACTGAGCATCGTTTCGGCGTTGCCGCCGGAACGGTCGTCATAGGTCTCCAGGAGGAATTTCTCCACACTGGATATCGCGCCGCTCGTAACAGCTTTGCCTTGATCCTTGCGGATATCGATCGAATTGGGCGCGCTGAGCTGCGAGCTCGGCAGTGCAGATAATGCATACGCGGAGGCTGGCGGCAGCCCCTGCGGCGCGGATGGGCCGCTGTGACGTTTTCCAAATGACATGGCTTCGCCCGATAATAGCGGCGTCTCGAGTTAATATCTAAAATGTTACCAACTGACTAAACCTCGACTGGAGCGACCTCAGCTGATCTCGTTTTTTCAGGGGGCGCATCTTGGCGACGCCGATCACGGCCTCGGGTGCCAAGGTCGTCGCCATGGCGCGCCGGCGCCGCTTTGCGGCGCGCGGCGTATAGCCCGCTTCAGCGACCGTCGCGTCTCGCCATGAATGCCAGACGCTCGAACAGGTGCACGTCCTGCTCGTTCTTGATCAGCGCGCCAGCCAGCGGCGGGACCAGCTTCTTGGGATCGCGCTCGCGCAGGGTCTCGGGGCCGATGTCTTCGACCATCAGGAGCTTGAGCCAGTCGAGCAGCTCGGAGGTCGAGGGCTTCTTCTTCAGGCCCGGCACCTCGCGGATCTCGTAGAACAGCCGCAGCGCCTCGGCGACGAGACGCTGCTTGATGCCGGGATAGTGCACGTCGATGATCGCCCGCATGGTGTCGGCGTCGGGAAAGCGGATGTAGTGGAAGAAGCAGCGGCGCAAAAAGGCGTCGGGCAGTTCCTTCTCGTTGTTCGACGTGATGATGACGACCGGCCGGCGTTGCGCCTTGATCGTCTCGCCGGTCTCGTAGACGAAGAACTCCATGCGGTCGAGCTCGAGCAGGAGGTCGTTGGGAAACTCGATGTCCGCCTTGTCGATCTCGTCGATCAAGAGCACCGGGCGCTCGCCGGCGACGAAGGCGTCCCACAGCTTGCCGCGCTTGATGTAGTTGCGGATATCCTGCACGCGAGCGTCGCCGAGCTGGCTGTCGCGCAGGCGCGAGACCGCGCCGAGCTGGCTGTCGCGCAGGCGCGAGACCGCATCGTACTCGTAGAGGCCCTGCAGCGCCTTGGTGGTCGACTTCACGTGCCACTCGATGAGCGGCGCGCCGAGCGCCTTGGCGATCTCCAGCGCCAGCACGGTCTTGCCGGTGCCGGGCTCGCCCTTGACCAGCAGCGGGCGCTCGAGGGTGATCGCGGCGTTGACCGCCACTTTCAGATCGTCGGTCGCCACGTAGGCGCTGGTGCCGTCAAAACGCATGCGTCTTTTCGTCCGGGTCCGAATGTTCGCGACTTGATTGAATTTGGCGCCATCTGACAGGGTAGGGGCATCCTTGTCGAGGCCCGTCCTCGCGCGAACGTGAGCGCAATTGAGTGCCGGCCGCGCGCCGGATACGCTATGACGGTGCCGAACAATGGCATTGCGGAGGAGCCGATCATGGTCAATCGCCCAATCAGCCGCCCAATCAATCGCCGATGGGTTCTCACGGGCGTTGCCGGCATTGCGGTGATCGCCGGCTTGCGCGCACTGCGCGGCCCGGAAGCGGCGGCCGCCGCCGGCACGTTCGAGATCGAGAAATTCGACGCCGAGTGGCACAAGCTGCTGACGCCCGCGCAATACGACGTGCTGCGCGAGCACGGCACCGAGCCGCCGTTCTCGAGCCCGCTCGACCACGAGAAGCGCAAGGGCACCTTCGCCTGTGCGGCCTGCGACCTGCCGCTGTACTCCTCGGAGACGAAGTTCGACAGCGGCACCGGGTGGCCGAGCTTCTACCAGCCGCTCGCGAACGCGATCGGGACGACGACGGACCGCTCGTTCCTGATGGTGCGCACCGAGGTGCATTGCCGGCGCTGCGGCGGCCATCTCGGCCACGTCTTCAAGGACGGGCCGCCGCCGACCGGGCTGCGCTATTGCATGAACGGGCTGTCGCTGAAGTTCACGCCTGCCCCTGCCGCGCCGCCGGCTTAAAGCACAGTCCCCGGATCAAATCGGGGCAGGCCTTTTTGCCGGGAAATGCGCAGAGCGCCCGGCATTTTCTGCCGTCGAGACGCCGAATCTTGCCGCCCAGGGCTGCCGAGGGCAGCAGGCTGACTCCGCAACCTGTTGAAATAACTGAAAATTATCTTTGGCACAGAGCTTGCGAAGGATTGCGCGAGTTTTGCGGCCTGTGCGTTTGTTGATCCGCCCCATGGCCGCTGCGATCCGAGTGGAGAACAGTCATGGGTATCTTCGACGCTCTTACGACCGCAGTGTCCGGTCTGAGCGCACAGTCTTTTGCTTTGCAGAACATCTCGGGCAACATCGCCAACTCGCAGACCACCGCCTACAAGGGCATCCAGACGAGCTTTCAGGACCTCGTGTCCGACAACCTGCCGAGCCAGCAGATCGCCGGCAGCGTGCTCGCGAACTCCGTTCCGACCAACAACGTGCAGGGCGACATCCAGAACGCCAGCACCAGCACGAACATGGCGATCAACGGCAACGGCTACTTCATCGTCGAGAAGCCGACCACCTTCACGGACAACCAGCCGGTGTTCGCCGGCGTCAATCTCTACACCCGCCGCGGCGACTTCCAGCTCGATCAGAACGGCTTCCTGGTCAACGGCGCGGGCTATTACCTGATGGGCATCCCGGTCGACCCGACGACCGGCAACCCGACGGGCAGCATTCCGACGACGCTGCAGTTCTCCAACAACCTGATCCCGGCGCAGGAAACCTCGCAGATCCAGTACAACGCCAACCTGCCGAGCGTGCCGCAGACCCCGGCGACGCAGTCGGGGGTGAGCGGCTCGAATCTGCTCAATCCGGCGAACTTCACCGCGAGCCCGCTCGCCGGCGCGCCGAGCCCGGCGACCGTCGCAGGCACGGGCGCGACGCTTCAGCCCGACGCGCCCGCGACCGGCGCCGGGACCGTCAACGCGCTCGGGACCGGCACCAATCTGACGACACTCGGTGTGACCGCTGGCGACGTCATCACGATTACCAATGGAACCAATCCGCAGTCGCTCACTGTGACCAATCTATCGACGGTCCAGGACATTATGAATCTCGGCGGTGCCAGCAACCCCGACTTCAAGGTGACGCTGCAGGCCGGTGCGCTGCAGATTCAGTCGACGAACGATGTCGACCAACTCACGATCTCCGACACCACCAATAACCTCAACGTAGTCGGCTTCGCGGCAGGCAATCAGACCTTCACGCCCGTCAACCTGATCACCCAGAACGCGGCGGGCCTCAACCAGACGATGACCGTGACGGTCGGCTCCAATCCGGTGCAGACCATCACGTTCGGCACCGCGGCGGGCGACGTCCAGACGATGGCCCAGCTCAATGCCAAGCTGCAGGCGCTGGCGGGCGTGAACCCGACGTCGACCGGCATCGACTCGAACGGCAACATCACGATCACGGCCGCCAACACGTCCGATGCGATCCAGGTGGGCGGCACCTTCTCGCCCACCGAGTTCGGTATCGCCAATACGTTGGCGCTGCCGGCAAACGGCAGCGTGTTCGGTGTCGACGAGCCCACGTTCCTCAACGAGTCGATCGCCGGCGGCTCGATCACGTCCTTCACCGGCACCGGCGCGCCCGCGAACGTGCAGTTCCGCTGGGCGAAGGTCGACAGCTCGACGCTCGGTCCGGGCCACGCCGACACCTGGAACATGTTCTACCAGACGAACTCGAGCGCCACGAACACGCAGGCGGCCTGGGTCAACGTCGGCAAGAACTTCACCTTCAATTCGAACGGACAACTTTCGCCGCCGATCAGCAGCCTCACGCTCAACAACGTCAACGTCGACGGTCTCGCGCTCGGCAACGTGCAGGTCGCCTTCGGCTCGGGCGGGCTGACGCAGTTCGCCAACACCAACGGCAGCGTGCAGGTCAACCTGCTGACGCAGAACGGCGCCTCGGCCGGCCAGCTCCAGTCGATCGCGGTCGACGGCCAGGGCCGCGTCGTCGGCACCTATTCGAACGGCCGCACCGTGCCGCTCGCCGAGGTCACGCTCGCCAACTTCAATGGCCAGAACAACCTCAAGCAGCTCGACGGCGGCGCCTACCAGGCGACGGCGGACTCGGGCCCCGCTTTGCTGAACGCGACCGGCTCGATCGTCGGCAGCTCGCTCGAGGCCTCCAACGTCGATATCGCGGACGAATTCAGCAAGCTGATCGTCACGCAGCAGGCCTACTCGGCCAATACGAGGATCATCACAACGGCCAATCAAATGGTCCAGGACCTTCTGAACGTCGTCCGCTGAGCCGCCGCGCCGGCAGGGCGCACGGCGACGACGGATGACCCGGTGAACAGCGTATGAGTCTGACGCAGGCACTCAATGCGGCGACGGCCGGGCTGAACGTGACGCAGCAGTCGCTGTCCGTCACCGCCGGCAACATCGCCAACGCGCAAACTCCTGGCTACGTCCGCAAGACGCTGGAGCAGCAGGAGCAGGCGGCCGGCGCGTCGATCAGCGTCGGCACCGGCGCGATCACGCGCCAGCTCAACGTGCTGGTGCAAAGCCAGCTGCAGACGCAGACCTCGGGCGCCTCCTTCGCGACCAAGCTGTCGGACGTCTATCAGCAGCTCCAGACGATCTACGGCGCGCCCGGCTCGCCGAGCGGGCTCGATACCCTGTTCAACGGCTTCACCACCGCGCTGCAGAGCCTGCAGGCGAATCCGTCGTCGCCGACCACGCAAGGCCAGGCGATCAACGCCGCCCAGGTGCTGGCGCAACAGCTCAACCAGGCGAGCAACGGCATCCAGTCGCTGCGCGAATCCGCCGAGCAGGGCATCTCGACCGACGTGCAGGCGGCGAACAACGCGCTGCAGGAGATCGCCTCGATCAACGCGCAGGTGACGAACACGAATTCGGCCGACGCCGCGACGTCGTCGCTGTTGGATCAGCGCGACCAGGACGTCGCCCAGCTTGCGCAGCTCATGGACATCAAGGTCGTCCAGTCGACCAACAACCAGATCTACGTCTACACCGGATCGGGCACGCAGCTCGTCGGCGCCGGCCAGGCGGCGGCGCAGCTCTCGTTCAGCCCGCAGGGCTCGATCACCGCCGATACGCTGTGGAACGCCGACCCGAGCAAGAGCAGCGTCGGCACCATCCTGCTGACGAACCCGGGCGCTCCCCCGATCGACCTGATCGCCAACGGCTCGATCCAGTCGGGCGAGATCGGCGCATATCTCAAGATGCGCGACACGCTGCTGCCGCAGGCGCAGACGCAGCTCGACCAGTTCGCCGCGAACATGTCGCAGGCGCTGTCCGACGTGACGACGCAGGGGACCGCGGTGACCTCGGGCGGCGTCGCCGGCTTCTCGGTCGACACCGGCCAGATGCTGCCCGGCAACGCGATGCAGCTGACCTACACGGACAGCTCGAACGTCCAGCACACGGTCAGCCTGGTCAACGTCAACAACCCGTCGGTCCTGCCGCTGCCGAGCCCGTCGCCCGCCAATCCGGGCACGAAGGTCATCGGCGTCGATTTCTCAGGCGGCATGGCCTCGGTGGTAACCCAGCTCAACACGGCGCTCGGCGGCGCCGGGCTGCAGTTCTCCAATCCGGCCGGCACGACGCTGCAGGTCACCAACACGGTCGCGGCCACCGCGACGGTGAATTCATTGTCGGCAACTGCGACCATGACGTCGCTCACCAGCGGCAACCCGCAGATGCCGCTGTTCGTCGACGGCGCCAACATCTATTCGGGCGCGATCAATCCGACCGGCCCGCAGCAGGTGGGCTTCGCGCAGCGCATCACCGTCAACCCGACGCTGCTCGCCAATCCGGCTGACATGGTCGCGTTCTCGACGTCGCCGCCGACCGCCTCCGGCGACCCGACGCGGCCGACCTTCCTGTACAACCAGCTCATCGGCGCCAGCTCGGTGTTTTCGCCCGCGACCGGCATCGGCGGCACCAACGCGCCGTTCAGCGGCACGCTGACGTCCTTCCTCGGCCAGGTGATGAGCCAGCAGGGCCAGGCGGCCGCCAATGCGAGCAGCCTGCAGCAGGGCCAGCAGGTGGTGCTCAATGCGCTGCAGCAGCGCATGGACACGGTGTCGGGCGTCAACATCGACACCGAGATGACCAATCTCCTGAACCTGCAGAATACCTACGCGGCCAACGCGCGGGTCTTCAGCGCGGTCCAGCAGATGTTCCAAACCCTGTTGCAGATGTGAGGCCGTCATGAGTATCCAGGGCGTCAGCGGCCTCTCATCGCAGATGATCCAGAACCTGGTTGATCTCAACAACCAGCTCGACGATCTGCAGCAGGAGCTCGGCACCGGGCAGAAGTCGCAGACCTATGCGGGCCTCGGGGTGCAGCGCGGGCTGACGGTGGGCCTGCAACAGCAGCTCTCGGCCATGACCGGCTTCGACAACACGATCACGACGGTCAACACCCAGCTCAGCGTCGCACAGACCGCACTGCAGGGGATCGCGACCGCCGCGACCACCGTCAAGCAGACGGCGCTCAACTCCCAGTTCGCGATCGACCAGACCGGACAGACGACCGACCAGCAGGCCGCGCAAGGCCAGCTCGACCAGATCATCGGCGCGCTCAATACCCAGGTCGGCAGCAATTTCATCTTCTCCGGCATGAGCCCGGACAAGCTGCCGGTCGCCTCGCTCTCGCAGATCCTCGACGGCAACGGCACGCAGGTCGGCTTCAAGCAGGTGCTGAGCGAGCGCCAACAGGCCGACGGCGTCGGTGCGCTCGGGCGGCTGCAGGTCACGTCGCCGGCGGCCTCGCAGGTCGCGATCGCCGAGGACGCGCAGAACTCGCCCTTCGGCCTGAAGCTCGCGGGCGTCACCTCCAACCTCACCGGTGGCGGCACGGTCGCGGGCCCGAGCGGTCCGCCCGCCACGCCGAACACCGTCACGGTCGATTTCACCAACGGCAATCCGAGCCCGGGCGACACCGTCACGTTCAACTTCAACCTGCCGGACGGCTCGACGCAGAACCTGACGCTCACCGCGACCTCGGCATCGGCGCCCGGCGCCGGCCAGTTCACCATCGGGACCACCACGGCGCAGACCGCCACGAATTTTCAGGCGGCGCTGTCGTCGGGCGTCGGCCAGATCGCCGACACTTCGCTTTACGGCGCCTCCGCGGCCGTGGCCGGCAACGATTTCTTCGACAACAATCCACCGCTGCGCGTCAACGGCGCGCCGCCGAGCAGCGCGACCTCGCTCATCGCCGGCACGTCGAGCAACACGGTCTCGTGGTATACGGGCGAGAACGGCGCGCTGCCTGCGCAGCAGACCGCGACGGCGGTCATCGACCCGGGGCAGACCGTCTCCTACGGCATGCGGGCGAACGAGCAGGCGCTCGCCACCGCGGTCAAGAACGTCGCGGTGTTCGCTGCGACCACGTATTCGTCGACCGATCCCAACGCCTCCGCCCAGTACGCATCGGTCACCCAGCGTGTCGCGGCCAACCTCGACAACCCGCCGGGCACCCAGACCGTGACCGACATCGAGGCGCGGGTCGCCAATGCGCAGACCGCGATGACGGCGGCGCAGAACCGCCATCAGCAGACCTCGACGGTGCTCACCAATTTCTTGCAGGGCATCGAGGGCGTGGACAACACGCAGGTCGGAACGCAGATCCTCGCGTTGCAGACGCAGTTGCAGGCATCGCTGCAGACGACGGCGCTGCTGTCGAAGATCTCGATCGTCAACTTCATCTCGAGCTAGCGACGTCGCTTGGTCGGTAAATCCCGCAGCGGGCCACTTAATCAACCGTTAACCGGCACCCTCCTACACCAATGAAATCGGCTCCCCATGCGCAAGCGAGCGCTCACGCCATGACCGACGGCGCCATTCGTCTGAACCTCGGCGATCCGGTTCCCTGGTTCAGCGCACGCACGCTCACGGGCGGCTCATTCGATCTGCACGTGGCGGCGGGACGCTGGATCGTTCTGTCCTTCCTCGGCAATCCGGCCGATCCGCGCGCCGCGCAGGAACTCGCCGAGATCCTGGAGGAAGCGTCGCTTCTCGATCCGGATCGCATGGTTTGTTATGGTTTGCTGACGGCGCCGCCCGCCGATCCGGCGCGCTACACCGATCACAGTACCGCCGCGCTCGCCTTCCTGGCCGACTACGACGGCGCGATCAGCCGCGCGTACGGCGCAGGCGACATGCCGCGCACGGTGATCCTCGATCCGATGCTGCGCGCGGTCGCCAACATTCCGTGGGACTACGCGGCGGGACACGCCAAGGCGGTGCGCGAGACGATGCGCGGCCTGCCGTCGGTCGACGATTCGGCGGGCGTGCCGCTGAGCGCGCCGGTACTCATCGTGCCGCGCGTGCTCGACTACGCGCTGTGCGATTTCCTGATCAAGCTCTACGAAAGCTGCGGCGGCGAGGATTCGGGCTTCATGCTCGACGTCGCCGGCAAGACGCTCACGACCGTCGATCACCGGCTCAAGCGGCGCGGCGACCTCGTGGTGGCGCTGCCCGAGGTGCGCGAGGCGATCCGCGACCAGGTGGTGCGGCGCCTGCTGCCCGCGGTCGAGCGCTTCTTCCAGTTCCAGGCGACGCGCATGGATCGCTACATCGTCGCTTGTTACGACAGCGCGGTGGGGGGGCATTTCTATCGCCATCGCGACAACGTCAATGCGGGCGCCCAGCACCGCCGTTTCGCGGTCTCGATCAATCTCAACAAGGATTTCGAGGGCTGCGACCTGATCTTCCCGGAGTTCGGGCGCAAGGCGTACCGCACGCCCTATGCCGGAGCGACAGTCTTCTCCTGCGGGGCGCTGCACCAGGTGACGCCGGTGACGAGCGGCCGGCGCTACGCGTTTCTCGCCTTCCTCTACGGGGAGGCGGACGCGGCGCGGCGCGAAACCAACAATGCGGACCTGCACGAAGGCGAGATGCGCTACAGCGAGGGGCGCGACCGTCTGCTGCCCGACCGTGCCGCATAGAGCATGATCCCGAATGGCCTGCCGAGGACTTGAACCGGGGCGGATACCGGTCTTCGGAAAAGATCATGCTCAAAGGATGATAGCTCGAATGAACCGCGGAGCCTCGAATGGCTGATCCCGTTCACCTCGTCATCGCGACGCCTTGCTTCGGCGGCCAGCTGTCGACGATCTACGCGCAATCGGTGTTCAAGCTGCAGAAGGTCCTGCGTGCGACGCCTGAGATCGAGATGTCGATCCTGCTGCGCAACGGCGACGCACTGATCACGCGGGCGCGCGCGGACCTGGTCACGCTCTTCCTCGACAATCCGGCCGCGACGCATCTTTTGTTCATCGACGCCGATATCGGTTTCGAGCCCGACCAGGTGATCCGTCTGATCGGCTGCGGCGCCGACATGTGCAGCGGTGTCTATCCGATCAAGCGCACCGACTGGACCAAGGTGCGCAAAGTCATCGAGTCGGATCGGCCCGATCCGGCAGCGGCGTCCCTCGACTACGTGCTCGAGGTCGACGATCCGCAACAGATCGTGATGCGCGGAGGCTTCATCCGCGTGCGCTACGCCGGCACGGGCTTTTTGATGATCCGTCGCGCCGCGATCGAGAAGATGTGCGCGCGTTACAAGTCGCTGCAGTTCCGGCGCGAGCATTCGATCAAGGACCCGCTCGCCGACAACCCGAATCGTTTTGCGCTGTTCGAGTGCCTGATCGAGCCGGAGACCGGCGTCTACCTGAGCGAGGACTTCAGCTTCTGCAAGCGCTGGATCGACATCGGCGGCGAGATCTGGGCCGATGCCGAGAGCCGGCTCAACCATGTCGGCCCCGCGGTGTTCTACGGCGACGTCGCCACCCAGTTCGCGGCGCAACCGAGCGTGCAGCCGGGTGTAAAGGAGGCCGCGGCCTGAGGCCGCCGGATTTGCCGTGGGTGCGCCTGCATTGATATCGGGGGATGAGCTCAAGGCCGCTGCCGCCCGTTTCACGGAGTGGCAGCACGAGAATATTCCGACCGCGCAGCGCGGCGCCTTCAGCGTCTTCGACAAGTGGTTCACGCGCGTCACCGCGCGTTTCGCGCAGTTCGATCCCGGAAAGCCGTGGGAAGAGAGCGTTCGCGAACTGGCCGAGCGCGTGCCCGGCCTCGCCTGGGAACTCAAGCGGGTACGCCAGTTTCTCGACCGTTGGGCGCGCGGGCGGTTCGTCTCGTTTGCCGAGCGCGACGCGGCGCGTGCCAACTATGATGAGCGCTTCGGCACCGAATTCGGGGCCGATGTGCTGCTCGCTTGCCAAGGCGCGCCGAACCTCATGCGCTGGCGCGGCCTGCCGTTGTTCAAGACCGCCTTCGATTTCGCGATCTATCCGCAACTGCTGCAGGATTTGCGGCCGCGCACGATCCTCGAGATCGGCTCGGGCTCGGGTGCGAGCGCGCTGTGGCTTGCCGACCTCGCGCAGGCATTCGCGCTCGGCGCTGCCGTGCACTCGGTCGACATCCGGCCGGTCGCGGCCGATCATCCGCATGTGCATTTCTATCGCGGCGACTGCCGGGCGCCGGAGACCCTCTTTCCGGCCGATGTCGTCGCGCAGGCATCGCGGCCGTGGCTGGTCATCGAGGATGCGCACCAGAATGTCCCCGGCGTGCTCGTCTGGCTGCACGATCGGCTCATGGCCGGCGATTATCTCGTTGTGGAGGACAGCGACGTGAAGCGCGTCGAGCTCACGGCGTTCGACGCGGCGCATCCCGGGCAATACAAAGTCGACACCCGTTATACGGATTTCTTCGGCCGCAACGCGACCTGCGCCAACGATTCGATTTTCGTGCGGCAGAGCTAGCTCTTCAAAAAGTGGATGAAGAAGTCGGCCTTACGTGCAATCGGCAGCGGAGCCTTGCCGTGACGGCATCGCAAGCGGTATCAACCTCCGGGCTCGATGCCGCGCGGGAAATTGTGGTGGCGGCTCAGGTAGATCAAGCAAATTGGCGTTAGGAAAGATGATGGCCAGCGACGGGAAGACCAAGACGGATTCTGCTGCGAAAAAGGAGCCGGCATCGAAGGACAAGAGCACGGCGGACGCCGCTTCATCCAAGGCCGAGAAGAGCGTGGCCTCCGCCGGCGAAGCGCCTGCGAGCTACAGCAGGGGAGAGGGTCAAAAGCCTGTTTCCCAGGCTTATCGGGACAATTGGAACGCGATCTACGGAAAGAAGACGAGGAAGAAAAAGAAACGGTAACGCCGCGGCACGGGGCGGCGTCCGTGATCCCCTGGTCCCTGCTCGATACGGCACAAATGCCCGGTGAAGGTGGCGAGCTGCGTCTCTTGCGGCGCGGCAGCGAGTTCTCGATTCGCTTGGGTCACTACGATCTGATGAACAGTCGTCGGGGCGGATCCGAGGAAGCGCTCGCCACACTTGCCTGCGAGGGAATTCGATCCCGCGAACAACCGCGAATATTGATAGGCGGATTGGGGATGGGCTTCACGCTTCGTGCGGCGCTTGCGGCGCTCGGAGCAGGCGCCCGGATCATCGTTGCGGAATTGGTGCCGGCCGTTGTGGGATGGGCCCGGGGTCCGATGCGAGAGGTCTTCGGCAAAAGCCTGACGGACCCGCGCGTCGACATACGTGAGACGGACGTCGGCCACCTGATCCGGTCTGGTCCGTCGGCCTACGACGCGATCTTGCTCGACGTCGATAATGGCCCTGAGGGGCTCACCCGAAAGGCCAACGATGCGTTGTACAGCCGTGAGGGATTGAGCAGCGCCCGCGCGGCACTGCGTCCGGGCGGCGTGCTGGGCGTGTGGTCATCGGGCGTGGATGCGAATTTTACCCGGCGGCTTCGCCAGGCCGATTTCGCTGTCGATGAGGTGCGCGTGCGCGCCGCCGAATCACGCGGCGGCGCGCGGCACGTCATCTGGATCGCAAAGCGTGCAGATCGCGGGCGTCAATCGCCCAAGGCTTGACGCGTTCTCAGGGACAACCCGGAACGCGCCGGCCCATCAGCGTTGAACCTTGAGGTTCTCGGCCGAGGTCTTGCCCCTGTTCGAAACCTCTTCATATTCAACAACTTGGCCTTCATTCAATGTGCTGAGGCCAGCTCTTTCCACGGCTGAAATGTGGACGAACACATCTTTTCCGCCGCCGCCCTGTGGCTGGATAAATCCATAACCCTTGGTCGGATTGAACCACTTCACGGTACCCTTCGCCATTCTCGTCTCCCTTGCCGCAACGG
>DASXCK010000075.1:0-5857 GCA_036491235.1 Xanthobacteraceae bacterium | reverse complement strand
AGGCTCTGCTCCGCCGGCACGTGCACGGCGTCCAGCCGCAGCGCCTCGTTGCCGCCGTCCTTGAGCCCGAGCACCGCCTGTGCGGTGTTCTCCAGGGTAAAGCCGTCCGGCGCCGTGAACGTGAAACCGAGCTTCGGATGCAGGAAGCGGCGGCCGCGCACATAGCCTTCGATCGGGTCCTCGCCGTAGACGAGCCCATCGAGGCTTGCGAGATAGGCGGTGTGGTCGCGCTCTGCTTCGGCCCCGGTGCCGGGCGCCGAATACTGCCGCGCCGTCGTCTGCGCGGCCTTCACGCGCTCGGGCGTCGCCGGATGCGAGGAGAAAAAGTCGGGCGAGCGGGCGTCGGCGCCGTTGCCGCCGGCGCGCAGGTCGGCGTTGCGGCCCATCGAGGTGAGAAAGCGCGCGGCGCCGAACGGATCGTAGCCGGCACGCGCCGCGATACCCACGCCCATCTCGTCCGCCTGGAATTCCTGCGAACGCGAGAAGGTGGCGAACTTGATCTTCGAACGCGCGAGCGCGAGCGCGCCTTCCTGCGGGTCGCTCAGCACGTCGTTGACGACCGAACTGGTGATCGACACCGTGCGCGCCTCTTCCTCGCGTAGCGCCGCGTGCTTGGCGATCACGTGCGACATCTCGTGCGAGAGCACCGAGGCGAGTTCGGCGTCGTCGTTGGCGAGCGCGAGCAGTCCGCGCGTCACGTAGAGCTGGCCGGTCGGCAGCGCGAAGGCGTTGACGGCGGGCGAATTGAGCAATGTCACCTTGTAGGCGAGGTCGGGCCGGTCGGACGCCGCGACCAGGCGGTTGACGACCGTGCTGACGCGCGCTTCGAGCTTCGCGTCGTCATAGGCGCCGCCGTAGGCCGCTAGGATGCGTTGGTGCTCGCGCTCGGCTGGCGTCGGCGGGGGGGGCGGTGCCGCCGCTGTCTGCTGCGGCGTCGTCGGCATCACGCTCTGCTGGTCGCCGAGGAAGCGGTCGCCCGAGCAGGCGGCAAGCGCCAACGCGGCGGCGAGCAGGGCGATCAGCGACCGCTCCGAACCGCGCACGTATCGTCGCAATGAATTCGCCACCCGGTTCACCCGCAACCCGTCCCTTGGTCGCTTACTTGTCCGCCAAAATCTCGATCTGCTCCGGTCCCGTGGCGTCGATCCAGGGACCGCCCCGTTCCTCGATGAAGCCCCGCACCAGCACGCGCCGCCCGGCCAGCGAACGCAGTGCGAGTCCCGCGGCCGTAAACTGACGCTCGTTACGTTTCAAAATCGTAACGGTGAAATCCTCGCTCCACCGTCGGCCAAAATTCACATAGATCGTGCCGCCGCTCTCGCGTACTGACACAATCGTTCCTTCGACCAGCGTGAAACGGCCCCGTTCGGCCAGCACCCCCGCCGGGTCGTCGGCCGCCTTGGGAAAATAGCGCGGATCGCCCCACAGGCCAAGCTTTTGCGTCCGCGCCATGCGCTCGGCTGCCAGGAGTTCGGACCCGCAGACGGGTTCCGACAACCGCGGCGCCACATGCGCAAGCCCTTGGGACAACAACGATTTCACGACGGAGCCAATATCCGTTCCGACGATGGCCGCATCCGCGCGGAGGCGGCCATAGCGGTCGGTCACGAGCTTGGGATATTTGAGAATCACTTCTCGTCCCGTGACCAGCGTCCCGAGCGCGTTCGCGGCTGCAGCGGCGGGGTCGGGCATATCGTTCGCGCCAGCCGTCTCGGCCGCCCTGATCGGCTCCGTGACGGCAGGCAGGAGTGGCACCTCGATCCCGGCGAGCCGCACTTCGCGACCGTCCGTGAGCACGAAGGTGCGGCCGTCGACGACGGCCTTGACGGTCCCAGTCGCGACGGTCTCGCGCTGGCAGCTGGCCGGCATGGCGTTCTTGCGCGCCGCCGCGTGTGCGGGTGGGGCGAGTGCGATCGCGCCGGCGATCGTGGTGAGGAGGAGTCCGCGCCATCGCTGCGGCGCGCACGGAACGATCGAGCCTGTCGACATCGTGCCTCTGGCCAAACCGCCCTCAGAGTTCCCCAATGATTGGGCGACAACATGTCCGAACTATATGCAAACTTTTCCATCCCTCCTGCCGGCATCTTGGTAATGAAGGTACGTCCGGTGTCGCCACGGCACCGGCCGCACGTGCTTTCTGCTGCCCCAAGATTCCGCGAGACACCCTGCCCATGCTCGGAACTTCCAGCTTCGCGCGCCATATGGCCGCTTGCCTCGGCGTGGCGCTCGGCACCCTCATGCTCTCCGGCCTTTCGCGCGCCCGTGCGGCCGACTGGCCGCAGCAGCATAGCGACGTGCCGGCCGACAAGGCGGTCCTGTTCGGCACGCTGCCGAACGGCATGCGCTACGCCCTCATGCATAACGCGACGCCGAAGGGCGCCGTCTCCATGTGGCTCAACATCGAGGCTGGTTCGCTGCAGGAGAGCGACGCCCAGCAGGGGCTCGCGCATTTTCTCGAGCACATGGCGTTCCGCGGATCGCGTCACGTGCCGGAGGCCGAGGTTTGGCCCGGCCTGCAGCGTCTCGGCATGGCGATCGGCGCCGACGCCAATGCGGCGACGAGCCAGCCGTTCACGGTCTACCAATTCAACTTTCCGCGCAACGATGCCGAGACGATCGACGCCGGGCTCGTGCGCCTGCGCGACATCGCAAGCGAGCTCACGCTCGCGCAAACCGCAATGGACGCCGAGCGCGGCGCCGTCCTCTCCGAGGAGCGGCTGAGCGACACCCCGGTATTTCGCGGGTCGAAGCAGTTCATCCGCCTGCTCTTTCCCGGCGATATCTTCAGTTCGCGCATGCCGATCGGGCAGACCGACGTGCTCAAGCGCGCGCCGATCGCGCTGATCCGCGACTACTACGACGCCTTCTATCGGCCCGAGCGCGCGACCCTGATCGTCGTCGGCGAGATCGATCCCGCCGCGCTCGAGGCGAAGATCAAGGGGCTGTTCGCCGACTGGAAGCCGAGCGGTACGGCTGGCCACGATCCGGTACGCTCGCCGCCGCCGCCGCGCGCCGCGCAGGCGTCGCTCTTCGTCGCACCGGGGATGCCGTCATCGCTGACGCTTGCCTGGGTCATGCCGTCGCAGCCCGACAGCTTGGCGCGGGAGGCTGGCGATTTCGCCAAGCTGCTCGCGCTGCAGATCTTTCAATTCCGCTTGGCGGACGTCACCAACGGCGGCGAGCATCCCTTCGCCGAGATCGAGCCTGAGGGCAGCCACGCGATCCCCGGCGCCGCGATCTGGTCGGTGCAGACGTCGATCCGGCCGCAGGATTGGCGGCTCGCGCTCGCGGCGACGGTGCGCATCGCCCGCCAGATGGAGACCTACGGCGTCACCGCCGACGAGCTCGACCGCGCCGAGCGTGGCGTGCAGGCGGTGCTCGAAGCCGCCGCCGCCAACGCGGGCACCCGCCCGACACGCGACATTGCCGAGGCGATCCAAGGGCAGGTCGCGATGAACGAGGTGTATCAAAGCCCCGTCGACGCGCTCGCGATGTCCAAGGAGATCTTCAAGGCGCTGACCCCGGACAAGATGAAGGCCGCGATCGCCGACATGATGCGCGATCACGGGCCGCTCCTGTTGGTGGCGAGCCCGACGCCGGTCGACGGCGGCGAGGCGGCGGTCGCGGCCGCTTTTGCGGCCGCCATGAAGGCGCCGCTTGCGGCTCCCGTCGCCGAGGCGCGCGTGGCGTGGCCCTATGCGGACTTCGGCGCGCCCGGCCGGATCGTCGACCGCAAGACGATCGCCGATCTGCAAACGACCTTCGTGCGCTTCGCCAACGGTGTGCGCCTCACGGTGCGGCCGAGCCGTCTGCGCGCCGGCGAGGTTTATGCCAATGTGCGCATTGGTAACGGCCGCCTCGATCTGCCCGCCGATCACGCGACCGCGATCTGGGCGTTCGACGACAACGGGCTGTTCTTCGGCGGCACCAAGGCGCTCTCCTTCGAGGACATGCAGCGCGCGCTCGTCGGCCGGGTCCTGAAGGACGCAACGAGCTTGATCGACGACGGCCTGATGCTGTGGGGACAAACGCGGCCGGAGGATCTCGCCGCGCAGCTCCAGTTCTTCGCCGCCCTCGTGAGCCAGCCCGGCTGGCGCCAGGGCGCACTCGACCGCGCCCGCACCATCGCGGCGGCGAAGACGCGGGCCGCCGAGGCCTCACCGAGCGAGCTGTTCGAGCGCGTGCGTGTGTGCGATCTCTATGGCCGCGACCCGCGCTGGTGCAAGCCTTCGCTCGCCGACCTCGCGGCGACCAAGCCCGACGCGCTCGAGCAAGTGCTCGCGCCGGTCCTCGCTTCGGCGCCGCTCGAGGTGGTGATCGCGGGCGACGTCGAGCTCGACGCCGCGATCGACGCCGTCGGACGCACCTTCGGCGCGCTGCCGCCGCGCGGCGCCGCGACATCGTCGCTCGCCGAGGCCGCCCCGGCGCATTTCCCGGCACCCAGCCAGGCGCCGGTCGAGATTTATCACCAGGGCCGCGCCGATCAGGGCCTTGCGGCAGCGGCTTGGCTCACCACCGATGAATACCACGCCAAGGATCGCGCCGCGCTGCAGATCCTCTCCGCGGTCATGTTCTCGCGCGTCCTCGATCGGCTGCGCGTCGCCGAGGGGCTGACCTACGCCCCGATGGTGCGCTCGTTCACGTCCAACGTGACGCCGGGCCAGGGCTACCTCTTTGCCGCGACCGAGCTGCCGCCGGCCAAGATGCCGCTGTTCTTCACGGCGGTCCGCGCGATCGCGGCCGACCTGCGCGCGCATCCGGTCGCGCCTGACGAGCTTGAGCGCGGCCGCAAGCCGGCGCTCGAGGAGCTCATTGCGAGCCAGCAGACCAACAGCTACTGGGCCGGCTTCCTGCGGGCCGCCCAGGAGGACCCGCGCCGTCTCGACGTGATCCGCGACATGATCCCGGCGCTGAAGGCTGTCACCGCCGCCGATCTGCAGACCATGGCGGAGCGCTACCTCGGCGACGGGAAGGCGTGGACGCTGGAGATCAAGCCGGCGGCGCAAGTGGGGTCCCATTGAGGCAGGAGGGTGCGCGCCTCCTGCTCCACGCACTTACGGAGATAGCGTTGGTGAGGGCACCGTTTGCCACGCCTTTCGCTGGCGTTGACTCGGGTGGATCACACGCGCGGCCTCTGATATTGACTGCGCGAACGGTCCCGTAGCTCAGCTGGATAGAGCAGCGGTTTCCTAAACCGAAGGTCGGAAGTTCGAGTCTTCCCGGGATCGCCACGAAATCAAAGATCACGCACGCGGCGCGTCATGCGCCGCCCGGCTTGATGTCCATGATTTCAGGCATTCGAAACAGAAGACCCCGGCGTGCCTGCCGGAGCTGCTTGGCACCCGCGTTTCGGTCGCGAAGCGGGCCCGCCATGAAAGCCCGTTACTCAAGTCCAACCATTGCTATTGCGTCGGCTGGGGTCCTGCTTCGGTTGCAATTGTTCCGCCCGCTGTGAAGTTGTCGCCGTAACTTATGATCTGGCCACCGCTGGCGCCCGTCCTCGCCTGGCTGAAACTGCTGTCCAGATCTGTTTGGGAGATTCGTATTGTCGCGCCCGATCCGTCTGCTTCTATGCCAGTTGCATATCCTGCTGCCTCCGAACTGTGGATGTTGAAAAGGACGAAAGACACCTTGCGGCGGGTGGCAAGGTAACCGACCCCGGCGCTGGCAAACCGGCCGACATCCGAAACGATGCAGTCCGATGCGGTGGCAGTGATGCTTCCTACCGTAACGGGGCCAGGCATCTGGGCGTCGTCTATCGTGATGCCGCTGGCGGAATTGTTGTAGGCCTCGACCTTCTTGAATATGACTTGATAATCTTGCGCACCGGAGGGCTGCACCAGAATTCCGTTGAGGG
>DASXCK010000074.1:0-18393 GCA_036491235.1 Xanthobacteraceae bacterium | reverse complement strand
CAGAAGATGGTCAAGGACGCCGAGTCGCACGCCGACGAGGACAAGAAGCGCAAGGCCGCGGTCGAGGCCAAGAACCACGCCGAGGGACTTGTGCACTCGACCGAGAAGGCGCTCTCCGAGCATGGCTCGAAGATCGCCGAGGGCGACCGCCGCACCATCGAGAACGCCATGGCGGACCTCAAGGAAGCTCTCAAGGGCGACAACCCCGAGGCCATCACGGCAAAGACCAATGCGCTGGCACAGGCGTCGATGAAGCTCGGCGAGGCGATGTACAAGCAGCCCGAAGGGGCCCCCGGCGCGACGCCGGCCGGCGAGCCAGGCGGGGCAAGCGAAGCCAAGAAGGACGACGTGGTCGACGCGGAGTTCACCGAAGTCGACGACGACAAGAAGAACAAGCGGTCGGCGTAAGCCGCCGGCCTTCTTACGATGCGGGCCGCAAGCTATGACACATGACCGGAGCCCGGCGCCGCGCGGCGTCGGGCTCGGCATGTCCGGGCTCGAGACATCCCGGCCGGGAGGGCGCTGAGGTGGCGAAGCGCGATTTCTACGAGACGCTCGGTGTCGCGCGCACGGCGGGCGATGCGGACATCAAGGCCGCCTTCCGCAAACTCGCGATGAAGCATCATCCCGATCGCAATCCGGGCGACAAGGATTGCGAGCACAAGTTCAAGGAAGTCAACGAGGCCTACGAGATCCTCAAGGACGCGGATAAGCGCGCGGCCTATGATCGCTACGGCCACGCCGCGTTCGAGCACGGCGCCGGCGGTGCCGCCGGTTTCGGCGCCGACTTCGCCTCCACCTTCGCGGATATCTTCGACGACTTCTTCGGCATGGGCGGCCGGCGCGGGCGCAGCGGCGGTCGCGAGCGCGGCAACGACGTGCGCTACACCATGGAGATCAGCCTCGAGGAGGCCTATGCGGGCAAGACCGCGCAGGTTCGCCTGCCGACCTCGGTCACCTGCGAGGTCTGCTCCGGCAGCGGCGCCAAGGGTGGCGCCAAGCCGAAGACCTGCCCGACCTGCGCGGGCCACGGCAAGATCCGCCAGACGCAAGGCTTCTTCACCCTCGAGCGCACCTGTCCGGCGTGCCACGGACGCGGCCAGGTGATCGACGATCCTTGCCCGTCCTGCGCCGGCACCGGCCGGCTGCAGCGCGAGCGCACCCTCTCGGTCAACATTCCGGCCGGGGTCGAGGACGGCACGCGCATCCGCCTCGCCGGCGAGGGCGATGCGGGCGCGCGCGGCGGGCCGTCCGGCGACCTCTACATCTTCCTCTCGGTCGGCGGCCACGACTTCTTCCAGCGCGACGGCGCCGACCTGCATTGCCGCGTGCCGATCTCGATGGTGGCGGCCGCGCTCGGCGGCGAGCTCGAGGTGCCGGCCATCGACGGCAGCAAGACGCGCGTGAAAATTCCGGAAGGCACCCAATCGGGTCGTCGTTTCCGCCTGCAGTCGCGCGGCATGCCGGTGCTGCGCACCAAGCAAGTCGGCGATATGTACGTGCAGGTGATGGTCGAGACGCCGCAAAAGCTGACCAAGCGCCAACGTGAGCTGCTCTCCGAATTCGAACGTTTATCGTCGAAGGATACGCAGCCGGAGGCCGCGGGATTCTTCGGTAAAGTCAAGGAATTTTTCGGTAATCGCCCGAACCCGTCCTGACGTTCGTTTCACTTGACCCTGGACTCACGGGCGGATACCCGTGACAATATGGTGACCAAATAATGACCACGGGGTCGCATCATCAGCCGTCAAAGGCCTCCATGCTGTTTCAAAGTGCGCTCGCCAAGAAGACCCTGCGGATCGACGACGAGGTTCAGTTTCTTCGCTCGTGGATCGAGAAGCCGCTGTCGACCGGTGCCGTCGCGCCGTCGGGCAAGTTGCTGGCGCGCGCAATGGCACGGCTGGTCGACACCAAGGTCGACGGACCGATCGTCGAGCTCGGCCCCGGCACCGGGCCGGTGACGGAAGCGCTGGTGGAGCATGGTGTCGATCCGGCGCGCCTCGTGCTGGTCGAGTTCAATCCGGTGTTCTGCCGCTTGCTGCGCTCGCGCTATCCCGCCGCGACGGTGGTGCAGGGCGATGCGTATCGACTCCGGCATCTGCTCGGCTCGTTGCTGCGCGAGCCCGCGGCCGCGGTGGTGTCGGGCCTTCCGCTCTTCACCAAACCGGTGCGTACCCGTCTGCGCCTGATCGCCGATGCTTTCGGGCTGCTGTTGCCGAGCGCGCCCTTCATCCAGTTCACTTATGCGGTCGTGTCGCCGATCCCGCGCAATCTGCCGGGTGTGCATGCGCGCTCCACCGAGCGCATCTGGCGCAACCTGCCGCCGGCGCAAGTCTGGGTCTACCGCAAGGGCTGACGCGTGCGATGACGCGTCCGAAAATCCTTGTCTTCGCCGGCTCGATCCGCACCGGCTCGCACAATGCGCGGCTTGCCGCGCTCGCGACCAAGCTCTTGGCCTTCGCCGATGCCGAGCCGATCCGGATCTCGCTGCAGGATTTTCCACTGCCGCTCTATGACGGCGATCTCGAAGCGAAGTCGGGTCCGCCCGAGCACGCCGCGAACCTCGCGCGGATGATGGCGCAGCACGCCGGCATCTTCATCGCGACGGGCGAGTACAATGCCTCGGTCACGCCGCTCCTCAAGAACACGATCGATTGGATTTCGCGCGTGCGCGAGGGAGCCGATGCTCCGCGCGCGGCCTTTCGCAATCGCATCTTCGCACTCGCGGCCGCCTCGCCGGGCACGCTTGGCGGCTATCGCGGGCTGATGGCAGTGCGCCAGGTGCTCGAGCTCGGCCTCGGCGCGACGGTGCTGCCCGAGCAGGTGGCGGTGCGTGATGCCGCGAACGCGTTTGGCCCGGACGAGAACCTGACCGATCCGCGCACCGCCGAGCAGCTGCATGCGCTGCTGCGGCGGCTGGTCGACGCGGCGCGTTATCTCGCGTGACACCGACGACCCTGAGGAGGAGCACGTGATCGAGCCGCGCGACCGCCTGATTGTCGCCCTCGACCTGCCGTCGGTTGCCGCCGCCGAGGCGCTGGTGACGCGGCTCGGCGACACGGTCTCGTTCTACAAGATCGGCTACCAGCTCGCTTTTGCCGGCGGCCTGCCATTCGCCGAACGGCTCGTGCGCGCCGGCAAGCAGGTGTTTCTCGATCTCAAGCTGCACGACATCGGCAACACGGTCGCCCGTGGCGTCGAGAGCGTTGCCAACCTCGGCGCGTCGTTCCTTACCGTGCACGCCTATCCGCAGACCATGAGGGCCGCCGTCGAGGCGCGCGGATCATCCGGCCTGCGCATTCTCGCCGTCACGGTGCTCACATCCTACGACGACGCTGACCTTGCGGCCGCGGGCTACGATTTCACCGTGGCCGAGCTCGTCGCCGCCCGCGCCGGGCAGGCGCGCGACATCGGCGCCGACGGCCTCGTCTGCTCGGCGGCGGAAGCCGTGCCGCTGCGCGCCGCGATCGGCCGCGGCATGGTGCTGGTGACGCCCGGCATCCGGCCGGCCGGCGCCGACATCGGCGACCAGAAGCGCATCATGACGCCGGCCGCCGCGATTGCGGCGGGCGCCGACTATCTCGTGGTCGGCCGGCCGATCGTCGCCGCGTCCGATCCGGCGGCGGCCGCCGCCGCGATCGTCGCCGCGATCGCCGACACGGCGCAGAAAGCCTGAGGAGGCGCGCATGCCCAGGGGCTATTGGATCCCGCACATCGATGTGCGCGACCCGGAAGGCTACAAGGCCTATACGGCGGCGACGCCGCCCGCCCATCACAAATACCACGGCGTCGCGCTGGTGCGCGGCGGCAAGGCCGAGGTAGTCGAAGGACGCGTCCGCGCCCGCGTGGTGCTGCGCGAGTTTCCCGACTACGCGACGGCGCTCGCCTGCTATCGCTCGCCCGAATATCAATCGGCGCGGCCCTTGCGCCTCGCCAACTCGACCGGCGATTTCGTCATTGTCGAGGGCTACGACGGTCCGCAGCCGCCGCCCTCGGCCGAGCCGCCCGCGCCCGCCGCGCGCAAGGGCTATTGGATCGGCCACGTCGATATCACCGATCCTGAAGGCTACAAGGCGTACCAGGCCGCGAACGCCGCGGCGTTTTCCAAGTTCGGCGCCCGCTTTTTGGTGCGCGGCGGCACGCGCGAGGTGCCGGAGGGCCAGGTGCGCGGCCGCACCGTGGCGCTGGAGTTTCCGAGCTACGAGGCTGCGCTGGCCTGCTATCGCTCGCCCGAGTATCAGGCCGCGAAGCGCCTGCGCGAGGGTAAAGGCGAGATCGACCTCGTCGTGGTCGAGGGCTATGACGGCCCTGTGCATTAGACTTAGCGCCCCTGGGAATCGTCATGGCCGGGCTTGTCCCGGCCATCCACGTCTTTCATGCTGAGGCGCAATTAAAGACGTGGATGCCCGCATTCGCGGGCATGACGTAATTGTTGGTCGGAGAGAGCAACCCATGTCCGACATGCGACTGATCGTGGCCGGTGCCGGCGGGCGCATGGGGCGCACGCTGATCAAGGCAATCACCGAGATCGACGGCGTCACGCTCGCGGGCGCGGTCGATGCGCCTGCGTCGGCGGTGATCGGCCGCGATGCCGGCGAACTCGCCGGCGTGGGGGCGAACGGCATTGCGGTCGCGGCCGATCCGGCGCCGCTGCTTGAAAAGGCCGACGGCGTCATCGACTTCACAATTCCGGCCGCAACGATCGCGCTCGCCGAGATCGTCGCCAAGCGCGGCCTCGTGCACGTGATCGGCACCACGGGTTTGTCGGCCGAGAACGAGAAGCTGATCGCGACCGCGGCGCAGCGCTCGCCCATCGTCAAATCCGGCAACATGAGCCTCGGCGTCAACCTGATCGAAGCGCTGGTGCGGCGTGTCGCCAAAGCGCTCGACGAGGACTTCGACATCGAGGTCGTCGAGATGCACCACAACAAGAAGATCGACGCGCCCTCCGGCACCGCGCTGATGTTCGGCCGTGCCGCCGCGCAGGGGCGCGGCATCACGCTCGAGCAGCACTCCGAGCGCGGCCGCGACGGCCACACCGGCGCGCGCGAGCGCGGCGCCATCGGCTTTGCGTCGCTGCGCGGCGGCACCGTGGTGGGCGATCATTCGGTGGTGTTTGCGGGGCCGGCCGAGCGCATCGAGCTCGTGCACAAGGCCGAGGACCGCATGATTTTTGCGCGCGGCGCCGTGAAGGCGGCGGTGTGGGCGAGCGGCCGCAACCCGGGACTTTACTCGATGGCGGATGTGCTGGGATTGAGCGAGTTCTGAACTAAAGCTGATATCGCTCATATATCGAATCATTCCGTCATGCCCGGCCTTGTGCCGGGCATCCACGTCTTGGGCGGTGGCGCCTAATCCCGGCTACGGATGAGCGATCGTGATCCACAGCGTGCTGTCCGTGCTCCTGACCCCGCACAACATGAGGGTCGTCAAGAGCTCGTTGGGGTGCAACGTGCAGCTCGGGTCGCCGCTCAAGTTGGTTCCCGGTACGGGCTTAAATGCTGCGGTGAGGCCGGGTTGAATGACATAGAGCTGGCTATCGGCACCTCGCGCCGCGCAAACCGCAAAGGCACAGCTCGGCGCCCCGGCGAGAACCCCTCCCTCGAATTGAAACGGCGAGAACGTCGCTCCATTGAACTGGCTCACATACAGTGCACTGTCCGAACCTCTAACTCCGCAGATAACCGCGGCCGAGCGACCGGCTGCGCAACTGGGATCGGACGTGATCCTGAGGGTGCTGGGGATCGAAAGGACGCCGGTTACGACGCGGGCCTTGGGCAGGGCTTCGGGGGGTGTAGGAGGAAAGGTTATGATGCTCGTGCCTTGCCAGGCCACCGAGCCGCTCGCAGCCTGAAAACGCCTTAGCCGAAGCTCTCCGTCCGTGGTCACTGCCCCGCAGAAGCCGATCATATCCCCGATGTCCATGCAGGTTGGGTTGAATATAAGCGTTCCGCCGAGATCGAGGTCCGTGAATGCCGTCCAGTTGACGCCATCCTGGGTGGTTGATGCAAAAAGATGGCTGTTCGTGCCGATGACGACGCAGACGGCCTTGGTCGATCCGCTGAGCCCCGTACATGCTGGATTTGAAATGCTGATACCGCCCAGCGATACGAACCCACTCGATGCCGAACCGTCAAAGCGCGTGACCCAAAGGGCGCTGTCGGTGCCGATGACACCGCAGAGCACGCGAAATTGAGATTGGGCGATGGCGAAGTGGGTACAGCTCGGTCTTCCAATGACGATGCCGCCCACATCCGTATTCCCCAAGGACGCCAGATCACCAATTTGATTGAGAAAAAGGTGGCCGTTGGCACCCACAGCTCCGCAAAAAGTGGACCCGCTAGGCGCACCGGCGCAACTCGGAGCCGTCACCACGCTTCCACCCAGATTCTGCAACGGATTGAAAATGAACTGAGCTTGTGCAGGCGCCGTCAGATCGCAAAGCGTTGTGAGCATGATTGCGATGACGCTCAGGAAGGTTTTCACTCCGTGGCTCATGCCTCATCTCCTCAAATTGGAATATTGGATGTGCGACGCAGCCCTTGCCCTTCGCTGACTCTCGATAAAGATCGGCGGGGCGCATATACGCCGACTAGATAGTCGTCGACTTCACGGCCGGCGGGTTCAATTCGGCCGAAAATTATTCGCCCCGTAACAGGCTCACCCGTGCTGTCGTTGACGCAACGTGGCTCACGCGCGCGCGGGCGTCTTCTGGTTGTATTGTTATGAATAATTCGGTCGCCAAGGGCAACGGTTACGCACTAGGCACGACAATGATACCGCCGCGCGACCTGAAAACTTCAGCAGACTAATCACGCCGTCGCCAACTCGACCGCCTTGAGATGGTCGGCGAGCACGCCCGCGAGCTCTGCCGGCGGCAGGCGACCAAACCCGCAATAGGCGCCCAGCCCGAACTCCGGCAGAAACTTCCGCGTCACGGCGACACGTTGTGCGAACGTGCCCATGTTGTGGATGGCGCCGAGATAGACGCGCGCGCCCTGCGGCTCAAGCCGCGCGAGCGGCGCGAAGAACGCGTCGTCGTTGCGGTCGAGCACCGGCAGGTGGATCCAGTCGACCCGGCGGCCGGATGCGGCGACGAAGGCGTTGGCGAGCTCGACGGCGCGGCCGAGATCATCGGGCACGAAGCGCGGCCAGCCGCCGAGGGTGCCGAAGCAGAAATGATAGCCGAGCGCGACCTCGCCCGGAATCGCCGGCGAGAGCGCGCGCACCTCGTCGAGATTGCGCTCGATGGCGCCCTCGCGCGGATGGCCCGGGATGCCGCCATAGGCGTCCTGCAACTCGGTCGAGCAGTCCCATTGCAGCGCCAGCTCGTCGTTGGGAATTCTTGCAATGATGGTCGCGATCTCGGCGCGGGTTGCGGCGGCGTAGCCCGGCCTGATCTTTGCGATGTCGGCCGGGTCGGGAAAGATGCGCGGCGGCAGCACGCTGTTGACCATCGGGATCGACACCTGGAAGCGCAGGTGCTTTGGCAGCACGCCGCGCTCCTTCATCACGCGGAAGACGAAATAGGAGTTGAGCGCATCGCGCGCGTAGCCGAGCCGCCAGCCGGGATCGCCGAAGCGGACTTGGCCGACACCGGCCTTGACCCGGAAGTGCCAAGCATCCCCCGCGTTGCGCGGAAACTGGCGCTCCACCCCGTTCGCGTCGGGCGCCGGCCGCTGCACGATCTCGAGCTCGGGATGCGCGGCGAGCACTTGGTAGTGCACGCGGCTGATCCAATGGCGGCGCGGCCCGACTTCGCCGTCCGGCATGGCGTGGAGATATTTCCCGAGCGGCGCGCCAAAGGTCTCGAACACCTCCTGCGGCGTATCGAGCGGAATGCTGCCGACGAGATGAAGTTGGCCCGGCACGGGATATCCTTTGCGTGAGCGAAGCGGGGTCATAGAGTAGACGGATGGAGCGCGCGGCGAAACGCGAGCGAGGATGCATGGCGCGGGTGCTGGGACTCTGGTTGGCGTGCCTGGTCGCGCTGTTCGTGCCCGATGCGCGGGCGCAGAACGCGTCCGCGTGGCCGACCCGGCCGATCCGCATGATCGTGCCAACCGGCGCCGGCACCGCGACCGACATCATGGCCCGCCTCGTCGCCAACGGGGTCGGCGCAAACCTCGGCCAGCCCGTGGTGGTCGAGAACATGCCGGCCGCCTCCGGCCTCCTGGCGCATCAGGCCGCGGCGCGCGCGGCGCCCGACGGCTACACCTTGCTGTTCACGGCGACGTCGGGGCTGAGCGTCAACCCGATCCAGTTCAAGACGCTGCCGTACGATCCGGCGCGCGACTTCGTCGCGGTCGCCATGGTGTGCAGCCTCGGGCCGCAGATGCTGTCGGTCAATGCCGCGCTGCCGGCCAAGTCGGTGCCGGAGTTCTTCGCTTATGCGAAGGCCAACCGCGGCAAGCTTTCGATCGCGTTCGACAACACGGCCGGCGCGGCCGCGTTCGCCGCAAAACTGCTCAATCGCCGCGCCGACCTCGGTCTCGTCGAGATTCCTTACCGTTCCACCGCCCAGATGACGCAGGACGCGGCGAGCGGCGTCGTGCAGGTGCTGATGAGCTCGATCGCGGCGGCACGCGCCATGGTCGAGGCCGGCAAGCTGCGCCGGCTGGCAGTGACCTCGCCGGCGCGCTTTCCCGCGCTGCCGGATTTGCCGGCTGTGAACGAGTTCGCGCCCGGCGTGGCGCTGAACGGCTGGTTCGCCGTGATGGCGCCGACCGGCACGCCGGCCGAAATCGTGGCGCGGGCCAACCGCGAGATCGATGCCGTGCTCAAGGGGCCGGGTATCCAGGAGAGGCTCTACACGTTCGGCGTCGCCACCGAAGGCGCCGGCACGCCGGAGAGCACCGCGGCGTTCATCCGCGCAGATCAGGAGCGGTGGCGCAAGCTCGCGAAGGAGCTGGGCGTAGAGGCGCGGTGAGGCGCTTTGCGCTCACGCCGGCGTAATGCCCGCCTCCTTGATGACCTTCGCCCATTTCGCCGTTTCGCTCGCCACCAGCTCGCCGAACTGGGCCGGCGTCATCGGCATGGTGTGGCCGCCGATTTGTTCAAAGCGCGCTATCAGCTTCGGATCGGCCAGGATGGCGTTCACCGCCTTGTTGAGCTTCTCGACGACCTCGTTCGGTACGCCTTTGCGCGCCGAGATGCCGTACCACACGCTCGCCTCATAGCCTGGCACGACCTCGGCGATGGCCGGCACGTCCGGCAACTCGGGTGCCCGGTGTGCCGAGGTCACGCCCAGCGCGCGCACCTTTCCGGTCCTGATCTGTCCGAGCTGGCCCGGAAGGTTGTCGAACATGACCTGCACCTGGCCGGCGAGCAGATCGACGAGGGCGGGGGCCGTGCCGCGATAGGGCACGTGCAGCATGTTGATGCCGGTCATCGCTTTGAACAGCTCGCCCGAGAGATGCGGCGACGTGCCGACCCCGCCCGAGCCGAAGTTGATCTTGCCGGGGTTGGCCTTGGCGTAGGCGATGAATTCGGCGAGGGTTTTGACCGGCACGTTGAGATTGACCACCAGCACGTTGGTCAACCGCATCGTCCCCGCGATCGGCACGCTGTCGCGGATGAAATCGAACGGCAGCTTCTTGTACAGCGTCGCGCTGATCGCGTTGTTCGGCCCGACGAAGGCAATCGTGTAGCCGTCAGGTGGGGCGTTCAACGCCACCTCCATCCCGACATTGCCGCCGGCGCCCGTATGGTTCTCGACGAAGACCTGCTGTCCCAGGTTGTCCGAGAGAAACTGCGCGATGAGGCGCGCGGTGGTGTCGTTGGGACCGCCGGCCGCAAACGACACGATGTAGCGCACCGGGCGTGCCGGATAGTTTTGCGCGCGCGCAATACCGGGAAGGGTCGGAAGCGCGGCCGCGCCGCCAGCGAGCTGCAGGAAGCGTCTGCGGGGAAGCCTCATCACATCCTCCACGAGCTTGCGCGCCCTCCGCGGCGCGGAAGGCCAGTCGAGACAGATGTCGATCTTGAAAAAAGGGCTCGCCCGCCGGAGGCAGTCATCGCTGCCTTTGACTCTGCGGTGCGCCGGCATGCGCCGCTGGCAGCTCTGAGCGGGCAGGTTATCGCAAGCGGCGCTCGGCAGGTAGCGAAGCTATATCGAGACGCGGTGCGCGCGTCGTTTCGTCGCGAGGCATCAGGGCAACGTGGCTGGGCCGGCCCGCCGGTAATGCGGGAGCATCAGCCCCGGATACCGAAACAGGATGGCTTCAAATCATCTGGGCCGGCTGCTTCGCCGCCCGACGACGAGGGCGGACCAAGTCTCTCTCGATGGGAGTCAACCATTCTCTTTTCGGCGCTGCTTCAACAGCGCGTTCATCAGCTCCGGCGGATAGCGAAATTCGTTGCCTTGAGACGTGCGAACGCCTCGCCAAGGTCAAGGGGTCCTCGCTGCGCCGCGAGGTTGGGAACCCCAAGGGGGCGCGTCACCGAGAGCGAGTGCTTCAAGCGGCCCGCTGCGAAAGATCGCCACCCGCGGCCTTGAGCCGCGCGGCCACATTGTCCGGAATATCGACAGTCAACTGCATTCCATAACCTTAGCCTTAGGGCGCAAGGCCAAGCGGGCGCCATCATCTACCGCAGCAACGACCCGCCGGTCATCTCCTCCGGCTGCGGCAGGCCCATCAGGGCCAGCAGCGTCGGTGCGAGGTCGGCGAGGCGGCCGTCGTGCAGTGCGGTTTTGTCGCCGCCGCCGAACGCCAGGATCGGCACCGGTCCCGTCGTGTGCGACGTGTGCGGCCCGCCGGTCTGCGGGTCGCGCATCAATTCGCAATTGCCGTGGTCGGCGGTGACCAGGAGCGCACCGCCCGCCTTGCCGATCGCGTCGACGATGCGGCCGAGGCCGGTGTCGACCGTTTCGACCGCCTTGATGGCGGCCGGCAGGCTGCCGGTGTGGCCGACCATGTCGGGGTTGGCGTAATTGAGCACGATCAGGTCGTACTTGCCCGCCGCGATCGCCGCGACCGCCTTGTCGGTGAGTTCGGGCGCCGACATCTCGGGCTGCAGGTCATAGGTTGCGACCTTCGGAGACGGCACCATGATGCGATCCTCGCCGCGGTAGGGCTCCTCGCGGCCGCCGTTCAAGAAATACGTGACGTGCGGATATTTCTCGGTCTCCGCCATGCGCAGCTGGGCGCGCCCCGCGTCGGCGACGACCTCGCCGAGCACATGATGCAGGTCCTCGTGCGGGAAGATCGCCTGCATCAGCACCTCGAGCTCCTCGCTGTAGGGCGTCATGCCGATCGCGGCCGCGATCTTGACGGTGCGCGCACGCTCGAAGCCCGCGAACTTCGGATCGAGCAGCGCCAACAGGATCTCGCGCACCCGGTCGGCGCGGAAGTTGAAGCACAGCACGCCGTCGCCGTCGCGCATGCCGCGATAGTCGCCGACCGCGGCCGGCACGACGAACTCGTCGGTCTTGCCCTGCGCATAGGAGTCCGCGACCACCTCCTCGGCGGTCTTGAAGCGCGGCGCATCGGCCGCGACGATCGCCTGGTAGGCCTTGCCGACGCGCTCCCAGCGCTTGTCGCGGTCCATCGCGTAGTAGCGGCCGCTCACGGTCGCGATCTTGACCGTCGGCGGCAGCGCGGCTGCGAGCCGCTTGATGTCGTCGTCGGCCGAGCGCGGCGGCGTATCGCGGCCGTCCGTGAATGCGTGCACGACGGTCGGGATGCCGGCCTCGGCGAGGAGGCCCGCGAGTGCCGCCGCGTGGTCCTGGTGCGAATGCACCCCGCCCGGCGAGACGAGGCCCATCAGGTGGCAGGTGCCGTGGCTTTTGCGTAGGGTCTCGACGAAGGCGCGCAAGGCGGGCGCCTGATCGATCTCGTGGTCCGCGACCGCGTCGGTGATGCGTTGCAGCGTCTGCTTGACGACACGGCCGGCGCCGATGTTGAGGTGCCCGACCTCGGAATTGCCCATCTGGCCGTGCGGCAGGCCGACGTCCTCGCCTGACGTACGCAGCAAAGCGTGCGGGCAGCTCGACCACAGGCGGTCGAAGGTCGGCGTGCGCGCGAGGCGCACCGCGTTGTCGGCTTCCTCCTCGCGCCAGCCAAAGCCGTCGAGCACGACGAGCATCACCGGTCGACGCTGCTGCATATGGACCATCCTGACGTTTTCTCGGCGATCGTCTTGTGGTGGATCGCCGCCACAGCGTCAATCCGGGCTCGCCGCGATCGGCCCGGCTGCATCAGGGGCGACGGCGATCCGGGCCATGTCGGAAATGTGGGATTGCGGAAGGTCGCTGGCGCGGTGAGGGCCCAATCCGCCGCCGTGATGGTCCGCGCAAGCGAACGATGCAGTGCGCCGCAGCGAATTATTGCGGCACTGGCGATGTCCGCTGAATGTCTGCGATTACTGGATTGCCCGCTTTCGCGGGCAATTGACGCAGTAGCGTTAGCCGAACTAGGAGCGCGCGGCCGACCGCACCAGCACCGGTTGGTTGCGATAGGCATTCGGAAACAGGCGCTTGAGGTTTTCGACCTTTGGCAGGTCGTTGTAATAGATGTACGGGTTGTCCGGGTGCAGTGTCGCGTAATCCTGGTGATACCGCTCGGCCGGATAGAACGCCGTCAATGGCACGAGCTTGGTCACGATCGGCGTCTTGAACGCGCCGGCCTTGTCGAGCTGCGTGATGTAGGCCTGCGCCACCTTTTGCTGCGCCGGATCCGCAAAGAAGATCGCCGAGCGATACTGCGTGCCGACGTCCGGACCCTGCCGGTTGAGCTCGGTCGGATCATGCGCAACCGAGAAGTAGATCTGCAGGATGTGGCCGTAGGAAATCTGCCGCGGATCGAACTTGACCTGCACCGACTCGGCATGACCCGTGGTGCCGGTGCTCACGGTCTCATACTCGGCCGTGTCCTTGGCCCCGCCCGAGTAGCCGGACAGGACCTGATTGACGCCCTTCACGTGCTGGAACACCGCCTGCACGCCCCAGAAGCAGCCGCCGGCAAGCACCGCGGTTTCTGTGGCGTCCGTCGCGGCCGCCGGCGGGTCGAGCGTCGGGGCCGGCAGCGCCGTCGCGTTCTCGGCCGTGCGGGCCGGCAGCGAGAGGGCAGCCGCAAGACCGAGCAGCAGCAGCAGGGCGGCGGAGGCGAGGGGCCAGCGCATCCTGTTGGTGTGCGGCGATGACGGCATGGAGTCCTCCCTTGGTGTGATGGCGGGCTTCAAGCTGGGTACAGTCTATGCGAGCGCCAAGACCGCGTGTGCACAACTCTTCGCAAATATCCGTGAGAGTGTCACCATTGGAATACCGCTGTCCCCCTCATCAAAATACCGTCCGCGTCACCCCGCGCTTGGCCTCGCCGATGGCCGCGCCGAGCGCGGCCGCAAAGCTTTCCTTCTCGGGCGGGCTCAAACATCCGGCGATCAGCAGCTTGCGGCCACGCGACACCAGAAACAGCCGCTCGATACCGAATTCCTCGTGGCTATCCCGGTCCAGCCGTACCCACAAGGGGTTGAGTGACCACTCGGCGACTTTGCCGCGGTGGCTGACCTTGCGCACCCGCAGCTCGGAGGGTGTGACCATGACCTCCTCATAGGCGCGTGCGGTGCGATAGTTCACCCGGAACGCCCAGTAGACCAGCAGCACGTCGAGGCCGAGGAACCCGAACACCGGCCAAGCGCCCAGCAGTAGGAACATCATGCCGGCCGCAAAGCTCAGTCCGCCGAAGGCGGCCATAAAAATAACGAAGCCCGCACCGCTCAGCGAGCGATGTGGTGTGATGATCGCGGAAAACAGCGTGGGTTCCGGCGCGGAATCCGAGTCTTGGCCATTGCCTGAAATCATGATGTCTCACTATACGGGTTCCATGGCCGCCAGGACCACACCAAACCGGACACCTCTGAAGAAGCCAACGCCGCAGCCGGCGAAAACCGCCAAGCGCGCCGTGGCGAAGCCGAATTTGAAGTCGACACCGAAATCGAAAGCCAAGCCGAAACCCTGGACCGCGGCCGAGATCACCGAGGTCTTTCGCCGCTTCCACGAGGCCAATCCTGAGCCGCGCGGCGAACTCCAGCACATCAATCCCTACACGCTGCTGGTCGCAGTTGTGCTCTCCGCTCAGGCGACCGATGCCGGCGTCAACAAGGCGACGCCGGCGCTGTTCGCGGCGGCCGACACGCCCGAGAAGATGGTCGCGCTCGGCGAGGAGAAGGTGCGCGACTACATCAAGACTATCGGCCTCTTTCGCACCAAGGCGAAGAACGTCATCGCGCTTTCGGAAAAGCTCATCGCCGAGCATGCCGGCATGGTGCCGCCGCTGCGCGAAGCGCTCGAGGCGCTGCCCGGCGTCGGCCGCAAGACCGCGAACGTCGTGCTCAACATCGCGTTCGGCCAGCCGACCATCGCGGTCGACACCCACATCTTCCGCGTCGGCAACCGCACCGGGATCGCGCCCGGCAAGAACCCGCTCGAGGTCGAGACCAATCTCGAGCGCGTCGTGCCGGACGCCTACAAACTGCACGCTCACCATTGGCTCATCCTGCACGGCCGCTACATTTGCGTCGCGCGCAAGCCACGATGCGCGGATTGCCTGATCAAGGATCTCTGCCGCTGGCCGGAGAAGACGGTGTAGGCGTCGCCGTCGTCCATTCGGCTCGAGCCTGGCGATTCCTTTTCTTGCCATGCATTCAGCATCGGCGCCTCTCCCCCGCAAGCGGGAGAGGGGCGCATCAGTCCTGGCGAGCGCGAGCATAGAAAGCGGCTCTTGTGGGAAGACCCGACCTGCGGCGAATCGCGAGACCGCCCTCGGGTTTCGCGCCTTCGCCCCGCATGACATACTTGCCGCGAAATCAGGGGAGGAACGCATGCAGCGCGGCCGTTGGACGCTTTTCATCGCATTTGCCGCGCTTGCGGTTGCCCATTCGCAACCCTCCTCCGCCGCCGAAATGGCAGTGAGCCAGTACGGCCGCGTTACCGCGACGCTGCCGTGGGTGGTCGCGATGGAGAAAGGCTACTTCGCGGCCGCAGGCATCAAGATCGACAAGATCATCTCGGGGCAGGGCGGCGGCACCACGCTGCGCAACATGCTGGCGAGCGATCTGCCCTATGGCGAGGTCGCGACGTCCGCCGCGCTTGCCGCCATCCGCTCCGGCCTCGACATCGTCATCGTCAACACCGCGAGCGACCACATCGGCGAGATCGCGCTCGTCGCCAACCCGAAGAGCAGCATCCGCACCGTCCAGGATCTGACGGGCCATAAGGCCGGCTTCACCAACGCGAAGTCGACGAGCGAGCTCCTGCTGCGCCTCGCGCTCAAGGAAGCCGGCCTCGCCGGCAAGGTCGAGCCCGTCGCGACCGGCGGTTTCGGCGGCGGGCTCACGCTGCTCGACACCGGCGGCATCGACGCGGCGCCGCTGATCGATCCGATCCTCACGCTCAAGCCCGACAAGTATCGCGTCATCTTCCACTTCGCCGATCTCATCCCGCGCATGACCTGGCTCGTCGGCGTGACGACGCGCAAATTCGCGACCCAGCATCCCGACACGGTGCGCAAGCTGATCGAGATCCACCGCAAGGGCGTCGACTATATCTATGCGCATCATGACGACGCGATCGCGATTTATGCCAAGGTGTGGCAGCAGAAGCCGGAGGAGGTCGCGACCTATTTCCCCAAATATTTCGGCTACAAGGGCGAATGGTCGCCAGGCGGCTTCGACCAGGAGGCGCTCGCCAAGATGTCCGAGGGCCTGCAGCTGATCGGCGACGTGAAGGGCCCGGTGGACTGGAAGGCTGTGATCGATCAGCAGTACTTGCCGACAGATCTGCAGAAGGTGTTCTGACGCATGCATGCCTTGATTTCCGTCATGGCCGGGCTCGTCCCGGCCATCCACGTCTTTGACGACGTTCACAAGACGTGGATGCCCGGCACGAGGCCGGGCATGACGTTGGTGTAGGCCATGCGCTGGCGCCCGCACATCACCAAGGTCGGCGCCACGAGGGCGGCGTTGGTGCTCGCCGCCTTCGCGGCGCTCGAGCTCCTCTGCCGTTTCGGCATCATCAACCGCGTCACCATGATTCCGCCGAGCGAGATGATCTCATCCCTGTGGGACATCCTCATCGCCGGCCGCTACAACGAGGACATCCTCTTCACCCTGTTCAACGTGATTGCGGCCTCGCTCATTGCCATTGTTGCCGGCTTCTTCGTCGGCGCTGGACTGCAGGCGCTCCCGCGCCTGCGCCGGCCGCTCGTCCCGCTGCTGTCGGCCTACTACGCCATCCCGACCTTCGTGTTCTATCCGCTGCTGATCGTCGCCTTCGGCATCGGCCGTACGGCGCTTATTGTGATGGGCGCGATGTTCGGCGTGGTGGCAATGATCGTGAACACCACGCTCGGCCTCGATCATGTTCCGCCCGCGGTCGCCAGGACCGGCGCGATCCTGCGGCTGGACGGCATGCGGCAGCTCGTGCTGATTCGGCTGCCGTCCGCCGCGCCGCATCTCGTCACCGGCATCAAGCTCGCGGTCGCCTATTCGGTGATCGGCATCGTGGCGGGCGAGTTCATTCTCGCCACCGAAGGCGTCGGCAAGCGCATCGCCTTCGCCTATGACAACTTCGACAACAAGACGATGTACGGCATGCTGCTGTTGCTGCTGATCGCCGTGATGGCGGTCAACGGCGCCCTGTCGGGCTGGGAGAAGCGGCTGCATCGCCGCTTCGGCACGCGATGAAGTCGGCGCGCTTCGACCATTTGTTGCTGTTCGCCGGTCTATTGGCCTTCTGGCAACTTCTGCATTGGGCAGTCGGCCCCGACGTCCTCTCGTCGCCCTGGGCGACGATCATGCGCGCCGTCGAGCTCGTCGCGACGGCCGCATTTTGGGACCACGCGGCCGCGACCGCGGCGGCCTTTGGTATCGCCAGCGTCATCTCGATCCTCGGCGGCATCGCGCTCGGCTTGTGGCTCGGGCTGCGCCGCTTTGCGGGCGACGTTGCCGACCCGATCTTCGGTACGCTTTACTCGATCCCGAAGATCACGCTCTATCCGATAATCCTCCTGCTGTTCGGCCTCGGCGTCTCGGCGAAGATCGCCTTCGGCGTCATTCACGGCGTCTTTCCGATCGCGATCTTCACCATGAACGCGGTCCGCAACGTCGCCCCGGTCTATCACCGCACCGCCCGCGTGCTGCGGCTCTCGCCGCCCGTCTCGGCCGTGACCATCATGGCGCCGGCCGCGTTGCCCGAAATGCTCGCGGGCATCCGGGTCGGCGTCGCGCTGACCTTGCTCGGGGTGCTGATCGGCGAGCTGTTCGCCTCGACCTCCGGCCTCGGCTTTGTGCTGATCCGCGCCATGGACACGCATGCGGTCAACGACATCATGGCACTCACGCTGCTGCTCTTCGTCTTCGCCGCGAGTGTCAACGCGCTGCTGGGCTTCGTCGAACGTCGGACCCGCCATGGCGAGTAGCAGGGACGGCCAGATCAGCCTGCGCGGCGTTACCAAGGTCTTTCCCGGCCACGATGGCCATCTTGACGTGCACGCGCTCGGGCCGATCGATCTCGATATCCCGCACGGGGAATTCTTCACGGTTGTCGGCCCATCCGGCTGCGGAAAGTCGACCCTGCTCGATGTGCTGGCAGGTCTGTCGACCGCGACCGCCGGCGATGCGACCTTCGACGGCGTGGCGCTTGCCGGCCGAGTCCCCGACGGCATCGGCGCCGTCTTCCAACAGGACGCGAGCTTTTTCTGGCTCAACGTTTGGGACAACGTCGCCTTTGGGCTGCGTCGTCGCGGCATGAGCAAAGCCGAGATCGCGCGGCGCGTCGGTCAGGCGCTCGCATTCATGGGGCTTGCGGGATTCGCCAAAGCATATCCCGCGCAGCTCTCCGGCGGCATGCGCCAGCGGGTCTGCATTGCGCGTACCCTGGTGCTCGAGCCGAAAGTGCTGCTGCTCGATGAGCCGTTCGGCGCGCTTGATCAGCAGACGCGGCTGCTCATGGGCGACGAGTTGCTGCGCATCTGGCGCGAGACCGGCGCGACCGTCGTGCTCATTACCCATGCGCTCGACGAGGCCGCCATGCTGTCTGATCGTGTCGCCGTGATGTCGGCGCGGCCCGGATGTTTTATCGACATCGTCACCACCGGCTGGCCGCGCACGCGCGACAGCCGCATCGTTTCCGATGAGCACTTCGGTGCCGTCACGGCTCGCCTGTGGGATAAACTGCGCGAAGAGTCCCTTCGTGCGATGCGCACGCCGGAAAATGTCAAGCAGGTTGGAAATGACTGAGATAAATCCGTCACTCTTGTAAGTCACGAATCGCCAAATCGGCTAGGCTTGCCGATGCGGTGGCGGACGGGAGACCGGATCATCCTAGGGCTTTGAAGCCCGCGCCTCAGCTTGGGCCTCCGTCCGCCGTTCCATCGAACCCGAACAGTCGCTTGG
>DASXCK010000073.1:0-12090 GCA_036491235.1 Xanthobacteraceae bacterium | reverse complement strand
ACCGGCACGCTCGGATACTGGGCGCGCAAATACATCAATCCCGAGAAGCCGCGCACACCCGGCATCGCGAGGTCGAGCAGGATGAGATCGATGTCGCTCGTGCGCTCGAGCATCGCCGACACCTCGTCGAAGGTCCCGGCTTCGGTGATGTCGGCGCGCTCAAAAAGCTGCGCCACCGCCTCGCGCAAGGCGCCGCGAAAGAGCGGATGATCATCCGCGATCATCAGCCGATATTGTGGGGTCTCACTCAACAAAACATCCGGTTTGCTCCGCTGAAAGACCCTAATCCGGTGTCGGAACAGCGACAATGCCGATTTTCCGGTC
Source organism: Xanthobacteraceae bacterium (assembly GCA_036491235.1). Taxonomy (GTDB): domain Bacteria; phylum Pseudomonadota; class Alphaproteobacteria; order Rhizobiales; family Xanthobacteraceae; genus JAVDCA01. The sequence goes on along the minus strand of DASXCK010000073.1, from coordinate 11,766 downwards.
AAGAGCGCCCGCGCACAGGCCGCGGAGTTACTTTGCGTTAACCTTTGGCGCGCAGCCTGGACGATCAAGGCTCCGCTGCGTCCCGGGCAGGAGCCAAGCGGCACGGTCCATGCATAGCGGTGGGCAGAAGCCGCCGCCGGGGTGGCGTCTTGCAGGTCGGATCGCGCACGCGCGCGGCCCGAACGGAGACACCGCTACGAAAGGACCCGGAAGATGCAGAACGCATCACACTCAATGGACGTCTCGGCGGCTTATGCGGCCATCGTGGCTGCGCCGATGCTCCACCTGGAGCGGCACTTCGGCATCCGCCGCCTCAAGCGCGGCATGATCACGATGCTGGCCGCCTGGATCGCCTATTTCGTCATCATCAGCATGTGGTCGCGCGCCCTCAATAAGATGATGGTGCCGGTGCTCGACATGCCGCTCGGCATCTTCCTGGCGGCGCAGGGCACGGTGATCGTCTTCTTCGCCGCGCTGGTGATGCTGCTGCGGACGGCGTCGCGCTGACCGGCCCAGGGTCGCGCCTAACCCCGCGCGCCCACGAACTGCACGACCACCTCGCGGGTATGCGGGCGCGCGCGGTGCTCGGCCACGTAGATGCCCTGCCAAGTGCCGAGCGCCAGCGCACCGTCGATCACCGGCACGTGCAACGAGCTCCCGTTCAGCATGGCCTTCACGTGCGCCGGCATGTCGTCGGGCCCCTCGGTGTCGTGCACCCATGCGGCGTCGTTCGGCGCAAGCCGGCGCAACGCCGTGACGAGATCGGTGCGCACATCCGGGTCGGCGTTCTCCTGGATGGTCAGCGACGCCGAGGTATGGCGGACAAAGAGGAAGAGTGCGCCCTCGCGCGCGCCGACGTCGGCGACGAAGCGCCTGGCCTCGCGGGTAATCTCGACGAAGCCCTCGCCTGCGGTCTCCACCGACAGGGTCGCGGTGGCGATCGATTGCGCGGGGGTGTCGCTGATCGGAGAGCGAACGGCAGTCATCAGGTCAGGGCATCTTTCCAAGACGACCCTATCACCCCGCGATCGCGGGCGGAAACCGCCGCCCGCGGACGGCCGGCGCGCTGCTTCGCGGCTTTCGTCAGGATCGTTGTGGAACGGCGACCAGACGGCTCGCAGCGGGCCGCGGGGAACGGTTGTTTCCGTTGCGTAATCATAGACTTAAGTAAAAAGTGGCGATTCTTGACTCGGTTTGGCACGGTCTGTATGGTCCGCGCGCCTTAAAGGGGGCGGAAAGTTCGAGATCGGTTTATCCGCGGGTGTCGGAGATGAGCGACGACACGAGCGGAAAAAACGATCCGGGCCGCCGGCCTTCCGACGAGGCTGATCTCTCCGCGAGGCTTCGGCGTCTCGGCGACCGGCTCGACCACGTGCGGGCGAGCCAGCCATCCGAATCAACCCGCGATGCCAGCCGTGCGCCCGATCCTTCCGGGATGGCACGCGCCTTGCGCCTCTCCTCCGAACTGGTGGGCGGCGTGGTGGTCGGGGGTGCAATCGGATACGCGCTCGATTGGTGGCTCGGCATCCGGCCGTGGGGGTTCATTGTGTTCGTGCTGCTCGGCTTCGCCGCAGGTATCGTCAACCTGATGCGCTCGGCCGGCGTGTTGGCAAACCCCGAGGATCGCGCGCGCTGACGCGGCGGTCGCGGATCGAGGACATTGGATAAGGACCTCTGCGGTCATGGCTGCTGCCGCCAACCCAATCGAGCAATTCGAGATCCACGAGTATTTTCCGGTCGTCAACATCGCCGGGCATCAGATCGCCTTCACCGATGCGGCGATCTTCATGCTGCTCGCGGTCGTGCTGACCGCGGCCCTGATGCTGGGCTCGACGGCGGGACGGCGGCTGGTCCCGACCCGCATGCAGTCGGTCGCCGAAGTGATCTACGAATTCGTCGCGACCATGATCCGCAGCACCGCCGGCGAGCACGGGATGAAGTTCTTCCCGCTAGTCTTCTCGGTGTTCATGTTCGTGCTGATCGCCAACCTGGTCGGACTGATTCCTCTGTCGTTCTCGGTGACGAGCCAGATCGTCGTCACCGCATCGCTCGCGCTCCTCGTCTTCTTCACCGTCATCATCCACGGCTTCTGGCTGCACGGCCTGCACTTCCTCAAGCTGTTCGCGCCGAGCGGCGTTCCGATCTTCATCCTGCCGATGATCGTCGTCATCGAGATCATGTCGTTCCTCGCCCGCCCGGTCTCGCACAGCTTGCGTCTGTTCGCCAACATCCTGGCGGGCCACGTCACGCTCAACCTCGTCGGCAGCTTCTCCGCCATGATGATCGCCGCGTTCGGGGTGGCCGGATGGTTCGGCGCGGCGCTGCCGCTCGCCTTCGCGGTGGCGCTGTTCGCGCTCGAATTGCTGGTGGCCCTCCTGCAGGCCTACGTATTCGCGATTCTCACCTGCATCTATCTCAACGACTCGCTTCATCCTGGGCACTGAGGCGCAGCCGATCCCTTCACTCGATCCAAATCTCTCTCGAAAGGAGCTTCATCATGGATCCCCAAGCAGCGAAATTCCTCGGCGCGGGCCTGGCCTGCATCGGCATGGGCGCGACCGCGATCGGTGTCGCCAACGTGTTCGGCCAGTACTTGACCGGCGCGCTGCGCAATCCGTCGGCCGCGGGCGGCCAGTTCAACAACCTCATCCTCGGCTTCGCGCTGGCGGAAGCCTTCGGCATCTTCTCGCTCCTGGTGGCGTTCCTCCTGCTGTTCGTTCTCTAAGAGGCCGAGGCGGCAGAGCGATCTCTGACGCGCGCCGGAAATAGCCCGATGGCCGAGAATACCACCACGCATACCGAAGTGCCGGGCGCCCCGCATAAGGCGGTGTTTCCGCCATTCAACCGCGAGACCTTCCCGTCGCAGATCTTCTGGCTCGTGATCTGCTTCATCGCGCTCTACGTGATGACGGCGCGCCTGGTACGACCGCGGGTCGGCGGGATCCTCGAGGGGCGCAGCCGGCGAATCTCCGGCGATCTCGCCGAGGCGAGCCGCCTCAAGGGCGAGTCGGAGGCGGCGATGGCCGTTTACGAGAAGGCGCTCGCCGACGCCCACGCGCGCGCGCAAGCGATCGCGGGCGAGACGCGCGAACGGCTGCAGGCCGAAGCCGACCGCAACCGCAAGGGGTTGGAAGATCAGCTTGCGGGCCGCCTCGCGGACGCCGAAAAGGCGATTGGGGCGACCAAGAGCGCCGCCATGGCCAATGTGCGCGGCATCGCGATGGAAGCCGCAGGCGCGATCGTGACGCGGCTCACCGGCGTCACCGCCCCGGACGCGGCGGTGACGGCGGCGGTCGACGCCGCGCTCAAGCGCTGACGACGGAGAGGCACCATGCACATCTTCCTCGAGGCCGAGTTCTGGGTCGCGATCGCATTCGTGATCTTTCTCGGCGTGCTCGTGAAGGTCGGTGCACCGCGGCTGCTCATCGGTGCGCTCGACGACCGCAGCGCCCGCATCAAGGCCGAGCTCGACGAAGCGCGACGCGTGCGCGACGAGGCGCAGGCGCTCCTCGCCGACTACCAGCGCCGCCGCGGCGAGGCGGATCGCGAGGCGGAGGCCATCGTGGTGGCCGCCAAGGCCGAGGCCGAGCGGCTCGCTGCCGAGGCGAAGGTGAAAGTCGAGGACTTCGTCGCCCGCCGCACCAAGATGGCGGAAGCCAAGATCGCTCAGGCGGAAGCCCAGGCGGTCGCCGACGTGCGCGCCGCCGCCGCCGATGCTGCCGCCGCGGCCGCGGAAAAGATCCTCAGCGAAACCGCCAGGGGCAAAGTCGCCGACGATCTGATTGCGCAGGGTATCCGCGACCTCAAGGGCAAGCTGAACTGATCCCCTGCCCCGCGTCTTGCCTGCGGCTCAATGGCGATGAAGCGGCAAGTCGTTCGGCCGTGTTGCCGGAGGAGCTCACCGCGGCCGTCGCGCGCACCATTAGTGCCTGCGCGGTTTGATGAAGCTTGCTGCTCGTGAAGCTTATTGCGGCGGCACCGCCGGCCGAAGCTTGGGCTTCGGCGTGCGCGCCGGGCGGACCTGCTTCTTGCGCGGTTCCGGCGTGGCGCTCTGCGGATCGAAGCCGACATAGATCACGTACTGGTCGAACTGATTTCCGGGCGGCATCGGGAAGGTCATGTCTTCCTCGACATGGGTGAAGGTGGCGAAAGGCTCGCCCGCCTGCAGCGTCACCGGCACCATGTAGAACTTGGTCCAGACCGTCTGCGGGTTGAGGCCTTCCTTGACGACCGCGAGCCGCACCGGCAGCATGACCTCGCCCGGCGTGCCGGCAGGGCCGAGGATGACGCGACCCTCGATGCCGACCTTCATCGTGACGTCCTTGCCGCGCAACGCGCACTCGCGGGCAAACCGCACGAAGCTCGCCTGATAGCGCAGCGACAATGCAGCCGACCCGTTGTCGGCCGCGGACTGCGTAAAGACCGACGCCCCCTGCCGGATGCTGACGCTCGGACAGTCGAGATCGGACTGCGGCGAGTCGCCGGTGGCTTGCGCGACTGTGGTCGGAGAACTGCCGCTGACGAAATTGGTGAAGCGCTGGGTAAACGAGGATGACGAGGACGAAGACGCCGGCGCGGCGGTCGATCCGGTCGTGCCGCCCAACCCATCAAACGTCGAGCATGCCGACAGGAAGCCCAGCGCCGCAACCGCGCCGATCCCGCCTACCCACGCCCGCGCTCTGCTCCGCCGTTGCATCGTCCCGTCCATGCCCGCTGCGGTCTTATACCGATTGAACCATGGCGTCCCCAAGGCCGCGTTGCGGCGACACGCCACACCTGCCCGAGGACATGCACTTCACGCCGGCTCGTCCTTGAGTCGCGCAAACAGCAGGTGATCCTGCCAGATGCCGTTGATGCAGAGATACTGGCGCGCATAACCCTCGCGCGCGAAGCCGCAACGCTCCAACAGACGGATCGACGGCGTGTTGGTCGGGATGCAGGCTGCCTCGACGCGATGCAGCCGCAGCGTCCCGAACGAGAACGGCAGCACCGCCTTGACGGCCGCGGTCATGTGCCCATGGCGCACGAACGGCAGGCCCATCCAATAGCCGATGCTGCCGGCCTGCGCGACGCCGCGCCGGATGCTCGCCAGCGTCAGCCCACCGACCAGCAGGTTGTCCGGCTTGCGGAAGGCGAAGAATGCATAGGACTGGTCGCTGCGCCAGTCTTCGGCGTAGCGCTTGAGCCGCCGCCGGAACGCTCCGCGGGTGAGGTCGTCGGCGGGCCACGACGGCTCCCATGGGGTGAGGAATTCGCGGCTCACGGCGCGCAGCTCCGCCCATTCCTCGAAATCGTTCATTTGCGGCAGGCGCAACGTGACGCCCTCGCCATCGAAGCTCGGCGAGGTCTCGGCAAAGCCGACTGTCCGAAAGAACGCCATGCGTCGCTCGATCTTCAGGCCGCCTTCGGCACCAGGCGCTCGGCGATCGCCGCGGCGTTTTCCAGGCCGGCGGGGCCGAGGGCCGCGACCGCGGGACGTCCGCGCGCGATCAGGTCACGCCCGGCCGCACGGGCGCTTTCGACCGTCACGGCATCGATCTTCGCGACGATCTCCTCGAGCGGCATCGGCCGTCCGTAGACATGAATCTGGCGCGCCAGTTGCGAGGCGCGATCGCTTGCGCTCTCCAACGCCATCAGCTGATTGGCCTTCATCTGCGCCTTGACGCGGGCGACCTCCGATTCATTGAGCGTCTCGGCCGCCGACGCGATCTCGCCCACCACCACGCGCATCAGCTCGGCTGCGTCCGCGACATCGGTCCCGGCGTACAGCGCGAACATGCCCGTATCCATGTAGGTCATATGGAAAGCGGAAATCGCATAGCACAGGCCGCGCAGCTCGCGCACCTCTTGGAAAAGGCGTGACGACATTCCGCCGCCGAGCGCGTTGGTGAACACATGCAAGCTGTGCAGCGCGGGATCGCGCTGCGGCAGGCCTTCGAGCGCGAGCGCGATGTGCACCTGCTCGAGGTCGCGCGGCTCGACCCGCACGCCGCCGTGGAACGTCGCCCCTGGCGCGGCAGGCGCGACCGGTCCCGCCAAGGCGGCAAAACGGTGCTCGGCCTCCTCGACCACCGCGCGATGATCGACGGCACCGGCAGCCGCGATCACGGTCCGCGGCGCGCGGTAGTGCCGCGTCAGGTACGTCCTGAGGCGCTTCGCGTCGAACGAGCGCACGGTCGCGCGCGTTCCGAGGATCGAACGGCCGATCGGCTGATCGGGGAACGCGGTCGCCTGCAGGTGCTCGAACACGAGGTCGTCGGGCGCGTCATCGGTCGCGCCGATCTCTTGCACGATGACGTTCTTCTCGCGCGCGATCTCGTTCGGGTCGAAGGACGGCGCGGTCAGGATGTCGGACAGGACATCGAGGGCGAGCGGAACATCGGCCTTGAGCGTGCGCGCATAGTACGCGGTCATCTCGACGCCGGTCGCGGCGTTGAGATCGCCGCCGACCGCCTCGATCTCCTCGGCGATCTGGCGCGCGGTGCGCCGGGTCGTGCCCTTGAACGCCATGTGCTCGAGGAAGTGCGAGATGCCCTGCTCCTCGGCCTGCTCGTGGCGACTGCCGCAGCCCACCCACACGCCGAGCGCCGCCGTTTGCAGATGCGGCATCGCGTCGGTGACGACCGTGAGACCCGAGGGCAGACGAGTGACTTCAACGCTCATGCGGCTCTCCCTTCGCGCGCGGCGCGGCTGGCTTCAAGAACGAAACGTTCGACCGCGGCGTGATCCGCAGGCAGGACGGTGACGCGCTCGGGCCGGCTCGCGAGGTCGGCGAGCCGGTCAGGCAGGCGCGGGCGCACGCCACAGGCGGCCGCGACGGCATCGGGAAACTTCGCCGCATGCGCGGTCGACAGCACGACCATCGGCACTGCGGTATCGCGGGCCTCTTTCTCGGCGACCGCGATCGCGACGCCCGTATGCGGGTCGATGGTGACGCCGGCCTCGTGCAGCGTGGTGCGGATCGCCGCCGCGGTCTCCGCCTCGCTGGCGCGATCGGCCGTGAACGCGGCGCGGATCGCGGCAAGCGCCGGCGCCTCGATCGAGAAGCGGCGCGACTGGGCGAGCGAGCCCATCGCGGCACGCACCGGCTGCGGATCGCGCCCATAGGCCTCGAACAACAGGCGCTCGAAGTTCGAGGAGACCTGGATGTCCATCGAGGGCGAGGCGGTCGCGACCACATCGCGCACCTCGTAGGTCCCGGTCGCGAGCGTGCGGGCGAGGATGTCGTTGACGTTGGTCGCGACGCTGAGCCGCGCGACCGGCAGCCCCATCTGCGCCGCGACATAGCCGGCAAACACGTCGCCGAAATTACCGGTCGGGACCGTGAAGGCGACTTTGCGATGCGGCGCGCCGAGCGCGACGGCGGCAACGAAGTAGTACACGACCTGTGCGGCGATGCGCGCGAAGTTGATCGAGTTGACGCCCGAGAGGCCGACGCGATCGCGAAAAGCGTGGTGATTGAACATCGCCTTCACGATCGCCTGGCAGTCGTCGAAGGTGCCGTCGATCGCGAGCGCGTGGACGTTGGCATCGTCGGCGCACGTCATCATGCGCCGCTGCACCTCGGAGATGCGGCCGTTGGGAAAGAGCACGACGAGATCGACCTGCGCGCGGCCGCGGAACGCTTCCACGGCGGCGCCGCCGGTATCGCCCGAGGTCGCAACCGCGATGGTTGTGCGCTCGCCGCGGCCCGCGAGCGCGTGGTCCATCAGGCGGGCGAGCAGCTGCATCGCCAGATCCTTGAACGCGAGCGTCGGCCCGTGGAAGAGCTCGAGAATAAACGTGTTGGGACCGATCTGCGTCAGCGGCGTCACGGCGGGATGGCGGAACGTTGCGTATGCCTCGCGCGCCATCCGGGCGAGATCGGCATCCGCCACAGCGCCGCCCGCAAACACGCGCAGAACCTCGACGGCCACTTCGGCATAGGGCCGACCCGCGAAGCCCGCAATGGTGTCGCGCGCGAGACGTGGCCAAGACTCGGGGACGTAAAGACCGCCGTCGCGCGCGAGACCCGCGAGCGTTACGTCGACAAAGCCGAGCGAGGGGGCTTCGCCCCGGGTCGAGATGTAGCGCACGATCCGGTCCTGATCCGGTTTTTGGGCGACGAGTTGAGGTGTCGAATACCACGGCCATCCCGGCGCCCTGGCGATCATCTAACTTATTGGAATCACAAATATTAGCGTCGGTCTCCGGGATCGGGCCGACATCCCCCGAAGACTAGTCGGAAGGGTCGTGGCGCACAAGAACCGGTTGGCGCTTTAAGTCTGCGTAGATGTCTCGCCCCGGGGCCGCCAGCGGCCGGCGAACCAGACGCCGAAGACGCCTACGAGGACGGCGGCAAGCCCGTACCACGTGAAGGCGTAACCGAGATGATTGTTCGGGAATGACGGTGTCAGAGCACCGACATGCGGCAGCCCCCCCGGCGCCGACGGCGCCTCCTGCTCCACATAGAACGGCGCTACGGGACCAAGCCCCTTGGCGGCCGCGATGGCCGTCGAATCACGCGAGAACCACAGGTTCTTGGCCGGTTCCGCCCCCGGCGTGAACATCCCGGCCCGCTCCGGCCAGCGCATGATACCGACAATCTGCACCGGGCCCGCGATCTCGCCTTGCGGACGGGTCGCCGGATTCTGGCGGCCATCGGGAACGAAACCGCGATTGACCATGACGGTGCCACCGGAAAAGCGCGCCGGGGTGAAGATCCAATAGCCAGGGCCGGACTCGCCACGCATGGTCGACCCGGTGGTGAAGACCAGCGCCTCCTTGTCGTTGAGGAACTCGCCCGTGAACGAGACGCGCTGGAATTCGTTGCTGTCGGGATTGAGCCGCGCCCACTCGGAAGAAGGGGGCAACGGGCTGGGCGGCGCCGCGAATCGCGCCGAGACGGTCGCGATCAATGCCTCTTTCCAAGCGAGGCGTTTCACCTGCCAGGTGCCGAGCCCGATGAGCAACGCGAAGGCGCAGACCGCCGCAATGGTCGGGGCCACGAGCCCACGCCGCGCGGGCCGATCGGCGGTCACGGCTCTCCCCGCTCGACGAGCCGGCCCCCGGCCGCCTTGTGGTGGTACTGCAGCGCGATCAGCACACCCTTCATCGAGCGCAAAGGCGCGATGGTGGTGAGGAGGATCAGCGGCAACCACAGCACCGCGTGCACCCAAATGGGCGGCTGGTAGACCACCTCGGTAATGAGCGCGGCGCCGACCACGATGCCGCCCGCGAACAGAATGATGAACACGGCGGGGCCATCGCCCGGGTCGACGAACGAATAGTCGAGCTCGCAGACCTCGCAGCGCGCCTTGAGGCCGAGATAGCCGGCGAACATGCGGCCTTTGCCGCAACGCGGGCATCGGCACGCAAGGCCGGCGAGGATGGGATTGGGAGGTGCGATCGAGGGCACGGTCATCTGGACGTTTCTCAAGCTTGCCCGCCCACGTCGTCTCCCCGGCCGCGAAATGCAAGAGGGCGGCCCGTCGGCCGCCCCCGATCGATCTTGGCGTTCCCGCTCAGCCCGCGACGCCGGCGAGATGCGGTCCCTCGCCCCACACGTAGATGCAGGAGAACAGGAAGAGCCACACCACGTCGACGAAGTGCCAGTACCACGCCGCGAACTCGAAGCCGAGGTGCTGCTTGGGCGTGAACTGGCCCGCTAACGTGCGCATCAGGCAGACGATCAGAAAGACCGAGCCGATGATGACGTGGAAGCCGTGGAAGCCGGTCGCCATGAAGAAGGTGGCGCCGTAGATGTTGCCTTTGAAGGCGAACGCCGCGTGGCTGTATTCCCAGGCCTGCACGCAGGTGAAGGAGAGACCGAGCGCGATGGTGCAGATGAGCCCCCACCTGACGCCTTCGCGGTCGTCATGCAGCAGCGCGTGGTGCGCCCACGTGACCGTGGTGCCCGAGGTGAGCAGGATCAGCGTGTTGAGCAACGGCAGGTGCCAGGGATCGAAGGTCTCGATGCCTTTCGGCGGCCAGACGCCGCCGACGAACGTGTCGCGCACGACCTGCTGGACGTCGGCCGGAAACAGCGCGGTGTTGAAATAGGCCCAGAACCAGGCGACGAAGAACATCACCTCGGAGGCGATGAAAAGGATCATGCCGTATCGATGCGAGAGCTGCACCACACGGGTGTGATGCCCCTCCTTGTCGGCCTCGCGCACCACATCGCGCCACCAGCCGAGCATGGTGTAGAGCACGCCTGCCACGCCGGCGAGGAACAGGTAGATCGAGCCGGCGAAGAGGCTGTGCATCCAACAGATGGCGCCGACCGCCATAATGAAAGCCGACACCGACCCGATGGCCGGCCATGGGCTCGGCTCGACCAGGTGGTAGTCGTGGTGCTTGACGTGGGCATCCGCCATTTGCGTCGTCTCCGTGCTCTATTCCGTCGCGGTGCTCGTGCGCCGCACCTGCGTTCGTGATCTCATAGTTTCCGTTTCGGGGTCGGAAGCTCCGCCCTGCCCGCCGCCGGCTCGTCGCTCACCGGGATCGGATAGAATGTATAGGACAGCGTGATGGTGTTGAGGTCGTCCTCATCGGAATCCTTCACGATCGAGGGATCGACGTAGAACACCACCGCCATCTGCCGCTTCTCGCCCGGCTTCAGCCGCTGCTGGGTGAAGCAGAAGCAGTTGATCTTGGTGAAATAGGCACCGGTCCGCGCCGGCGATACGTTGTAGGCCGCTTGCGCTTCGGTCACGCGCGCCGCCTCGTTGATCACGTCGTAGTAGACGGTCGCGACCTCGCCGATGTGCAGGTCGATCGAGTTGACTTCCGGCGCGAACTTCCACGGCAGCCCGGGGGCGACGTTGGAGTCGAACCGCACCGTGACCTTGCGCGCCAGCATGCCGGCCGGCGCGACCTTGGCGACCTGCGTCGTGCCGCCGAAGCCGGTCGTGCGGCAGAACCAGTTGTAGAGCGGCACCGCCGCATAGGCCGCGCCCACCATGGCGGCGACGAACACGCCGCAGGCGGCCGCGACCGCGATATCGCGTCTGGGGGTCGGGCGGCGGGGGGCGTCGGTCATGGTGTGATCGACCTCATGGCAGCGGCCGCCCCGGATGCATCCCCACCTTGACGATGGTGAGAACGAAGAACACGAGCACGAGCACACCGAGCGCGAGCGCGATGGCGATCGAGCGCGCGCGCTGGCGGCGCTTCTGCTCCTCGGTGAGGACGACACCATCCTCGCCATCATGCCGGTGGTCCTGGACCATGACGCTCATCCGCGGCTCACACGGTCCGGCCGAGCAGGTGGGCAAGCCGATCATCGGCCAACAGCACCGCGAACAGGACGAAGAGATAGAGAATCGAGAAGCCGAACAGCTGTTTGGCGCCGGTGAGCCCGCTCTCGCGCTTCACCTTGATGGCGAGCGCGACCATGCCGGCGCCCAAGGCGACCGCGGTCGCGCCGTAAAGCATGCCCGCGTGACCCAGGATCCACGGCAGCGTGCCGAGCGGGGCAAGCACCAGCGAGTAGATCAGGATCTGCCGCCGGGTCTCGGCCTCGCCGGCGACGACCGGCAGCATCGGGATGCCGGCCCGCGCATAGTCGCCGGCACGCCACAACGACAGCGCCCAGAAATGCGGCGGCGTCCAGAAGAAGATGATGAGGAACAGGATGATCGGTTCGACGCCGAGGCCGCCGGTCGCGGCGGCCCAGCCGACCATCGGCGGGAATGCGCCGGCGGCGCCGCCGATCACGATGTTCTGCGGCGTCGAGCGCTTGAGCCACATCGTGTAGATCACGACGTAGAAGAAGATCGTGAA
>DASXCK010000072.1:0-4435 GCA_036491235.1 Xanthobacteraceae bacterium | reverse complement strand
GAACGCGTCCCAGCCCATGGGATGCAGCACGTTGAAGCCCTTGGCGCGCTTGTAGCGGGCCACCACGTCGCCCATGGTGTAGTTGCGCACGTGCCCCATGTGGATGCGCCCGGACGGGTAGGGGAACATCTCCAGCACGTAATATTTCGGACGCGGGTCGTCGTTCTTCGTCGCGAAAGTCTCGCGTGCGTCCCAGAATTTCTGCCAGCGCGGCTCGGCGTCGCGGGCGTTGTAGCGATCAGCAGTCATCGAGGGTTTTGTATCCGGCCACTAAAGCGGCGCATATCCCCTCGGCGAACCGGTGACCACTTCGCCGGGGATATGCGCTAAAGGCGGCCGACTTGGACACCAAAGCGCGCGTCCGGTCAACGGGTTGGGCTGTCCGAAAGGCGCGTTTCGTCACGCCGCCGGCGTGATCGCGACCTGCTCGGTCCACACCATGTCGCGGCCGTGGCGCTTGGCGGCGTAGAGGCTCGCGTCGGCCGCCTCGATCAGCGCCTGCGGTCCTTCCTCGCCGCTCGGGGTCAGGCACGCGACGCCGATGCTGACCGTGACGTGGCCGCGCGGCGCAAAGCGATGCGCGATCGCGAGCCCCGCCACCGCGGCACGCAGGCGACTGGCGAACTCGATCGCGGCCGGAAGATCCGTATCGGGCAGCAGCAGCACGAATTCCTCGCCGCCGTAGCGCGCCGCGAACTCGGCCTTGTGGCTGCTCGCGGTCGCGAGCGTCTCGCCGATCACGCGCAGGCAACGGTCGCCCTCCACGTGGCCGTAATTGTCGTTGAACATCTTGAAGTGATCGACGTCGATCATCATCAGGGCGATCGGGCGCTTGAGATTGGCGGCGCGCTGCCACTCGGCCTCGAGCCGCGCATCGAAGCTGCGCCGGTTGGCGAGCCCGGACAGGCTGTCGATCGACGCCAGGGTCTCGAGGTGGCGATTGACCGAGCGCAGCTCGCGCTCGCGCGCGCCGAGCTTCACCGCCATGTCGGTCAGTGCGGTGGCGAGCGGCGCGAACTCGACCGCGAGCTTATTGATCGCGGGCCGCGCCTCGAGGTCGCCGCGGCCGATGCGTCCGGCCGTGCGCGCCAGCCCGCGGATCGGCTCGACGATCAACCGCTCGCCGCCGAACCAGGCGGCCATCAGGGTGAGAATTCCGAACAATGCGAGCTGCAGATAGGCAATGCCGATCTCGCGGTCGACGCGACGGAGCACCTCGGCCTCGTTGAGCCCGACCAGCAGCCGGGCATTGGTGCCGGCGAGCGGCACGAACGCGAAGATGCGTCGCACGCCGTCGAAGCCCGCCGTCGTCACGGTGCCGTCCAGGCTCGCGAACGCGTCGTGAAAGAGCGGATGGCCGCTATAGTTCTTGCCGCCCTCGTGCTGCTCGGGGAACTCGGCGAGCACCGTTCCGCTGTGGTCGAGCATGACGACGCTCGCGGCCGGATGCGCATGGATCAAGCCGGGAAACTGGCCGACCCATTGCAGGTCGACGGCCGCCACGATGATCGCGTTGACGCTGTCGTCCTTGCCGAGCGTCGGATAGGCGGCCATCACGGCCGGCTGGTTGGTGGAGCGCTCGATCAGGTAATCGCTGAGCACGAAGCCCCAGCTCTTGCGCGCATCCTGGATGTATTTGCGATCCGACACGTTGAGGCCGACCGACGTCTGGCGGGTCGAGCACAAAATGCGGTCGTTCGGCCCGACCACCGACAAACCGCGGATCCACGGCACGTCGACCGCGAAGCCGGAAAGGAAATCGGTGCAGTCGCGGCCGCTGTGCGCCATCGAGATGTACGCGCGCGCCACCACCTCGAGCACCGCGCGGGTCGAATTGATCATCTCGACCTGAGCGGTGGCGCCGCGCTTGGCCAGATCGAGCGCTTCCGCCGCCGCCATGTCGATGTGCTCCGTCCGGCTCGCCTCGAGCAGGCGTACGCGGTCGAGCGCGAGCGGCACGACGGCGAGCAGCGCGAGCAGCATGAGCCGCGCACGAATGCTCATGCGCGGGCCTGCGCGCTTTTTCCGGCCGTCGACTGGCATCTTGTCGCGGTACATGATTGTCCCAACCCGGCGCCCAGTGTACCGAGGGCCGGGTGAAGGCCGGTTTGGCGGGAAGGCTAAAATTTGAGACGTAACCGCGATTTCGGGAACTCGTCGTGGAGTCGGCGATGTCGGCGAGGCCGTCATGAATGATTCACCATCCGACGACGCGCCGGCGCGGCTCGCCGAGGTCGGCCGCAAGATCGCGCAGGCGTGCGCCGAGGCGGACCGCGATCCCGCGGCCGTGACGCTGGTCGCGGTATCGAAGACGTTTGCGGCGGATGCGATCGAGCCCGTCATCGTGGCCGGCCAGCGCGTCTTCGGCGAGAACCGCGTGCAGGAGGCGAAGGCGAAATGGCCGGCGCTGAAGGAGCGGCATGCCGGTGTCGCGCTGCACCTGATCGGGCCGCTGCAATCCAACAAGGCCAAGGAGGCGGTGGCGCTGTTCGATGCCATCCATTCGGTCGACCGCGCGAGCCTTTGTACGGCGCTCGCCAAAGAGATCGAGAAGCAGGGCCGGGCGCCGCTGCTGTTCGTCGAGATCAACACGGGTGCCGAGCCGCAAAAGGCCGGCGTCCTGCCGGAAGCGGCCGACGCCTTCTTGCGCGACTGCCGCGAGAATTATGGGCTCGCGGTCGCGGGCCTCATGTGCATTCCGCCGGCCGACGAGCCGCCGGCACCGCATTTCGCGCTGACCGCCAAGATCGCGGCGCGCAATGGGCTCAAGCTTCTCTCCATCGGAATGAGCGCCGATTACGAGGTCGCCGTCCGCTTCGGCGCGAGCCACGTGCGGGTCGGCAGCGCCATTTTCGGGGCGCGCCATTGAGCGCGCAGCACGAGCTTATGCTGCGCGGTAAGTAATTGAGGTTAAACGATAAATCATCTTATCGCGATCTGCGTGCGGGGCCCCAGACGGGCCAGCAGCCAGCGCAATCGCGACAGCGCGAGCGCGACGCAGCCGGCGGTCGGCCGGAACCCCGGCCGCGCCACATGGATGAAAACCGCGCTGCCGTGACCCGCCACCCGCGGCCGCGTGTTGTGGTCGATCTCGACGATGAAGTCGTAGAGCGCATCCTCGCGCCATAGCCGGTCGCCCGGCTCCTCGGCGGCGCGGCGGAAGGGCCGGTTGTAGCGCCGGTCGTGCGGGTCCTCGCACCACGCGACATCACGCGTGATGCGCCGCACCGGCAACCGGGTATCGGGCCGGGGATGCCGGTCCGCGCGGTACCAGAGCCGCACGAGGCGGAAGTCCCCGCGTGGCGTGCCGCCGTCGCCCTCGCGTTTGTTGGCGCGAATCCCGCCGCGGCCGAGCGCGACAGGAATCACCAGCGGCCCGGCCGTTAACCAACCTTGGATGCGGCTGCCGGCGCGCGGCCGGACGCGCAGCCGAGTGAAAGAACGTTGATTCATCAGTCCGTTATAGCCGATGTGTCCGCCGCGCGTCGTAACCTCAATTGCGTTAACCGCTTGCTCTTTTACGCCCGCATGCTCTATTGCGCCGATGCGCCCAGGTGCGGCGGCGTTGGGGCGGCGCATTCTTCTAGGCTCGATTTCTTGATGTCGAACGTCCGTAAGATCCTGATTGTCGACGACGATGCCGAGTTGCGCGACGCGCTGGTCGAGCAGTTGTCGTTGCACGAAGAATTCGAGGCGATCGCGGCCGACACCGGCGCGAAAGGCGTGCAGGCGGCGCGCGCCGGGCAGATCGATCTCGTCATCATGGATGTCGGCCTTCCCGACATCGACGGCCGCGAGGCGGTGCGGCTGCTGCGCAAGAACGGCTTCAAGGCGCCGATCATCATGCTGACCGGCCACGATACCGACTCGGACACGATCCTCGGGCTCGAATCGGGCGCGAACGACTACGTGATCAAGCCGTTCCGCTTCGCGGTGCTGCTCGCGCGCATCCGCGCGCAGCTGCGCCAGCATGAGGCGAGCGAGGACGCGGTGTTCACCATCGGGCCGTACACGTTCCGGCCGAGCTCGAAGCTGCTGATGAGCCCCAAGGGCAGCAAGGTGCGGTTGACCGAAAAGGAGACCGCCATCCTGCGCTATCTCTACCGCGCCGGGCAGAAGCCGGTGTCGCGCGAGGTGCTGCTGCAGGAAGTGTGGGGATACAATTCCGGCGTCACCACGCACACGCTGGAAACGCACATCTATCGGCTGCGCCAGAAGGTCGAGAAGGACGCCGCGATGCCGGCGATCCTCGTCACCGAAGCCGGCGGCTACAAGCTGGTGCCCTAGCGCATGATCCCGAAAAGTGGGGACCGGTTTTCGCAACAGATCATGCGCAAAAGTGCTCGACCCGGATGACGATCGAGGACGACATCGCGTTTCTGGAAGGTGTGCCGAGCTTCTCGATCCTCGGCCGCGATGCGTTGCGGATTGTCGC
>DASXCK010000071.1:0-2017 GCA_036491235.1 Xanthobacteraceae bacterium | reverse complement strand
GCCCTCGACGAACGCGCGGCCGCCCTGCTCTCCGCCGAGGCCCGCACCCTCATGGGCAAGCTCGCGGCGCGGCTCGCGGCCGTCGAGCCCTGGAGCGCCGGCGCGACCGAAGCCGCGGTGCGTGCCTTTGCGGAGGCCGAGGGCGTCAAGCTCGGCGCCGTCGCCCAGCCGCTGCGGGCGGCCCTGACGGGCCGCACCACATCGCCGGGCATCTTCGAGGTGCTCGCCGTGCTCGGCAAGGCCGAGAGCCTGGCCCGCTTGCGCGACCAGGCTGCGTAGCCCCGGGGCGGGCGATAATTGGCTCGTCGAGCGTGGCGGGGCGTCCGAGGCACCCGCCAAGAGGTGAATGAATACTTCAACGCGATGCAAAATGTCCCTGGGCTGGCCTCGGGTCCTTCCCAATTCGTCAACCGCGGCAAAGCGTTCCAGGCCTTCCGTCGCATCCGCGCAATGACCATATGCGGTGTACGCATCTTGCGGTGCAAACACGGATGAGATAGCACCAAATCCCGGGTCCAAGGCTGCCACGCGCATCCGCATCGGGCGGCCCACCGCACGTTTCGAGGGCTACGATCATGGACGCGAAGACCGGCAGCAATCTCAAATCCGGCCAGCTGACGCTCGGCGACAAGAACTGGTCGTTCCCTGTCTACGAAGGGACGATCGGCCCGGACGTCATCGACATTTCCAAGCTGTACGCGCAAGCCGGCATCTTCACCTACGATCCGGGCTTCACGTCGACCGGCAGCTGCGAGTCGAAGATCACCTATATCGATGGCGACGAGGGCGTCCTGCTCTATCGCGGCTACCCGATCGAGCAACTCGCCGAGCACGGCGACTTCCTCGAGACCTGCTACCTCCTGCTCTACGGCGAGCTGCCGACCGCGGCGCAGAAGGCCGACTTCGTCGATCGCGTGACCCATCATACGATGGTCCACGAGCAGATGAGCCGGTTCTTCCAGGGCTTCCGCCGCGACGCCCATCCGATGGCCGTGATGGTCGGCTCGGTCGGCGCGCTCTCGGCCTTCTACCATGACTCGACCGATATCTCGGACCCGGTCCAGCGCATGGTCGCCTCGATCCGGATGATCGCGAAGGTGCCGACGCTGGCGGCCATGGCCTACAAGTACTCGATCGGCCAGCCGTTCGTTTATCCGAAGAACGATCTCGACTACGCTACCAACTTCCTGCGCATGTGCTTTGCGGTGCCGTGCGAAGAGTACAAGCCCAACCCTGTGCTCGCCCGCGCCATGGACCGCATCTTCACCCTGCACGCCGACCACGAGCAGAACGCCTCGACCTCGACGGTGCGGCTCGCCGGCTCGTCGGGCGCCAACCCGTTCGCCTGCATCGCGGCGGGCTGCGCCTGCCTGTGGGGCCCGGCGCACGGCGGCGCCAACGAGGCCGCGCTCAAGATGCTCGCCGAGATCGGCACGGTCGACCGCATCCCCGAATTCATCAAGCGCTCGAAGGACAAGAACGACTCGTTCCGCCTGATGGGTTTCGGCCACCGCGTCTACAAGAACTACGATCCGCGCGCCAAGATCATGCAGAAGACCTGCCACGAGGTCTTGAACGAGCTCGGCATCAAGGACGATCCTCTGCTCGACGTCGCGCTCGAGCTCGAGCGCATCGCGCTTCACGACGAGTATTTCATCGAGAAGAAGCTCTACCCGAACGTCGACTACTATTCGGGCATCACGCTCAAGGCCATGGGCTTCCCGACCAGCATGTTCACGGTGCTGTTCGCGGTTGCCCGCACGGTCGGGTGGATCGCCCAGTGGAAGGAGATGATCGAGGATCCGAGCCAGAAGATCGGCCGGCCGCGGCAACTCTACACCGGCGCGACGCGGCGCGATTACAACCAGATCTCGCGGCGCAAGTAACCGCGCGGCGGGCTATCCCCGCCCGCGCCGCGCCACCTCGATCACGACATCCGCCGCCGCGTCGCTCGGGCGCGCCTGTCCGATCGCCATGACGGCATCGAGACGGGCGAGCGCGTCGGCCTGGCGGCGGC
>DASXCK010000070.1:0-14133 GCA_036491235.1 Xanthobacteraceae bacterium | reverse complement strand
CAAAATGATAGATGCGCACATTGGCGGGCTCGACACTGTCAAGCTCGCCGCGCGGATCGGTGACGAGCAGCGATCCGGCCGATTGCCAGTATTCGGTCCCCGAGTCGGTGCTGATGATCTTCGGGCAGTTCTGGCGCACGCTGCAGCGCGCCAGGATTCCGTCCTTCGTGCCGGTGAACGGATCGGTCTGTGTCTCGAACGCGAACGGGAAGCTGATGTTCGGGTAGAACAGGAAGCCGTGCCCGATCTGCACCATGCGGTTGGGCTCGGCGAAGCGGTCGTTGAGGAACATTCGCGCGGTCGCGACGTGCGGGTTGATCCCGTCAAACACAATATGGTGCGCCTCATCCTCGTTGAATCCTTGATAGACGAAGTCGCGCAGGTAACGCCCGCTCTGGGAGGTGCCGTGCGCGAGCGTGCGCGTGATCGCGTTCTTGCTGTTGCGAGCGAGCGGGTTCGCGGTGCCGGCGTCGTCCGCCGCCGCGTGGCGCAAAAAGGCGACGAGGTCGCGCGTCGCCGCAAAGCCGATGCCGGAGACCGGTGGATTGGCCGCTTTGTAGACCAGTTGATAGATCGCGCCGATGCGGAACGAGGTGCCCTCCGGCAGAAGCCGGATGGTCTGCGTGTCGACGAATTCCCACTGGTCGGCCGAGATGATCGACGGCGCCTCGGCGTTGCGGTCGCGCACCATCAGCGTCGCGGCGTCGCGATCCGTCGCCGGATAGGTCAGATGCGCCTGCCGGGTCGCGGTGTCGTTGAACAGGAATTCGTCCCACACGGTGCCGACGAGCGGGCCGTTGGGGTTCGAGGCGGTCGGCACCTCGATGCGCAGGTTGTTGCTGTTCGCGGGCAGGCCGTGGATCCAGCCGCTCCACACCACCGAGAATCCCTCACGCATCAGGAAGCCGTTGCCGGCCTGCGCAGGCGCCGAGGGGTCGTTGCTCTGCGGCGCGCTGTTGAACTGGAAGAGCGCGTACTTATTGCCGCGGTTGCTCACATCGTAGAGCAGGGCGCCGTTGCCCTTGGCGAGATCGGCCGGCCGCAGGATGTAGAAGTCGGCCGAGTACTCGACATGGCCGCGCGCATTGCGCGGCGCCTTGTCAAGATCGACGATCACGGCATCGAGCGGTTCCTTGGGATCGAGCTCGCCGTAGAAGCGACCGACCACCTTCTGGTAGGCGCCGACCGCGCCGAAGGCCTCGCCGCCCGCGAACGGCTCGGTGCGCAAGACCTCGATCTTGGTCACACGCGCTTGCGCGCAGGACGTGGCGAGCGCGAGTGCCAGCGTGAGTCCGGCTGTGATCCGTTTCATGGGTCATGCCTCCCGAGAGCGTCGTTGATGCGCGTAGTTCCGCACGGCCGGGAGGCGCTTTGCAAGGGGGACGTGCGCGGCCGGACAATACGTGTGCAACGCGATGGCGGTTCTGGGCGGCCGCTTGGTCGACTGTCGCCACGGTCTGCGCGTCCGCTTGCGGCGGCCCTGCCGATCCTCCATCCTTCGTGGATGGACGCGCGCGGAATCACCGGCGCGGCGTTTGTCGACCGCCGGGGAGGGGCGCATGGCGGACAAGCAGGGCGCATCGTCATCGGTCAGCGTCGGCGAAGACCGGTGGCCGCTGCTGCGCTCGCTTGCCGGGTACCGGGCCGAGAACCTGCTGCGCGATCTCGCCGCCGGCCTGACGCTCGCGGCGATCGCTATTCCGGAGCAGATGGCGACCGCGCGGCTCGGCGGCTTCGAGCCGCAGCTCGGCCTGTTCGTGCTGGTCGCCGCCGCGCTCGCCTTCGCGATCTTTGGCGCCAGCCGTTTTCTTTCGTGCGGCGCCGACTCGACCATCACGCCGATCTTTTTCGGCGGCCTCACCATGCTCACGGTCGCCCATCCCGCCGACTATCCGGCACTCGCCGCCGCGCTTGCGGTGCTCGTCGGCGTCGTGCTCATCCTCGCCGGCATCTTCCGACTCGGCTGGATCGCCGACCTGTTGTCCGTCCCGGTCACCACCGGCTTTCTTGCCGGCATCGCGGTGCACATCGTGCTCTCGCAATTGCCGAGCGTGCTCGGCGTGAGCAGCCCCGAGGGCGGCGCGGCGCTCCAGCGCATCGTCGCGCTCGCAGGCGAGGTCGGCGGCACCAACCTCTATACGCTCGCGATCGGCGTCGGCGTGCTCGCGATCATCATCGTGTCGGAGCGTATCGACGGCCGCATTCCGGGCGCGCTGATCGGCGTCGCGGCCGCGACCATCGCGGTGGCGGCATTCGGCCTCGGCGACCGCGTTCAGACGCTCGCCGAGGTCAAGAGCGTCTCGCCGCACTTGGCATTGCCGCTGGTCAGCCCATCCTACCTCAGCGGGCTCGTGCCGCTCGCCCTCATCATCGCGGTCACCGTCATGGTGCAGACCGCCGCGACCACGCGCTCGTTTCCGCCCTCGCCCGACGAGCCGCCCGACGTCGACCGCGATTTCATCGGCGTCGGCGCCGGCAGCGTGCTCGCGGGCTTGATCAGCGGGTTCGCGGTCAATGCGAGCCCGCCGCGCACCGCGATCGTGGCCGAAAGCGGTGGCCGCTCGCAGGTCGGTGCGCTCGTCGCCGCCGCGATCACGGTCGCGCTGCTTGCGTTCGGCGCCGCGCTGCTGCACCGCGTGCCGCAGGCCGCGCTCGGCGGCGTGCTGCTGTTCGTCGCGTTGCGCATCTTTCGCGTCAAGCAGATGGCCGACATCCTGCGCCAGTCGCCCGCCGAGTTCGGGCTCATCGTCGCGACCGCCGCCGCCATCGTGGTACTGCCGATCGAGCAGGGCGTCGGCATCGGCATCGCGCTCTCGCTCCTGCACGGGATCTGGACCACGACCCAGGCCCGCGTCGTCCTGTTCGCGCGCGTGCCCGGCACGACGATCTGGTGGCCGCAGAGCGCGCAGCAAAAAGGCGAGCGCGAGCCCGGCGTGGTCGTCGCCGGGCTGCAGGCGCCGCTGTCGTTCCTCAACGCCTACCGTTTCCGCGCCGATGCGCGCGCGCTGCTGCAATCGGCGGCGGACAAGCCGCGCCTGTTCGTGCTGGAGGCGACCGGCATCGTGGAGATCGATTTCACCGCCGCGCAGGTACTCATCGGCTTCATCCGCGAGTGCCACGACGACGACGTTCCCTTCGCGATCGCGCGCCTCGAATCCGGGCGGGCCCAGGAGGCGCTCACGCGCTTCCATGTCCACGATGTGCTCCACCCGGATCGTATCTTCCGCAGCGTCGAGGAAGCGATCCGCGCGCTCGCCCGGCGGCCGGCGTGAGCGATGAACTGGAGTTTCGGCTGACGAACGACCTCGCCGCGATGGGGGAGCTCGCCGACGCGGTCGAGGGCTTCGCAGCCGAGCATCGGCTGCCGGCCGAGACCGCCAATGCGCTCGGCGTCTCGGTCGACGAGGCGGTGAGCAATGCGATCAAGCACGGCTATCCGGGCGACGCGCGCGGCGAGATCGCGGTGCGGCTGCGCCGCCGGTCCGGCAGCGTCGTGATCGAGATCGAGGACGACGGCATGCCGTTCGATCCGCTGCAGGCGCCGCCGCCCGATCTGACGCTGCCGCTCGACGAACGGCCGATCGGGGGGCTCGGAATCCATCTCATGCGCAACCTGATGGACGAGATGTCTTATGCGCGCCGGGACGACAGGAATGTTTTGAAACTCGTCAAGAATGTCGCTACAACCTGAGGCGTGGGGATTGCTATGGAAGTCAACGAAAGCAGGGCGGACGGGGTTACCGTCGTCGAGCCGCGCGGGCGCATGGACACGCTGGGCGCAAAGCCGTTCGGCGAGCGCATTGCTGGGCTCATCCGGGCCGGCAACAGCCGGATGCTCATCGACCTCACGAACATCCAGTACATCAGCAGCGCCGGCTTCCGCGCTCTGTTGATCGCTCATAAGCAGAGCCGCGACAGTCAGGGTAAGCTCGTGCTGTGCGGGCTCTCCGCCGAGCTGCGGCGCATGTTCGAACTCGGCGCCTTCCTCGATCTTTTCACCATTTGCGGCACGCGCGAGGAGGGCATCGCCAAGGCGAAGTAGCAACAGGGGCGAGAAGAAGCGGGTGAAGCGGAGTACCACGTCATAAGACACTGGAAGGCGCAGGCGGCCGCAGGCGCCTCATCGTGGGGGATGAAATGCGACCGAGTAATCTGATCTACAGCGTCGACGAGAAGCCCCCGGCGCTCGTCTGCCTGGTCAATGCGGCGCAGCAGCTCACCATCATCACGCCGTTCCTGGTCTACCCGATCCTGGTGATGCGCGGGGTCGGCGCCGACGAGCAGGCCGTGGCAAATTTCGTCGGGCTGTCGTTCCTCGCGGTCGGCATCGGCACGCTGTTGCAGGCTTGGCCCGCGAAATGGACTGGATCGGGCTTCCTGATCTCGTCGAGCCCCGCCGCCGCCTTCGTGCCGATCGACATTGCGGCGATCAAGGCGGGCGGCGTTCCGCTTCTCACCGGCATGACGTGCTTCGCGGGATTCGCCGAGATCGCCTTTGCGCAGATCGTCCGGCGCTTTCGTCCGTTCTTCCCGGCCGAGATTTCCGGCTTGTGC
Organism: Xanthobacteraceae bacterium; assembly: GCA_036491235.1. GTDB lineage: Bacteria > Pseudomonadota > Alphaproteobacteria > Rhizobiales > Xanthobacteraceae > JAVDCA01. Next base: position 9,579 of record DASXCK010000070.1, on the reverse strand, counting down.
ATTCTGCTCATCGGCATATATGTCGGCGTGCTCGCCATCAAGTCGGCGTTCGGGCTCGACGCGTCCGCGCAGGCGACCGTCACGTCGCGCGAGCTCGTCGTCGGCGGCGGCACGCTAGCGCTCATGATCGGGCTCAACCTGTGGGCCAAGGGCACGGCGCGCATGCTGTGCGCGATCATCGGCGTGATCTGCGGCTATGCGGCGGCGGTTGCGCTCGGCGCCTTCGATCCGGCCGCCATGAAGGTGCTGACCACCGCGTCGATCTTCGCGCTGCCGCAGTGGACGCCGGCGCTCCCGCACTTTAGCGCCGAACTCGCGGTGCCGTTCGCGGCCGCCGCGCTGGTCTGCACGCTGCGCGCCATGGGCGACGTCGCAACCGGGCAGAAGATCAACGATCGCGATTGGATTCGGCCCGACATGACGAGCATCCGCAAGGGCATCGTGTCCGACGGCGCCGCCACCGTGGCGGCGGGGCTGCTCGGCGTACTCGGCTGCAATACCCAGTCGTCGGCCAACGGCATGGCGAACGCGACCGGCGTCGCGTCACGCAACGTCGCGTTCTGGCTCGGCGCCATGCTGATCGTGTTCGCGTTCTTCCCGGTGATCCCGGCCGCGCTCGTCGCGATGCCGCGCGCCGTGGTCGGCGCCTCGTTCCTCTTCACCGGCTGCTTCATCATGATCAGCGGGCTGCAGATCATCACCAGCCGCCTGCTCGACGCGCGGCGCACGTTCATCATCGGCATCGCGCTCACGCTGAGCCTCGGCCACGAGATATTCCCGGCGCTCTACAACAGCGCGCCGACCGCGCTCGCGCCGTTCTTGAGCTCCGGGCTGGTCACCGGCCTGATCATCGCGCTCGTCCTCAACGCCGTTTTTCGCATCGGTATGCGGAGCAAGGCCACGGCCGGTATCGCGCCCGGGCCGGGCGCCCATGATGCGGTGCGCGCCTTCCTCGAGCAGCAGGGTGCCCGCTGGGGCGCGCGGCGCGACGTGATCGAGCGTGCGATTTTTGGCACCGCGCAGGCGGAGGAGAGCATCGTCGAGCACTGCAGCGTGCAGGGGCCGGTGTCGATCGAGGCCTCGTTCGACGAGTTCAATCTCGATATCCGGCTGAGCTGGCGGGGCGACGAGCTCACGATCCCCGACAAGCGGCCGAGCGATGAAGAAATCCGCGAGACCGAACAGGGCCTCCTGCTACTCGCCGGCTTCCTTATCCAGCGCAACGCCGACCGCGTGCGCACCGCCCGCCGAGGCGACCGCGCCGTGCTGGAGTTTCACTTCCAGCATTGAGTCGTCGGATGGTTGAGCGAAGCGAAACTCATCATCTATGCATTGGTCTCCCGAGTGATGGGTTTCGCTTCGCTCAACCCATCCTACAAGCGCGTCACGCGAGCGCATGTTTTCCCGGTATTGCCGGCGATATAGTCGCGCGCCAAAAGGCCGAACAGCCCGGCGCCTCAGGGAGGATGTGTTGACCCACCGCCGCCGATTTCTGCGCCTTGCCGCCGGCGCAACTGTACTTGCCGCCGGCTCGCGCCTCGCCCGCGCCGAGACTTATCCTACCCGCCCCGTGCACCTCATCGTTCCGGTCGCGCCGGGCGGCGCGCTCGACATACTGGCGCGGCTGATCGGCCAGTGGCTCGGCGACCACATGGGCGAGACCTTCGTGATCGAGAACCGGCCGGGCGGCGGCACCAATATCGGCGTCGACGTGGTCGCGCATGCGGTGCCTGACGGCTACACGCTTCTGCTCGTCCCGCAGTCGGTGACGACGAACGCGACGCTCTATCCGCATCTCAATTTCAACTTCATCCGCGACATCGTGCCGATCGCCATGATCAGCCGCCTGCCGCTGGTCATGGAGATCAACCCGTCGATTCCGGCAAAGACCGTCGCGGAGTTCGTCGCCTATGTGAAAGCTCATCCCGGCAAGATCAGCATGGCGTCGGGCGGTAGCGGCAGCGCATCGCACGTGGGCGGTGAGTTCTTCAAGATGCAGACCGGCATCGACATGGTGCACGTACCCTATCGTGGCGGCGCGCCGGCGCTGGTCGACCTCATCGGCGGACAGGTGCAGGTGATGTTCAGCCCGCTGCCGGAGTCGATCGCCGCCATCAAGGCCGGCAGGGTGCGCGCGCTGGCGGTGACCACCGCCGAGCGCTCGCAGACGGTGCCCGATCTGCCGACGGTCGCTGAGACGGTGCCGGGCTTCGAGGCGAGCACCTGGCAGGGCATCGGCGCACCCAAGGGCACGCCGGCTGCGATCATCGATAAGCTCAACCAGGAGACCAACGCCGCGCTGGCCGATCCAAAGATCAAGGCGCGGCTCGCAGCTCTGGGCAGCATCCCGACGCCGCTGTCGCCGGCGGACTACGAGAAGCTGATCGTCGACGAGACCGCCAAATGGGGCAAGGTCATCCGCGACGCCCACATCACGCTGCAGTGATCAGCGCACGGTCACATTGAAGAAATCATCACTGCGTCATGCCCGGCCCTGTGCTGGGCATCCACGTCTTATCTTGCGGCAATTCGTCCAGAAAGACGTGGATGCCCAGCACAGGGCCGGGCATGACGTGGATAGCGTGCGGGTCGGGCTTATTTACCCTTGAGCCGCAGCAGCGCGTCCGCATTGGCGTGCGTGAGCTTCGCCATGTCGGCCGGCGCGAGCGAGATCGTGTCGAGGAATTTTCGTCCCATCGAATTGGGCGCATATGGGTAATCGACCGAGAACATGATGCGGTCGATTCCGAAGGTGGTGAGTGCGGCGAGGAACGGCGGCTCGCTGAAGACGCCGCTGGTCGTGATCCACACCTGATCGACGATGGCTTGGCTGGGCGGACGCTTGAGGTGGTCGACGTCGTTCGCCGAGACCTCGTCGATGCGCCGCAGCATCACGGGCAGCATCTCGCCCATGTGGCCGATGACCACCTTCAGTTTCGGATGCTTGTCGAGCGTGCCGGCCATCACCAGGCGCAGCACCTGGATCGCGGTCTCCTGGTGCCAGCCCCAGGCGGCGGATTCGAGCACGCGCCCGGCGCCATCGGGCAGCCCGGAATAATAGGCCTGCCGCACCGGCTCGGAGGGGAGGTGCGGGTGGATGTAGATCGGCACGTCGAGCTCGACCGCGGCCGCGAGCAGGCCGTCATAGCTCGGGTGATCGAGGAAGCGGCCATCGGTGGTGCCGTTGATCATGGCACCGACGAAATGCAGGTCCTTGACGGTGCGCCGCAGCTCGTCCGCGCAGGCGTCGGGACTGGCCATCGGCAGCGACGCGAAGCCGGCAAAGCGGCCGGGCTTGCGCGCCACCGCGCCGGCGAGATGATCATTCATGTCGCGCGCGAGCTTGATGCCGTCGGCGCCAGGCAGGAGATCGGGGCCGGGGCCGGTGCTCGAAAGCACCTGCACCGTGATGCCGGCCTCGTCCATCAGCCGCAGGCGCGTCTCGCCGATCTCGGGCAGGAAGGAGAGCGGGTTGGGGCCGCTCTTCGGCGGATTGCGCGGACGGTAACCGCGCCGGCTGACTATGGCCGGGTCGATCCGCTTGGCCAGTTCCGGGACCGTGAAATGCTCCTCGATCGCGACGACGCGCATAGACGATGTCCTCCGTTGCTGGCGGGTTGTTGCACCGATGCGCGCCGGTCTCAAGCGCCTTCCGGTTGCCAAGACTGGCCGCGTCTGCGGCCTTCATGTCCTTGACCGTGCAAAAAGCGCGGTAGAAGATATTTCTTGTGGAGACGCTGCCGCGCGGCCTCATCCGGTCGCATGCGAACGCGTCGTGACGTCTGCGGGGCGTGGACGGGCATGTGCATAAAAATATGCGAGGTTTGAAGCCCGCCAAGAAACCAAGAGACAAGCCGGCTGCTTCTTCGCCGCACTCGCAGGGACGATGTACGCACGGCTCAACAACTTCGCTGGTCCGTTGGCGCTGCATCGCTCCCAGCGACGCGTAGCGTCGTGAACGGGCGCCGGGACGCCAAGGAGGGATGATGATGAAGCGGTTCTTGCTCTCGCTTTCGGTCCTGATGCTCGCGGGCGTCGCGGCCGCAACGGCTGAGACCTATCCGTCGCGCACCGTGACGGTCATCGTTCCGTTTCCGGCGGGTGGCCCGGCCGACATCACCGGCCGCGTCATCGCCGACCAGCTTTCCCGCCGCCTCGGCCAGCAGTTCATCGTCGAGAACGTGAACGGCGCCGGCGGCACCATCGGGGCGACCCGCGCGGCGCGCGCGCCGGCGGACGGCTACACGCTGATCGTCGGGCACATGGGAACGCACGCCGCCGCGCCGGCGCTCTATCCCAAGCTCCCTTACGATCCCGAGACGGACTTTGCGCCGATCGGCCTCGTCGCCGAGTTGCCCGAGGTGCTGGTGACGCGCAAGACGCTGGCGCCGAACAACCTGACGGAGTTCATCGCTTACGCCGAGACGAACCAGTCGAAGCTCAACATGGCGCATGCCGGCGTCGGTTCGGTCTCCTATGTGGGCTGCCTCATGCTCAACACCGCGATCGGCATCCATCCGACGCTGGTGCCGTTCACCGGCAGCACGCCGGCGACGCAATCGCTGCTCGCCGGCCAGGTCGACTATTTCTGCGATCCGATCATCGGGCAGATGGCGCAGATCCGCGCCGGCACCCTCAAGGCGCTGGCGATCGCCGCTTCGCAGCGCCACCCGTTGCTGCCCGATCTGCCGACCGCCGCCGAGCAGGGCCTGCCGCAGTGGGAGATCGCCCCGTTCTTTGCGCTGTTCGCGCCCAAGGACACGCCGCAGCCGATCGTCGACGCGCTGGCGGCGGCGCTCGACCAGGGACTCGACGATCCCGCCGTGCGCAAACATTTCGCCGCTCTCGGCGGATCGATTGCCGATAAGAGCCGCCGCGGTCCGGCGCCGCTCGCCGCGCTGGTCAAGCGCGAGGTCGCACGGCTGACGCCGATCCTCAAGGCGGCGGCGGTGAAGTAGGAGGCTGCTACGCCAGCTTGATCCGGCGGCCTTCGTCGGCCGACCAGTAGCCCGCGTATTGCACCCGCGTGGTCTCGCAGGCGAGTTCGAGATCGGCGACCGGTTGGCGGCCGGTTGCGACGCATTCCATGAAGTCCTGGATCTCTTGCAGGTAGCCGCGCGTCCATTCTTCCTCGAGGCAGACGAACTGCCAGCCGGTCTTGCGGTCGACCTTTTCGGTCACGTAGACGTCGGCGAGCTTGCGCTCGTTCGTCATGTAGGTCACGAGGTGATTGTTCGGCGTGATGTTGGCGAGCAGTGCGCCGCCGCTCGTATAGGTCTCGATCAGGTTGCGCACGCCGCCCATGATCATGTCGCCGGAAAAGATCGTGCCCTTGGTGCCGTCCGAGAACGTCATGCTGAGCGTGCCCCAGTCCTCGACGTCTACCGGCTTCGAGTAGATGTATCTGCGCTCCTGCGGCGCGAGCCCGGCGGTCACGTTGCCGACGTCGGCAGTCACGTCGACGACGCGGATCGTCTCGCCGCGCGCGCGAGCCTCGACCCGCTTGAGATAAAGGATCGCAGAGAGCGGATGGCAGCCCATGCGGATGAGCGAGCCGCCGCCGGTCATCGCCCATTGCGCCGCGTGGGGGGCGTGCGATCCGCTGTGGCTCTCCTCCGCCTTCATGAACAGGATCTTGTCTTTGGTGGCCTCGATGATCGCGACGGTCTTCTGGATGGCGGGCGCGTAGACCCAGTCCTCGGCATACATGAACAGCTTGCCGCTTTTGGCGATCGCGGCACGGGTCTGCTCCATGTCGGCCATCACGCGCTCGTACATCACGGACTTGGGCACGCGCTGGCCGATCGGCTCTGGGTCGCCTGACTTTCCGAAATAGCCGGCGAACGGCTTCTCGCAGATCACGTGCTTTCCGGCTCGCACAGCCGCGACGATCATCTCGGCATGCAGGGCAGGCGGCGTGCAGATGTCGACGACGTCGATTGCCGGATCGGCAAGCAGCGACCGGTAGTCGCGATGCGTCTGCGCGATGCCGTGCTTTCTGGCAAAGCCTTCGACATGCTCGCCGCGCGAGACCACCGCCGCGACCTCGGCATCGACGCCGTGCACGCGTTTGTAAGCATACATATGCAGCTCGGCGACGAATCCGCTGCCGATCAGCCCAACCCGGATTTTAGGCATTGCGAGACTCGTGCGTATGGCGAAACGGGGAATAGCAAATAGATCAAATTCTACTCGCTATTCGCAACTCGCCATTTGCGATACGCGGTCGTCAGCAGGGCGCTCTTGCGAACCCTTACGCGTAGCGGCGCGTCAGTTGACGCAACCGCCAATCGGCTCCTTGCAGGTGAAGCCGTAGGCGCGGCACTTCTTCAGCGCGGTCGCGACGTCGGCGCCCGAGCCCCACCCGGCGCGGTTCTGCGAGTGGCCGGTCGTGATGTAGAGGCAGCCGCTGTTCCAGGCGCCGATCGCCTTGCAGCCGCTCCCGCCGGCATCGCGGCAGGCTTTGACGGCACTCTCGCGGGCGTCGTCTCCCGACGACCGGGCACCCGAATAGCCGATCGCGACATGCACCTGGCCGCGAATGCGCCAGATCGCGGCGGCGGCCGAATTCCATCGCTCGGGCGGCGGCGGCGTGGTGGCGCGTTGCTCGGCGGGCGGGCTCGGCGCGTTTGTGGGGCTGTTCATCGGGCTGTTCACGGGCGGCGCGGTGGGCACGTCGCGCGGGCCCGATTCGCCATTGAAAACGGGATTGGGGTTGCTTTGCGTGGACGGCGGTCCCGGCTCCTTGCCCTGCGCGCGTGCGGAAGGCGCTGCGAGCACCAACCCGATGCCGATCGCTGCGATCAACCCAATTGTTCTCATGATCATCCCCCCCGGCGAAGCTCCGCGCCTAAGGTGGAATGTAACCTCCGCCGGCGGCGCGGTGAAGAGGCGATGATCGACGTCGCGGCCCTTTTGAGAGGGCGATCGCATGGGTCCGCCGGTTCCGGCCGGCACGTCCGGCCGCCGGACCAGCGCTCAATCGATCGTGATGTGCGCCGCCTCGACTACCGGGGCCCAGGTCTTCGTGCTCTCCTCGATCATGCTGCGCATTTCGTCCGGCGTGTTGCCGAGGGGTTGGGCTTCGAGCCGCAGGATGCGTGCATGAATCTCCGGCTCGAGGAACCCGCGGCCGATCGCATCCGACACCTTTCGGGCGATCTCCATCGGCGTCCCGGGCGGCGCCGACACCGCCATCCAGGTGTCCGCGTAGACCCCGGGCAGCGTCTCAGCGATGGTCGCGACCTTGGGATAGTCCTTGAGCCGCTCACGGCTGCCGGTCGCCAGCAGCTTGAGCTTGCCGGTGTCGATGCTCTGCTTGTTGGCGAGCAGATAGTCCGGCACCATGTCGATGTTGCCGCCGAGCAGGTCGTTGATCGCCGGCGCGCTGCCTCGGTAGGGTACTTCGGTCATGCGAAAATGGCCCTTGAGCATCATCAACTCGCCGAGCAGGTGCCCGGTATTGCCCTTGCCCTGATGGCCGTAGGTGATCTTGCCCGGATTGGCGCGGGCGAGCGCGATGAACCCGGCCAGGTCGTTCGCGGGCAGCCCCGCCCGCGCCAGCACGATCAGCGGATAGCGTGCGAGCACGCTGATCGGCATCAGGCTGCGGGGATCGAAGGCCGATTTTTTGAACACCAGATGCGTGATGCTGTAGCTGAGCTGCGTCGCGCACAAGAGCGTGTAGCCGTCGGGCGGCGCCCGCAGCACGCCCTCGATGCCGATGCGTCCGCCGGCACCGCCCGGGCGGTTCTCCACGATGACCTGCTGGCCGAGATGCGCGCCCGCCCGGTCGGCCGCGATCCGGCACAGGAGGTCGGCGGTACCGCCCGGCGGGTAGGGGACGATCATCGTGACGGGACGCGCCGGATAGGCGCCTTGCGCATGGGCGGCCGTTGCGAGCATCGCAGCCGCCAGGGCGGCGAGGAGCTTGGTGGCGAGCTTGGTCATGTCGGCCCCCGGGGCTTGGCTTCCGACGCTAGCATAGGGGGGCCGACGCGCGCACCGCGACCCGTCGCCCTTGCCACGGCGTGCCGCGGGCGCCAGAAATAGCCGACAAGGGTCATGATGGCGGAGGCGGGATGATGGACAGGAGCGCCTACCTGCGACTGCTCAAGCAGCGCCTGCCGGACTTGCGCTCCGAGCTGAACGAGCAGCGGCAGATCGTGGGCTGCGAGATCGGCGTCCTTGCCAAGGCCGCTCAGCGGGCGATCTTCGCCGGCGACCGTGTGCGCGTGGGGATTTGCTTCGAGGTCGCCGCGACGGCGCATGCCAAGGGCAATACCGAGCTCGAGGGTCTCATCGAGAACCTTTTCGTCCATGACCTGGAGTTCGTGACGCCGCACAACGCCTATCCTTGGGCGCGGGAGATGTTTCCGGACTCGCGCCGGCCGCACTACACGGATTATTGGAATTGCATCAGAGGCGTCGGGCTCGACGAGGGAAAGTAGAGATGATCAAGGTCACGCGCATCAGCCACGCAACGTTCGAGACGCCTGACGTCGACCGGCAGGTCGAGTACTTCACCGACATCGTCGGCCTGGTGCTTGCTGAGCGCGTCGACGGGCGCGCCTTCCTCGCCACCAAGGTTGGTGACCTCGCGGTGCAGCTCGAGAAGGGCGCCGAGCCGCGCTGCGCGCGCATCGCGCTGCAAGCGGCGGCCGAGACCGATGTCGACCACGTCCGCCGCGGCCTCGAGGCGGAGGGCGTGCGTTGCGAGATGCGCACCGATCCGAGCCCCGGCATTGCGCAGGCGATCACCTTTGCGGACCCGAAGGGAACGATCATCGAGGTTTTTACCGCCGCGACTCCGTTCGTCCGCAAGGCGCCGGCCGGCATCGGGCCGATCAAGCTCGGACACCTCGCGTTCTGCGTGGACGACCCCAAGGCCTACGCCGATTTCTACGGCCGCGTGCTCGGCTTCCGCGTGTCCGACTGGATCGAGGACTGGTTTGTCTTCATGCGCTGCGGGCCCGACCACCACACGGTCAATTTCGTGCGCGGCAAGACCACCCGCATGCATCACATCGCGTTCGAGCTGAAGGACTGGGCGCAGGTGCAGACCGCCTGTGATTTCCTTGGTAGCCAAAACATACCGATCATCTGGGGGCCGGGCCGGCACGGGCCCGGCCACAACGTCTATACCTATCACCGCAATCCGGACGACCAGATCGTCGAGCTGTTCACCGAGCTCGACAAGATGCTCGACGAGTCGCTCGGCTATTTCGACCCGCGCCCCTGGCACCGCGACCGCCCGCAGCGCCCGAAGGTCTGGGCCGGTGCGCGCGACATCTGGGGCGGGCCGCCGACCCCGGATTATCTGCGGCAGCGGGAGTAGGTTGGGTCGCGTAGGTTGGGCCGAGACCCAACATTTCTTCCGTGAGTCGCGCCAAGGGCTCGACCCAACCTACTGTCTACAGCTCTTTCCCGATGGCACGATCGGCCGAGTAGGGGCCGCCGCCGCGGATCGCGATGACGAACAAGACGATGCCGAGAAGCAGGACGTATTCGAAGCCGCCCTTGCCCACCGGAAAACCCTTCGGCCCATGTACGAACGCGAATGCGAGCGCCATCTCGATC
>DASXCK010000069.1:0-8261 GCA_036491235.1 Xanthobacteraceae bacterium | reverse complement strand
GGCGACGTGACCGCGATGGTGACCGGATCGAAGCTCTTGAACGGATCGTAGGGTACCTGGCGAAACAGCGACTGGTTGATGACGTAGTTCGCGCCGTCGATGAAGATCGTGTATCCGTCCGGCGCCGCTTGGGCGGCGCGGCCGGCGCCGATGTTGCCGCCGGCACCGCCGACATTTTCCACATAGAACCGCTGGCCCATTTGCTCCGACAACTTGCCGGCGAGCAGGCGCGAGAACAGGTCGGTCGGGCCGCCCGCCGTGAAGGGGACGATCACGCGCACCGCGTGCGTCGGATAGGTCTCGGCCAGCGCAAGCCGGGGCGCCGCGAGCCCGGCGGCCGCTGCGCCGGCGAGCTGAAGAAACCGTCGGCGATAGGTCGTCATGGCGTCCCTCCGAAGTCCTATTTTTATCACGCAGCTGCGATCGTGCGCACGATATTGCCCCATCGGGCGATGGCCGTCTCGACGAAATTCCCGCGACCTCGATGTCGCTTCCCCGCAAGGCTACGACGCGCAAAATCGACACGGAAGCGCAAGATGCCGCAGCAATCCTGACGCGTCGTCGCAGCCTCTCCCGCGCGGCTCGACCGGCCGCCTTGCAACGCGGCCTGATCCTGTTCCAAGTATGCTGGGAATAAGCTACCCAACAGGCTCAGTCCGGCCGCGGCCCCGATACGAAGGAGACAAAGGTGGCACTCAACAAGCGTTCCCGCGTCATCACCGAAGGCGATGCGCGCTCGGCCAACCGTGCGATGCTCTATCCGGTCGGCTTCACGGCGGCGGACTTCGGCAAGCCGATCGTCGGGATCGCGCACGGTCACTCGACCATGAACCCATGCAATGCCGGCATCGGCTCGCTGGTCGACCGCGCGGTCGCGGCGGTCAAGACGGCCGGCGGCATGCCGCAGACCTGGGGTTTTCCGACCGGCTCGGACGGCATCAGCATGGGCACCGAGGGCATGCGCTATTCGCTGCCGTCGCGCGAAGAGATCGCGCGCTGCATCCAGATCGGCTGGGGCAGCCACCAGATGGACGGTCTGATCGCGATCGCGGGATGCGACAAGAACAAGCCCGGCGCCCTGATGGGCCTCGCCTACTGCAACGTGCCCTCGCTCTATGTCGACGCCGGCACCATCAAGCCGGGCAGGTGGAAGGGAAACGACTTGACCGTCGTCTCCGCGTTCGAGGCGGTCGGTGCGTACAGCGCCGGCAAGATGTCGCGCGAGGATTTCGAGGGCATCGAGCGCCATGCCTGTCCGGGTTTTGGCGTGTGCGGCGCGCAGTACACGGCCAACACCATGGCGACCGCCGCGGCCGCGCTGGGCCTCGGCCTCATCGACACGCCGCTGATGGCCGCCGAGGACCAGGAAAAGATCGACTCGCTCGACCGCGCCGCGCAGGTGCTGATCAAGGCGATCGAGCTCGATCTCAAGCCGCGTGACATCATCACCCGCAAGTCCCTGGCGAACGCGATCGCCATCGTCATGGCAACCGGTGGCTCGACCAACGCGGTACTGCACTTCCTCGCCATCGCCAAGGCGGCGGGTGTGCGCTGGGACATCGACGACTTCGAGAAGGTGGCAAAACGCACGCCGGTGATCTGTGATCTCAAGCCCTCGGGCAAATACGTCGCGGTCGATTTCCATCGCGCCGGCGGCATCGCCCAGGTGATGAGGATGCTGCTCGACCACGACCGGCTCGACGGCGACTGCATGACCGTGACGGGCCGCACCATTGCGCAGGAGCTTGCCGACGTGCCGTCCGAGCCGCGCGAGGATCAGCACGTGATCGTGCCGTGGAACAAGGCGCTCTATGCCCGCGGCCATCTCTCGATCCTCAAGGGCAACCTCTCGACCGAAGGCTGCGTCGCCAAGACTTCGGGCATCAAGCACCCCTTGTTCACCGGACCTGCACGCGTGTTCGATTCCGAGCCCGCCTGCCTCAAGGCGATCCTGGCGAAGAAGATCAAACCGGGCGACGTGATCGTGATCCGTTACGAGGGCCCAAAGGGCGGGCCAGGCATGCCCGAGATGCTCTCGCCCACTGCCGCGCTGGTCGGGCAGGGCCTGCTCGACCACGTTGCGCTGATCACCGATGGCCGCTTCTCCGGCGGCTCATGGGGCTGGCTCGTCGGCCACGTCGCGCCGGAAGCCTTCGTCGGCGGCACCATCGCGCTGGTCAAGAACGGCGACACGATCACGCTCGACCGCGACAAGAACCTGATCCAGGTCAATGTGCCTGCCAAAGAGCTCGCCGCCCGCCGCAAGAAGTGGAAGGCGCCGAAGGCGCGCTACCGCGACGGCGTGCTGGCGGAATATGCGCGTCACGTGTCGTCGGCGGCCGATGGTGCGATCGTCGATTGAGCCACGCCGTCTAAAAAAATCAAACCCGTCATCCGGAGGCGGCCGAGCGCAGCGACGCCCTCAAAGGATGATCGGTCGAGGCCGCGCGCCAAGTGCACAAACGGCAGCTCCGCGGCTCTTCGAGGCTCGGCACACCAAACCAATGCCGATCTCGCGCAAACGCGAGATCGGTGCGCCGAGCACCTCAAGGTGGCGGAGATCAGGTAGTTGCCCGCGCGGACGCGCCCGCTTGCATTCCGCGACCCTGCTCGCCATGGTGACCGCATGGACCAGCACATTGTCCCGCCGGCCGTGCCGGCCTCCATCCCCCCCGATCTCTCGGGCGCCGTGCGCCGGGATTGGACGGGCGCGGAGGTGCGCGCGCTGTTCGACCTGCCGTTTCCCGAGCTGATCTTCCACGCCCAGCGGATTCATCGGCTGCACTTCGATCCGCGCGAGGTGCAGATCTCGACGCTGCTCTCGATCAAGACCGGCGGCTGTCCGGAAGATTGCGCCTATTGTCCGCAAAGCGCCCATTACGAGGCCGGCGTGAAGGCCGAAAAGCTGATGGAGCCCGCCGCCGTGGTCGCCGAGGCACGCGCCGCGCGAGATGCGGGCGCGAGCCGCTTCTGCATGGGCGCGGCCTGGCGCAATCCGAAGGACCGCGATATCGAGCAGGTCTGCGCCATGGTCGCGGGCGTCAAGGCGCTCGGGCTCGAGACCTGCGCGACGCTCGGCATGCTCACGGACACCCAGGCGCGCCGGCTCAAGGACGCGGGCCTCGACTACTACAACCACAATCTCGACACCTCGCCCGAGTTCTACGGCGAGATCATCACCACCCGCATCTATCGCGATCGGCTCGACACGCTCGACCATGTGCGTGCGGCCGGCATCAACGTGTGCTGCGGCGGGATCGTCGGCATGGGCGAGAGGCGCGAGGACCGCGTCGGCATGGTCGTCGCGCTCGCGACGTTGCCGCGCCACCCCGAGTCGGTGCCGATCAACATGCTGGTGCAGGTCGAGGGCACGCCGCTCGCGACCGCCAAGGCGTTCGACGCGATCGAGTTCGTGCGCACCATCGCGGTCGCGCGCATCTGCATGCCGGCCTCGGTGGTTCGCTTGTCTGCCGGCCGCGAGCAGATGAGCGAGGAGACGCAGGCGCTCTGCTTCGTCGCCGGCGCCAACTCGATCTTCTGCGGGCCGAAGCTTCTCACCACGCCGAATCCCGGCCGCGACCGCGATCGCGTCCTGATGGACAAACTCGGCCTCACCGCGATGGAGTGAGGGCGTGCCGGTCATGGCCGGGCGTGTCGGCCATCCACGTCTTTCTCTTGCTGCACGCTCCTTAAGACGTGGATGCCCGGCACAAGGCCGGGCATGACGCTGCACTTGTTCCCGCCCCGCGCGATTTGCCGCAGGCCTTGTTCCTTTCCGCGAATTAATTCTGCGGACGGGAAATCGTAACGCCGCTTCGCCAATTAATGCGTTGAACAACTGAGTGGGCTGCGCCGCAGGTCGCATGGTGCAGCCACCCGCATTTCACGCCTACGGAGACAATCATGAACCCGAACGACCTTCACGTTTCCCGTCCGCCGAGCCGCCTGACGGCACGCCGCTTCACGCTGATGGCCTCGGTTGCGGCGATTGCCGCGACCGTCCTGGTCGTCGGGCCGGGCGGCTTCGACCGGATGACCGGTTTCGGCTCGCCCGCGCAGGCCGCCGAGTCGGTGCCCGCGCAGAGCCCGCAGCATCCCGTCGGCTTCGCCGACTTGGTCAGCAAGGTGAAGCCCGCCGTCATCTCGGTGCGCGTCAAGATCAAGCAGGACCAGGACGCGACGAACGGAGCGGGCGATGGCAACTCGATTCGGCCGCAGCGCGGCGCGCCGATGGACAAGTTCTTTCAGCAGTTCGGCTTCTCCAATATTCCGAACGGCATGCGGCCGCGTCAGGTCATCACCGGCGAAGGCTCCGGCTTCTTCATCTCGGCGGACGGCTACGCGGTGACCAACAACCACGTGGTCGATCATGCGAGTTCCGTGCAGGTCACGACCGACAACGGCAAGACCTATACCGCCAAGGTGATCGGCACTGATCCGAAGACCGATCTCGCGCTCATCAAGGTCGACAGCAACGGGGAGTTTCCCTACGTGAAGTTCGCCAACAACCCGCCGCGCGTCGGCGATTGGGTCGTCGCGGTCGGCAATCCATTCGGCCTCGGCGGCACCGTGACGGCGGGAATCGTGTCGGCACGCGGGCGCGACATCGGCGCCGGTCCGTACGACGACTACATCCAGATCGATGCGCCCATCAACAAGGGCAACTCGGGCGGCCCGGCGTTCGACGCCGAGGGCAACGTGATCGGCGTCAACACCGCGATCTTCTCGCCGTCCGGCGGCTCGGTCGGCATCGGCTTCGACATCCCGGCCGAGACTGCCAAGCTCGTCGTCGCTCAGCTCAAGGACCACGGCAAGGTGACCCGCGGCCAGATTGGCGTGCAGGTGCAGCCGGTGACGGCCGACATTGCCGAAAGCCTCGGCCTCAAGCAGGCGCAGGGTGCGATCGTCGACGCGGCGCAGCCCGACAGCCCGGCCGCCAAGGCGGGCATCAAGGCGGGCGACGTGATCACCGCGATGGACGGCCAGCCGATCAAGGACTCGCGTGACCTTGCACGCCGAATCGGCGCGACAGCGCCGGACACGTCGGTGAAGCTCGACATCGTCCGTGATGGAAAGAGTCAGAACGTATCGGTGACCCTGGGTCAGATGCCCGCCGAACAGCGGCAGGCCAGGTCCGATACGGAGCAGCACTCGGCGGCGGAGAACGGCGTGCCGCATCTCGGCGTGCAGCTTGCGCCGGCGCGCGACGTCGCGGGTTCCGGCGACCAGGGCGTGGTCGTGATGGGCGTTGATCCGTCCGGGCCCGCGGCCCAGCACGGCTTGCGGACCGGAGACGTGATCCTGATGGTCAGCGGCAAGCAGGTCTCGCGCCCGGACGAGGTGCGCGACGCGCTCGCCGCCGCGCAAAAGTCCGGCCGGCACGAGATCTTGATGCAGGTGAAGACCGCCGACGCCGCGCCGCACTTCGTGGCCGTGCCGATCGGCTGATCTCGAGTTCGTCTCGTACGGTCCTGACGGGGACGGCCGCAGCCGTCCCCGTTTCGATTCGGTAGCCCGCATCGCTCCCATGCAGGCGGGCGGCTTGAACGGCGCGTCAGCGGCCATGATAAGGAGGTGGTATTTTCGGTCGGCAAACCGGATCACCGCCCATTGAAGCGTCTTCGCCGCAAAACCTTCGACTGGTCGACCGCGCTGATCACGGCCTGCATGCTCACGGCCGCCGCCGTGGTTTATGTGCGCGACGGTTGGGACCGCTTCATCGCTGTCTTTCTCGGCGACGTGCACATCTTCGTCGATATTCTGCCCAAGATGGCGGCTGGCTGCCTGATCGGCGTGTTCTCGACCCTGCTCATTCCGCGCGAGATGGTGGCGCGGCTGGTCGGCCGCGAGTCGGGCTTCTTCGGCCTCCTCATCGCGACCTTTGCGGGCGTCATCATGCCGGGTGGGCCCGTCACCGTGTACCCGGTGGCGGGAGCCTTTCTTTCTGCCGGCGCCGATGTCGGCGCGGCGCTCGCCTTCGTCACCAGCTGGACGCTGCTCGGTTACGCCCGCGCGCTGGTCTGGGAGCTGCCGTTCTTCGGCACGAACTTCGTCCTTTGGCGCATGGCCGTCGCGCCGGCGTTTCCCATCATCGTCGGCCTGCTTGGGCGCTACGTCGCCAGGGTCGTCGCGACGCGTGGGGTCAAGATATGATGGCGCTGGTCGTCGGCGCGTTGCTCTGGGTCATTGTGGCGGTGCTGGCGGCGGTCGCCGCGCTGCGGGGCGGCAGCGGCTTGGTGAAGACCGGCGTATGGGAAGGCTTCCTCGATTTCCTGCGACTTACGCCGCGCGTCGCGATCGGTGTCGTCGGCTCCGGCTATGTCGCGGCGGTGCTGCCGCCCGAAGTGCTGGGCGGGCTGCTCGGGCCGAAGTCCGGCCTCTTCGGCACAGCCATCGCGGCGGTTGCCGGCGCGCTCACGCCGGGCGGTCCGGTGGTCGGCTTCTCGGTCGGCGTCGCCGCTCTGAAGAGCGGCGCGGCCGCGCCTCAGGTGATCGCCTACACGACCGCCTGGGCGTTGTTCGCGATCCAGCGCGTCGCGAGCTACGAGGTCGTGGCGATGCCCGCCAACGTCGTGTGGCTACGCGTCGTGTGCTCGGTCCCGGTGCCTTTCCTTGCCGCCTTGGGCGCCATGCTGATAGGCCGTCCGTGAGCGCGTGGTCGGTCCGCGCCCACGCCGCGTGCTCAAGGGATTTTGAGCCCATAAGCGCGGAAGAAGCCGTCCTTGATGGCCTCCGCGACGTTCTGCTCCGGCAGGAGCGCCAGGGTGTCGGCCTTGGTGAAATACGGACAAGGCGTGGGGTTCATCGCGGCCAGGAACCCGGAATTTCTGCCGCCCGCAGGGTCGCGGCCGCGCTGCGCGGCGCCGTCTCAGTGCACAGCGGCGCCCGCGCGCGGCATGATCGCGCCGGGGTGGCGGATCACCTGGCCGGCGAGCTTGTGCGCGGCCGCCGCCGCATCGAGCGGTGCCGTGCCTCGCAGGCGCGCCGCGAGGTAGCCGGCGTTGAACCCGTCGCCCGCCGCCATGGCGTCGACGACCTCGACCACCTCGGGCACCGGCACATGCTCGTGCTTTCCGTTCGCCGCGACGAGGGCGCTGTTCGGCCCGTTCTTCACCACCACCTCGGGAATGCCGAAGGCCTGCAGGCGCTCGACCGTCGCTTCCGGGCTCGGGTCGCCCCACAGGATCGCCTCGTCGTCGTAGGTCGGCAGCGCAAGGTCGACCCGCTTGAGCGCCTCGACGAACACCGTGCGGGCGCGGCCGACGTCGCCCTTCCAGCCGTGCGGCCGGAAATTGCCGTCAAAGGCGACGCGGGCGCCCGCCTTGCGCGCCATTTCCAGCGCCACCAAAAAGCGGCCGATCCCCACGTTCGTGTAGAGCGAGAGCGTGATACCGGAGAAATAGACGAGCCGTGCGCCGACAAGGCCCTCGGCGATGTGCGGCCATTCGCTGAGCTCGAACAGGTGTCGCGCGGGCGCGGCGTCGTCCCAATGATGCCGCCGTCGCGCGCCGCTCGCGTCGTTGTCGATGAGGCAGAGGCCCGGCGTGCGGCCGCGCACGCGCAGGATCAGGTCGCGCCTGACGTTCTCGGCGGCGGCCAGCGCCAGGATGCCGTCCGAATAAGTGTCGTCGCCGAGCGCGGTCGCGAACGCGACCTCGGCGCCGGCGCGCGCGAGATAGATCGCGGTGTTGAACGCGTCGCCGCCGCAACCGATGCCGAAGCGCCCGTCGCCGCCGCGCGCGAGCTCGACCATCACGTCGCCGACCGCGACCACGCGGGTGCGCTCGCGCGCCTGTCCCGGCGGCACGCCCGATCCTCCCTGCGGTTCGTCTGCCATGCGGCGCAGCATGGACTGCGGCGGAAGCCTTGGCAATTCGGGCTGCCGGCCGTCCGCGCACTCACGCACGCGTGGATACGGCGAGAGAGCGTCGCGTGAGTCGGTTTGTGCGCTTCTCGATCGTGCGGCCGTCGCCGACCTTCCTCGGCGTCGCGTGTGGCACCGGCGCAGCGTTCTGCTGGGCAGCCGGATTCGTCGCGGCGCGCCACGGTATCGCGGTCGGCTTTTCGCCTGCCGATCTCGCGCTGCATCGCTTCGCCTGGGCTGGCCTCTTCTTGCTGCCGCTGGTGTTGCGTGGCCGCGGCGAGGCGTTCAGCGGCGTCGGCTGGTGGCGTGCCGTCCTGCTGACGCTCGCGGGCGGACCGCCGCTCGCCATCATCAGCTATTCGGGCTTCATCCTGGTGCCGCTCGGCCACGGCGGCGT
>DASXCK010000068.1:0-10985 GCA_036491235.1 Xanthobacteraceae bacterium | reverse complement strand
CGCCCGTCATGAACCGCTCGACCGCGGCGGCGTCATCCTTCGAGAGGTGCAGCCCGAGCTTGCTGCGCCGCCACAGCACGTCGTCGGCGGTCTGCGCCCACTCGTACCGCATGAGATAGCGAAGCTCGATGCCCGTGAGATCGGCGCCGAAACGGGGCCCCATGTCCGCCTCGCGCGCGACCCCCTCGAGCACGAGCTTCACCCGCGTGCCGTAGGCGGCGACCAGCCGGCGCGCATGCGCTTGCCCGAGGAACGGCCGGGTGCGGCGCACCTGCGTCACGACGTCGTCATCGCTGCCGGGCGCGAAATCGCCGCCCGGCAGGGGCTCGCCGGCAGTCCAGGGGGTTTGCGCCCGCACGTCGGCAAAAACCTGCGCCAGCTTGGTCATCGCGGTCTCGGCGAGGTGGCGATAGGTGGTGATCTTGCCGCCATAGACCGTGAGCAGCGGCGCGCGGTCGCCGCCGCGATCAAGGGTGAGCAGATACTCGCGCGTCGTCTCGCTCGCACTGCTCTTGCCGTCGTCGTAAAGCGCACGCACGCCCGCGAAGGCCCACACCGCATCGGGCGGCGCAATGGCGGCGCGGAAAAAGCCGTTGACCACGTCGCACAGATATTCGACCTCGCGCGGCTCGACGGTCGCGGCGGATGGATCGCCGACGAAGTCCTCGTCGGTCGTACCGATCAAGGTGAAATCCGGCCCGAACGGACGCGCGAATACGACGCGGCCGTCGGGGCTCGGCAGGATGTACGCGCGGTCGTGCTCGAACATGCGCTTGACCACGATATGGCTGCCCTTGACGAGCCGCACCGGCAGCGGCCGCTCGAGCCGCAGCACGGTCTCGGCGGCGCTGGCGAGCCAGGGCCCGGCCGCGTTGACCAGCACGCGCGCGGTCGCGACCTCGCGGCGACCGCGCGCGTCGAACATGAGCGTCCATTCGGCGCCGCGTTCGGCGCTCACGCAGCGCGTGCGGGTGCGGATGGTGGCGCCGCGCAACGCCGCGTCGACCGCATTGACGACGACGAGACGCGCATCGTCGACCGCGCAGTCGGAGTATTCGAAGCCGTAGGTGAAGTTGCGCTTGAGCGGCGCGCCCACCGGATCGACGCCGAAGTCGACCGTGCGGCGGCCGGGCAGCGTGCGGCGCCCACCGATCCAGTCGTAGAGCATGAGGCCGATCCGCAGCATCCAGGCCGGGCGATCGCCCGCCTCGGCCGGCAGCACGAAGCGCATCGGATGGACGAGATAAGGCGCGATGCGCATCAGCACCTCGCGCTCGGCGAGCGCCTCGCGCACCAGGTGGAAGGCGCCGAACGCGAGATAGCGTAGTCCGCCATGGACGAGCTTGGTTGAAGCCGACGAGGTGCCGGAGGCCAGGTCGTTCTGCTCGACGAGCAGTACCTTGAGGCCACGCCCCGCCGCATCGCGCGCTATACCGGCGCCGTTGATGCCGCCGCCGATAATGGCGAGATCGTAGTCGGCCATAGGGCCCCTGATGATTCGTACTCCGGCCCAGCATGGAACCGAAGACGGGTTCGCTCAAGACAGAACCGCCTTGAATCAAGGTACCGGTCGCGTTTCACTGGCCACGTCACCAAAGTGTGACAAGCACCTTTATTATCCGCCCGACGCTTCGGCTTGTTATTGATGCATGATCTTTTCCGATAACGAGTGACCACCCGCGTCAAGTCGCGGGCAGGCTTTTCGGGATCACGCTCGACGAGGTAACGCCATGCTCTACGACAATCGGCACGTGATCGTCACCGGGGGCACAGGCGCGCTCGGCAGCGCGGTCGTCGGCACCCTGCTCGAAGCGGGCGCAACCTGCCACGTGCCCTATTTCGCCGAGGCCGAGGCGGCGCGCTTCCCGCATCGCGGCCACGCGCGCGTCAGCCTGGTCAACGGCGGAAATCTTGCCGACGAGGCGGCGGTCGCCCGCGTCTATGCGGGCGTGCCCGCGTTATGGGCGTCGATCCACATTGCGGGCGGTTTCGCCTATGCGCCGATCGGCGAGACCATGGTCGCGACGCTGCGCCAGCAGATCGACATGAACTTCACGAGCTGCTTCCTGTGCTGCCGCGCCGCCGTCATGGCGATGACGCAATCGGCGGAGGGCGGCCGCATCGTCAATGTCGCGGCGCGCCCGGCGCTGGAAGGCCGCACCGGCGCCAATATGACCGCCTATGCGGCGAGCAAGGCCGCGGTCGCGACGCTGACGATGGCACTCGCCGAGGAGGTCGCGGACAAGAACATCCTGGTGAACGCAATCGCGCCCTCGGTCCTCGACACGCCGACCAACCGCAAGGACATGCCCAAGGCCGACCACGCCGCCTGGCCGAAGGTCGAAGAGGTCGCTCGCACGATCTTGTTTCTCGCCTCGCCCGACAACAAGGTGACGCGCGGCGCGATCGTGCCGGTGTACGGGAAGTCGTAAGGGCTGGAATCGCGCCCCGACTCAAGCCGCCCGCGACGACGCGCGGCGCAGCAGCTTCTCGCATCCCCAGATCGCGACGAGGCACAAGCCCCAGCCGACGAACAGCGAGAGCATGCCGACGACAAGGTAGCGCGCGCCATCGAGGTGGTTCGCGATTGCGGCGAGCCAGCGCCAAAAGCCGACGATGAATGCGATGGCGACCGCCGGCCCCAGCCAGACGCCGTTTCCCATGGCGGCGAGATCCTCGCGGCGCGCCGCGGGCGAGCGTGTGCGATCGCTCGCGATCGTGTGCAGGCTGAGGAAGGCAACGAGCGGCAGCGCGGCGAGCACGCCCAGCAGCGCGGGCGAATGACCCACCTTGTCGGCGAGAAGCACGCAGGACAGCGCAGCGGCGAAGAGCGCGACGCGGCGCCAGTTGTGCCACATGGGAGGATCCTGCGGCGCAGACGAAACGGCCGGCTGCGCCTTCGGCCGGCGCGCCGGGAAGGCCCACGTCAGCGCAAAACCGCCCACCCCCGCAGCTGACAGGTAGGCGATCTGGTTCGCGGCCGGAATACCCCAGAGACGGCGGGTAATCAGCCACGCGATCACGAACCATAGTCCGGCGATCACGGTCAGCAGCCTTGCGGAGGACGCCGCCGGCGCCTGGCCGGCACGAACGGCGCGCTCGAACGCCGCAAGATAGATCGCGCAGAACAATCCGTTGACAATCGGCATGAGCAGCATTGAGGCGACGATCGGCTCGAGATCGGCGGGCTGCGTCATGAGCATGCTGATGCCGTTGAGCGTCGGGAACGTCAGCATCATCCCGGCGGCGCGGGGATTGCGCCGCGCCTCCCACAGCACCGCGACGTAGAGCGCCGTCCCGAGAAGAACTTTCGCCGCCAGCACGATCATGGCCGCGGCTTCGGCGCTTTATGCGGGATGCGACGCGCGCGCCGTCATTCCGCCACCGGAACGAGGTCGCGCACCGGGCGCGCGAGCTTTCTCACCGCGTTCGACGCCACGATGGTGCGGCTGCCCGCATAGGCCTCATGGTTCTTCTCGATGTCGTCGAGGTCGTAGAGATAGTTGACCATAATGCCGTAGGACTGCGCGATCCCCTTCGGCGAGGGGTCGCCGAGCCAGTCGATGCGCTCGAGTCGCGCGCCGTTGCCGAGATGAAAGCGCGCGACCGGATCGACCGGCGCGCGCGTGCGCGTGCGGGCCGTGAGGAAATAGGTCGCGGCGGCACGCATCAGCGGCTCGCGCAGACGCTCGGACGCGGCCTCGTCCTTGGCCCACAGGCCGCCGTCGAGCGCGGCGAGCTCGGCGCGATCGTCCGCGTCGATCGCATTCGATACATCTTGCCCGAGCTCGCGCTTGAGCCACTTCGCAAAGGCAGGCACTGGCGAGAGCGTCACGAAGGTCGTGAGCTTGGGCAGCTCCCGGGTGATTTCCGCCGCCACCTGCTTGATCAGGAAGCTGCCGAACGACACGCCGGCGAGGCCGCGTTGACAGTTGGAGATCGAATAGAACACCGCGGTGGTCGCCCGATCGGTCGGGATCACTTCGCGCTTGGGCGCGAGGATCGGCGGGATCGCGTCGGCGATCTCGCGCGTGAGCGCCACCTCGACGAAGATCAGCGGATCGTCGTTGAGCGCCGGATGAAAGAAGGCGTAGCAGCGCCGGTCGAGCGGATCGATGCGCGCGCGCAGGTCCCGCCAGTCGTTGATCTCGTGCACCGCTTCGTACTGGATGATCTTCTCCAGGATGCTCGCCGGCGTCGACCAGTCGATCCGCCGCAGCACCAGGAAGCCGCGGTTGAACCAGGACGAGAAGAGGTGGACGAAATCGGCGTCGACCGCGGCAAGGTCCTCGCGATGGTCGAGCGCGTTCATCAGTTTCTCGCGCATCGCGACCAGCGACCGGGTGCCCCCCGGCGCCATGTTGAGGCGGCGAAACAGCTCCTGGCGGCGCGGCTCGGCGGCGTGGTGCAGCTCGGCGGCAGTGGCGTCGCTCGGGGCCTTCTGCCAAGCCTCGACCGCGGCGGCGATGCGCTTGTCGTCCGGGCCGAAGCGGTGCGCGAGTGCCTCGAAAAACGCGATGCGCGGACCGGTGGTCAGCTCGGAGAAGCGCAGCAAAATATCGCGCGCGAGCGCGGTGCCGGAGGCCTCGCCGCGCACTGAGACGAGGTCCTCGCACAGGTCGATAAGGCTGTCCGAGCGCTCAGCCGGGCCCCGCCGGCCGCGCGTGCGCTCGACCAGCGCCCGCCCGCGCTCCGAGATGGTCTGCAGCATTTCGCCAAAAAACGACGTGTTCATTCGCGCCCATCTTTCCGTTCGCACCGCGGAGCCGCCATCGTGCGGGTACCGTCGATCCGATTCGCCCCAGCCAATCAGATTCCCGGCCGCGTCTTCAACGGCGAAACCGCCCCGGCGTTCGCCGGAAAATGCGAAAGAACGCGCTTACCCCGGAATGGCTCAGGTATAGACAAATTCACGTCCGCAAGCCACAGAGAGCCCCGGATATCACCCATTCCTGACGCTGATACGTAGAGAGGAACCAATCGATGGCTGGCCCGTTGTCCGGTCTACGCGTTCTCGAGCTCGCCCGCATCCTGGCGGGCCCCTGGGCTGGCCAGATCCTCGCCGATCTCGGCGCCGATGTCGTCAAGGTCGAGCGCAGCCGCACCGGCGACGATACGCGCGGCTGGGGGCCACCGTTCATCGAGGGCAAGGACGGGCATCTCGGCGCCGCCTATTTCCATGGCACCAACCGCGGCAAGCGCTCGATCGAGGCGGACTTCGAGACCGAGGACGGCAAGCGGATCGTCAAGAAGCTCGCGGCGCGCTCGGACGTTCTGATCGAGAACTTCAAGGTCGGCGGGCTTGCCAAATTCGGGCTCGATTACAAGAGCCTCGCGCCGGACTGCCCGCGGCTGGTCTACTGCTCGGTCACCGGCTTCGGCCAGGACGGGCCTTATGCGGCGCGCGCCGGCTACGACCTGATGGCACAGGGCCTGGGTGGGTTCATGAGCATCACCGGCATGGCGGACGGCGAGCCGACGCGGTCGGGCGTGCCGGTGTCGGACATATTCACGGGCGTGTATTCGGTGATCGGAATTCTCGCGGCGCTGGCGCAGCGCGAGCGCACCGGCCGCGGCGGCTATGTCGACACCGCGCTGGTCGACTCGACGGTCGGCGTGCTTGCCAACCAGGGCCTCAATTACCTCGCGTCAGGCAAGGTGCCGGGCCGCATCGGCAATTCGCATCCGAACATCGTGCCCTACCAGGTCTTCCCGGTATCGGACGGCTACATCATCATCGCGACCGGCAACGACACCCAGTATCAGAAGCTGTGCGCCGTGCTGGGCGCGCCCGAGTTGGCAAAAGACCCGGCTTACATCGACAACAAGGCGCGGCTCAGCCAACGCGCCGAGATCGTCGGCAAGCTCACGACGCTGACCGCGCAGCGCACCAGCGCCGACATCCTGGAGAAGCTCGAGGCGGTCGGCGTGCCGGCCGGCCCGATCAACAACCTCGAACAGGTCTTCAACGACCCGCACGTCAAGCATCGCGGCATGAAGCTCGATATCCCGAGCGCCGACGCCAAGTCCGGCACCATCCCGGGCATCCGCACCCCGATCATGATCGACGGCGCGCCGATGGCGGCGCCGCGCCCCGCCCCGAAGCTCGGCGAGCACACGGCCGAGATCCTGAAGGAGATTGGCGAGGGGTGAGCAGCGTCTTTCTCTCACAGACTCTCCTCACGACAGATCTCATCCTGAGGAACGTTGCACGTCCTCGTGCGGCACGTCTCGAAGGATGGGGCGCTTGTTTCGAGTCGCTACCATCTCGGACGTGGCGCCGCCCGCGCTCTTTTTGGCCGCGATTTGAACCTTCCAAGGCAGGCTGCCGACCAAAACTCGGTGGCACCACTGCGGCTGCCCGGAGAAACGCGCCCATGGCCTATACGGAGTCCGATTTGCGCGCCGCCGAAGTGGCCGGCTTGCTCGAGAGCACGCAACTCGCCCGGCTGCTCGAATTTCTGCGCACGCGCGGTGGTTCCGCCGCCGGCGAAGCCGCGCCGGCGCCGCGTTTCGATGTCGCGCACCTTCTCTGGTATGCGGGCGCCCTCATCGTGATGACCGCGATGGGCCTGTTCTCGACGCTGGCCTTCTCACAGATGGGCGGGCAGGCGCTCGCCACGACTGCGCTGATCTATGCCGCCGCTTTCACGGCGGCAGGGCATCATCTGTGGCATATGAAAGGCCTGCGGACCCCAGGCGGCCTCCTGATCGCGGTCGCGGTCTCGATGGCGCCGCTCACGGTCTATGGCATCCAGGATGCACTCGGCCTGTGGGGCGAGTTCGGCAAGCCCGGGACCGTTCACGATTTCTATATCTGGGTCAAAGGCAGCTGGATCTTCATGGAGATCGCCGCGATCGTGGCTGCGCTAATCGCTCTGCGCTTCTATCCGTTCCCCTTTATCGTCGTGATCATCGGCGTCGCGCTCTGGTTCATGTCGATGGATCTGGCGCCCTGGATCGCAGGCAAAGCCGATGCGGACTGGGACCTGCGCCGGCAGATCTCGCTCTGGTTCGGCCTCGCGACGCTCGTCATCGCGTGGATCGTCGACTGCCGGCGGCGCGGCGATTTTGCCTTCTGGCTGCACCTGTTCGGCATGTTCGCCTTCTGGGGTGCGATCAGCTCCACGTCGGGCGGTACGGCACTCGACAAGGCGCTCTATTGCGCCATGAACGTGCTGCTGCTCTTCGCGGCGGTGTTCCTCGATCGGCGCGTCTATGCGGTGTTCGGCGTGATCGGCATCTCGTTCTACCTCGGCGACCTCGCCAACAAGGTATTTCGCGACTCGTTGCTCTTTCCGTTCGCGCTGTCGCTGATCGGCGTCGGCGTGATCGCCGCCGGATTGCTCTACTATCGGCGCCAGACCGCGATCGCGACCTGGCTCGAGACGAAACTGCCACCGGCCGTGAAGCGGCTGCGGCCGGTGGGAGCGTGATCCGCTCCCGTCCGTGTCCGCACGAATGTATGCGCGCCCAGTGCGGGCTCCGCGCTGGTGGGGCGTGCGGCAGGCGATCGGTTACATTCCAACGGCCTGCCGCTACGACTGGAGAACATTTCGCGGGCCTGCGGCCCACTCGACCTCACTGCTTATTTCTGAGATTGGCGAACGGCCCATTTTGGTTGACGATCTTGCCGCCGACCAACGTGAGATTCGAGGTGATGCGCCGGAACGATTGCTCGTCCGCGTAGAGCGGGTTGGTCGAGAGCACGGCCAGGTCGGCCGACTTGCCCTCCTCGATCGTGCCGATCTTGTCGTCGTCGAACGACAGATAGGCGCTGCCGCTCGTGTACATCCGCAGGGCCTGAAGACGGGAGATTTGCTGTCCCGGCATGCCCGCGAACTGCCCGGCGTTGTTCGTGCCGGTCGTCATGAACGACATCATCAGCCATGGGTCCATCGGTCCGACGACGGTCGCGTCGGTGCCCGCACCGAGCGGGACGCCCGACGAAACCAAGCTTCGGAACGGCGGCCCCGAGTTTGCTCCCGCCGGCCGAATGTAGCCGTAGCCCTGGATGTTCAATCCGATCCCCAATGCCTTGACCTGCGCGATCTCCGCGTCGGTGATCGGGTCTACGTGGCACAGCGACCAGCGCAGCTTGTCGATTGGGCCGGATTGGGCCGCCTGTTGGTAGGCGCCGATGTGAAACGCGACCTCGGTGGGCGTCAGCGAGTGTTGCGTCAGCGTCCAGCCGTTCTGCGCGGCAAATTGGTAGGCTGTGATGTTGATCGGGTCCGTGGTCGTGTTGTGCACGCGCTCGCCGACGCCGACAGGGCGATAGCGGCCGTCCCCGAGCTGATTGAGCTGGTTTGCGATCCGAGCCTCCATTTCGGAAATGCCCGGATCGTCGCCGCTCCAGTTGAAGAAGCGGATGCGCATGTTCAGCTTTTTCTCGCTCCATAGCTGCAGCGAGGCGGCATAAGAGCTCAACCCGACGAGCCCGCCCATGTCTTGGACCGTCGTCAGTCCCAGGCCCGTGGCATGGTCGACGGCTTCCGCCGTGCTCCGCAGCCGGTCGGCGTCGGTCTGGACCGCGACGAGCGCGTTCTTGGCGTTCGTCGTATTGCCGACCGTCCCGTCGGGGTTCACCGCGACGCCCTTCCCGGTAAAGAACGCCGCTCCGGCCGTGTTCGTGACGCCGGCATTGCCGCCGCCGGACTCGACCAGATAGACCGGGTTGCGGGGGGCGGCGGCATTGAGCTCGGCAACGCTCGGCAGACGGGCCTCCCTGAGCCCGTTGCGATTCCAACCGCCGATGCAGGTGATGAACGCTCCCGCCGGCACGGTTCTCGCACGGTTGGCGATGATCGCCTGCACCTCCCCGATCGACTGCGCCACCTCGATGTCGCGCACGCCGTAGCCGGGGTCGATTCCAAGACGGATGAAGTGGATGTGCGAATCGTTCAGGCCCGGAATGACGGTCGCTCCCCTCAGATCGATCATCTGAGTGGCGTTCCCCATCCCGTGCCCGTCGCGATTGACCGCGGTGATCCGTCCGTTCGTGATCGCGATCGACCCTGCGGTCGTATTATGCGCGTCGAGCGTGAGGATGTTGCCATTGACCAGCACCAGATCGGCCGGCCCGTCCCCGCCGTCGCCTCGGTCGGCGTTCGCGCTTCCCGCGCCAGCAACCAAGGCGGCGCCACCGACCGCGCCCTTGACGACGAAATCGCGGCGTGAAAATCCCCGCCGCCCGTTGGCCTGTCGTGCCATACGAGTCTCCTCCCCGATTTTATGCGAAGGGTTGATCCCCCCTCGCCGATTATTATTGTGAGGAGGAAATGAGCCGACCGCCAGATTGTCGGGTCGTCGGAGCTATGCGGTCTGCGCCGACCTGCTGAGCGATGTCTCGACGAAAACACGAGGATGAGCATCACTCAGGGTTGAGTGCGCTGACGCGCTGCAAGCAGGCGCACCAGTCGTCATCTCTCGGCGAGGATGACACGCGATCGGAGCGATCGAGATTCATATCCTTCGGCACGAAGATCAGATCGGCCGATGGCGCGACCTGCGGCCAGAACGGGAGCTCGCACCTGGCCGGCGGAATTTCGGGGATTGATCAGGATCGTTGTTGCGGATTCTGGTTCCGGACCCGATGCTGATGCGCGGCAAGGGGCGCGCGCGCCAGAGGTCGTGCAGCGCTTTGACTCAACAAGTCCGTGAGCCCGAGCGAAACTACCGAGTCCGAACGAAGCCAACACAGAAAGTCGGGTGATCACGATGCCAGACGCGCAAATTGAACCCAACCGGGACAACAGAAGGAGTTTCAAGGACTCAGGGCCGGCAACGGATAAAACGCTTCAACGTCATGCGCGGGCTTGTACCGCGCATCCACGTCTTCCTACTTCCCCATCACCAGATCGACGAACCAGGTCGCAATCTCAGGGAAGACGCACAGCACGATCACGGCGAAGATCATCAAAATCACGAAGGGCATGACGCCCCACACCACATCGCGCAGCGAGATGTCGGGCGCGATGTTCTTGATGACGAACAGGTTGAGGCCGACCGGCGGATGAATGAGCCCGAGCTCCATCACGATGGTCATGATCACGCCGAACCAGACCAGGTCGAAGTTGGCGGCGCGCAGCGGCGGCAGGATGATCGGCGCCGTCATCAGGATGATCGACACCGGCGGCAGGAAGAAGCCGAGCACCACCACCATGACGAGGATCGCGGCCAGCAGCACCCAGCGCGACAGGTGCAGCGAGACGATCCACTCGGCCGTCGACTGGCTGATGTGGAGATAGCTCATCACGTATGAATAGAGCAGCGACATGCCGATGATGAACATCAGCATGGTCGACTCCTTGAGCGTCTGGACCAGGATCGGCCGGAGCTCGACGGGGCGCCATACCTTGTAGATGATCGCGATGAGGATGAGCGCCAGCACGGCGCCGAGCCCCGCGGTCTCGGACGGCGTCGCGAAGCCGCCGTAGAGCGCGACCATGACGCCGGTGAGCAGCACCACGAAGGGCAGCACGCGCGGCAGCAGCGCGAACTTGTCGCGCGTGCTGAGCTTGTCCTCGCGCAGGATCTCGGAGGGCGGCCCGCCCGCCGCGTAGGCGACCTTGGCGGCATTGTACTCGCGGCGGAAGCGCCACATCGCGTAGCTCGCGAACAATGTCACCAGCAGCAGCGCCGGCCCGATGGCGGCGAGGAAGAGCCGGCCGAGGGACTGCTCGGCCGCGACCGCGTAGAGGATCATGGTGATCGACGGCGGCAGCAGGATGCCGAGCGTGCCGCCCGACGCGATGATCCCGGCCGCGAAGCCGCCCGAATAGCCGCGCTTGCGCATCTCGGGGATGCCGGCCGAGCCGATCGCCGAGCAGGTCGCGGGCGATGAGCCCGCCATGGCGGCGAACAGCGCGCAGGCGAACACGTTGGCGATGCCGAGGCCGCCCGGAATGCGGTGCATCCAGACGTGCAGCGCGCCGTAGAGATCCTGGCCCGCGCGCGAGCGGCCGATCGCCGAGCCCTTGAGA
>DASXCK010000067.1:0-12202 GCA_036491235.1 Xanthobacteraceae bacterium | reverse complement strand
AGGACGAACTCGACCCCGCCGCGGCGCATGGCGTCCATCAGCGGCAGCACGTTCCCGCTCGGAATCCCGAACCCGCGCCGGATCCCGGCGGCCCGCAGCGTCGCAACGATCAGATCGGCATTGTTCATGGAAGGAATTGGAATGTTCACGGGGGCCGGGCGTTGGTGTGTCCTCCCCCGTTTACGGGGGAGGGCGGGGAGGGGGAAGCCACTTGCTCATGAGCCCATGGCTTGGTCGATTTCTCACATTTCCGGCATTGTTCCTTAAACTTCTACCCTTCTCGTCAATCTCTCACCACCTATGCGGTGAAACCGGAAGCCGGCCTCCTACGTTAATTGGCGGTGAACCTTTT
The DNA here is from genome assembly GCA_036491235.1 of Xanthobacteraceae bacterium. GTDB lineage: Bacteria > Pseudomonadota > Alphaproteobacteria > Rhizobiales > Xanthobacteraceae > JAVDCA01. Next base: position 11,850 of record DASXCK010000067.1, on the reverse strand, counting down.
GGCGGCTGGGCGAGACTTAGAAGCGAACGGGTACGCGGGAACCGAAACTTCACCGCCGCCTGGTACCTTCTAGCCGCCCCACCGAGACAGGGAGCTTAAAAATGAGCCTTTCGCGCACCGCCAAGTTGGCCCTTGCAGCCGTCCTCGGCCTGGGATTCGCCGCCGCCGCGATCCCCGCCAAGGCGACCGGCCATTTCGACGGCAAGTGGAGCGTGGTGGTCGTCACGACCAAGGGCGAATGCGACCGCGCCTACCGCTATCCGATTGCGATCCAGGGCGAATCGCTGGTCAACGCCGGCGATTCCGCCTTCGACATCTCGGGCCATGTGCAGGGCAACGGCTCGGTTGCGGTGAAGATCAGCTATGGCGACAAGAGCGCCCAGGGTTCTGGCCGCCTGTCCGGCGCTTCGGGTTCCGGCTCCTGGACCGGCGGCAGCTGCGCCGGCACCTGGACGGCCGAGCGCCGCTCGTAACCAATTCAAGCCTTTACGGCGACGTAGCGTAGAGTACCGATGCCCGGGCGAAAGCCCGGGCATCTTGTTTGTGGGGCAGTGCCTATCACTCCCTCCCCCGCAAGCGGGGAAGAGGGCGCGACCGGAGGAGCAAGCGTCAAAACCTTGCCGCGGTCGTCATCAGCACAATGCACTCGCCGACCTGCTCGGCCGCGCCGCGCACGTCGCCGGTCTGTCCGCCGATCTTGCGATGGCTGATCAGCGCGACCACGGCGTTTCCGAGCAGCATGAAAACGATGGCGAACAGCGCCGCCGTAAAGCCGAGCGCGGTCCACAGCATGATCGCGCCGATCACCAGCGCCGCCCAGGCGCGATCCGGCGGCGGTGCGCCCGCCTGCGCGGCGAGCCCGTCGGGCCCTGCCGGCGGCACGAGCCGCATGAACAGCGGCAGGCCGGCGCGCGCCATCGCGTGCGCGCCGATCAGCGCCCAGGCGACGAGCCCGGCCTTCGGCAGATCGGTGATCGCGCCGACCCGCAGCGCGAATGAGACGATGAGCGCGCAGGCGCCGAAGGTGCCGATGCGATGCTCGCGCATGATGTCGAGCGCTCGCTCGGGCGTCATGCCGCCGCCGAGCCTGTCCGCCGTGCCGGCGAGCCCGTTCTCGTGCAGGCATCCGGTGAGCATCATCGAAGCCGCGACCGCGATGGTCGCGGCGACAAGTTGCGGCATATTGAGCCGCACCGAAATCCAATACGCGAATCCCGCAATGACCCCGATCAGCGCCCCGACGATCGGCAAGCACCAGCTCGCTCGCGCGAGCGCGGCGTCGTCGACCGGCTTCTGCGGTCGGATCGGCAGGCGCGTGTAGAAGGCGAGTGCGACCGCGAGATCGCTCGTGAGCCCGCCCAGCTCGACGCCGCCCAATCGCTCGAGCTGCCCGCGCGCCGCCCGTTCGAGATCGGCAAAGCTCGGATTGCCGAGTCGAAAGTCGGCCAACGACTTGCGCAGCCGCTCGATGTGCTCCCGCAAGGTCATGGATAGTTATAGGATCGAAACCGCGCAGATGGCTACGACGCAATGTCCGCGCCTGCACGCTTTCCGCGGTATAACTTTCCCACCGCTCTCGGCCCTGCGTGCCGCCTGCCGCGCGCTTCTCGCAACGGCGTTACGGCTACTCCGCCGCAATCACATGGAAGAACGTCCCGCTCACGTTGCCGCGCCGGTTGCCGGTCTCGGCGACCGGCTGCCCCTGCGCGTCGACGATCTCGGCGAGCGGCTCGTCGGGCCCGCGCTCGATCAGCGATGCATGATGGAATTCGTGTCCGCGCAGGCTGGCACCGGCCATGCCGAGCGGGCAGGGTGCGTGCAGTCGTGCCGTCCGATAGCCGAGATGCAGGCGGCGTTGCGCAAAGCTGGTCGCATGACCGAGCAGGCCCGCCATGGCGTGGCCGGTGCCGTCGGCGTCGATCAGCCCGGCGCCGAGCACCATGTAGCCGCCGCACTCGCCGTGCACGCGCCGCGTCGTCGCAAAGCGCGTGAGCCCGGCGCGAAACGTCGACGCATTCGCGAGCGCGCCCGCATGCAGCTCCGGATAGCCGCCCGGCAGCCAGCAGACGTCGCAGTCGTCCGACGGCGCCTCGTCGGCGAGCGGCGAGAAGGTCACGATCTCGGCCCCGGCGCGTTTCCAGTCCGCGAGCAAGTGCGGATAGACGAACGAGAATGCCGCGTCCGCCGCCAGCGCAATGCGCTGGCCGGGGGGCGGAAGGGCAAGCGCGTCGCCAGGGGCCGCGTCGGTGGCGGTCTTCGCAATCGCCATGATCGCGTCGACGTCGCAATTCAGCTCGACCACGTCTGCGAGCCGCGCGAGCCGTGCGGCCAGATCGCTATGCTCCTGTGCCTGCACGAGTCCGAGATGCCGCTCCGGCAGCACCAGCGACTCGTCGTGCGGCATTGCACCGATCACCGGTAACCCTAGTCGCGTGACCGCATCCGCGACCAGCGCGCGGTGGCGCTCGCCGGCGACGTGGTTGAGCACCACCCCCGCGATGCGCACCGCCGGATCGTAGGCCGCAAACCCGGCCACCACCGCCGCCGCCGATTGCGCCTGCGCGAACACGTCGAGCACCAGCAGCACCGGCACGCCCAGGCGCGCCGCCAGGTCGGCCGCCGCGCCGGTGCGCCCAGCCTGGCCCGGCACGCCGTCGAAGAGCCCCATGGCCCCCTCGATCACCAGCACTTCGGCATTCTTTGCGGCAGCCGCGACGAGCGCATCGAGCAGCGCCGGGGGCATCGCCCAGCTGTCGAGGTTGAGGCTCGCGCCGCCGGTCGCGGCCGCGTGGAAAGCCGGATCGATGTAATCGGGGCCGGACTTGGCGGCCTGCACCTTGATGCCGCGGCGCTTGAGGGCGGCCAGCAGTCCGAGCGTCACGGTGGTCTTGCCCGCGCCGGAACCGGGCGCCGAGACGATGAGAGCGCGCGTCATCGCGCCAAGGTCCCGCAGGACGCAAGCCGACGGCTTCGCTTTGCTCGCAATGTCATGCAGGGCACTGCCACGTTGTGAAAGCCGCCGCGCCGCCGGCAATAGGCGGCTGCCGAATGCCTTGTCAATGCACAGGCGAGAAGCGCTATCCCGCTGTAATGGCCGTGCGAATCAGGCATGATTCGTCGACGGTGATGCGGAGGGCACCCATGGGAGAGATCATCGAGGGACCTTGGCGCAGACGCGAAGGAACCGACCTCATGTGCGCGCTGAGCGAGGAAATCGCCCGGATGACGGCCGCGCTCGACCGGCTGCGCGAGTTGCAGAAGCGCGGCGAGGTTGTCGACCTGCGGGCCGTGATCGACAGCGCGGGTCACTGATTTCCAGGTTTCGGTCGCACCCCAGCGTGACGCGCGGGACGATTGCGTACCTTCGATCGCAATGACAGTGTCGCGCGACACGGACGAGGCATGACGGCTGCGCGCGCGCTGATGTTCCAGGGCACCGGCTCCGACGTCGGCAAGTCGCTGATCGTCGCCGGGCTGGCGCGTGCCTTCACCAATCGCGGCCTGCGCGTGCGGCCGTTCAAGCCGCAAAACATGTCGAACAACGCCGCCGTCACGGCGGACGGCGGCGAGATCGGCCGCGCGCAGGCGCTGCAGGCGCGCGCCGCACGCGTCGGGCCGAGCGTGCACATGAATCCGGTGCTGCTCAAGCCGCAGAGCGAGGTCGGCGCGCAGGTCGTCGTGCACGGCAAGGTTTTTGCGACCGCCGAGGCCTCTGCGTATCAGGCCCTCAAGCCCGAACTGATGCGCGCGGTGCTCGATAGCTTCGCGTGCATGCAGGCAGATGCCGATCTCGTGCTGGTGGAAGGCGCCGGCAGCGCATCGGAGGTCAATCTGCGCGCCAACGACATCGCCAATATGGGCTTCGCTCATGCCGCCGGCCTTGCGGTCGTGCTGATCGGCGACATCGACCGCGGCGGCGTGATCGCGAGTCTTGTCGGCACCAAGGCGGTGATCGATCCCGCAGACGCCGCATTGATCCGCGGCTTTATCGTCAACAAGTTCCACGGCGATCCTGCGCTGTTCGCCGACGGCATGGCGCGGATCGCGGATGCGACCGGCTGGGAGCCGCTCGGCCTCGTGCGGTTCTTTCCCGATGCGCGGTTGTTGCCTGCCGAGGACGCGCTCGCGCTCGACCATCCACGGCCGCAAAAGCCGAATGCGCGCGTGCGGATCGCCGTGCTCATGCTCCCGCATATTGCCAATTTCGACGATCTCGATCCGCTCGAGGCCGAGCCTGCGGTCGAACTGGTACGCGTCAAACCCGGCATGGCAGTGCCGGGCAATGTCGCACTGGTGATCCTGCCCGGCTCCAAGGCGACGATCGCGGATCTCCGCGTGTTGCGTTCCGCCGGTTTCGACGTCGACATCGCGGCACACCTGCGGCGCGGCGGCCAGGTCCTCGGCCTGTGCGGCGGCTACCAGATGCTCGGGCGCGCGGTCGCGGATCCGGCCGGCCACGAGGGCCCGCCCGGCAGTGTCGCGGGGCTCGGCCTGCTCGACGTCGCCACCGTGCTCACCGACGACAAGCGGCTGACGCGTGCGAGCGGCACCACCGCGGACGGAGAACCTTTCGCGGGGTACGAGATGCACATGGGCGCGACCGACGGACCCGACCGGGCGCGGCCGTTCGCGCACTTGACCGAGGGCCCGTCCGACGGTGCGGTCTCGGTCGACGGGCGCGTGAGCGGCACCTACATCCACGGCGTTTTCGCCGACGATCGCCAGCGTGGGGCCTGGCTCGCGCGCCTTGGCGCCGGTGCCGCGACAGTGTCATACGAGGCGCAAGTGGAAGAGACGCTCGATCGACTCGCCGCGCATCTTACGGCGTGCATCGATCTTGATCGGCTGCTCGCCCTCGCGCGGTGAATTTTCGCAAACTCAGCTTCCGCGCCCTCTCGCCCCAAGCAGGAAAAAGGGCCGCCGGAGGCTTGCGCCTCGCGGCGTTCGCCATGTAGCGATATGGTTAATCAAACATGAACGCTTCTGGTCGCTCGCCCCAGTCCCCAGTAGGGCTTGGAGAAACGCCGTGCTCCCACCGCCGGGGCGCTGCGTAAATTCCTGGTAAAGCTTTGATGCTATAGGGCATTCCGTCGCCTTATGGGCAAAGCCATGGCCGCCACCAAAGCGCGCAAATTCCGCTTCGATCTGTTCGGCTATGGCGCCATCGCGCTCTACGTCGCGTTTCTGGCTGTGGTGGCGGCTGGCATCTACGGCTTCAACCTCACCGGTCTGCTGGCGACCCTCCACAAAGACGAGCTGATGCGCGAGCAGCTGCGCACTGGCCGGATGGTGGTCCCGACCGAGGACAGCACGCAGTGCCGTTCGGTGAGATTCAACAACGAGACCGCAGAACTCAGTAACGAGACGGTGACGGATTGCGATATTGCGACCGGACGGAGACGTGGCCCGGGCGGCTCGTTCAGCGTGTTCCGCAACGGCTTCGTCGGGCGCTAGCTCCCAATCCCGCTTTCCTTTCCGGTTTCCGCGCCGCGGGCCTTGATTTCCCCGCTGGGCGCAGGGATCAATCGCCCAGTGACGGATGTCGGGTGAAGTGACTGCGGGGAGCAAGATCGTGCCGTGGAGGGGTTATGACTACATCATCGTGGGTGCGGGCTCGGCCGGCTGCGTGCTCGCCAATCGGCTGACCGAGGACGGGCAGGCGCGCGTGCTGCTGATCGAGGCGGGCGGGCGTGACGTCAATCCGCTCATCCACATTCCGCTCGGCATGGGCAAGATGCACGATCTTGGCCTGCACGATTGGGGCTTTCACACCGAGCCCGAGCCCAATCTCGACGGCCGCCGTATCGAGGCGATGCGCGGCAAGGTGCTGGGCGGCTCGTCCTCGATCAACGTCATGGCCTATACGCGCGGCCATCGCGGCGACTACGATCGCTGGGCGCAGAAGGGCGCGCGCGGCTGGTCCTACGCCGACGCGCTGCCCTACTTCAAGCGTGCCGAAACCTGGGAAGACGGCGAGAACAAGTATCGCGGCGGCTCCGGTCCGCTCGGCACCCAGTGGGCGAAGACGCGCGATCCGCTCTATGCGGCATGGATCGATGCCGGCCGGTCGGCCGGCATCCCGCTTACGCATGACTACAATGGCGCGAGCACCGAGGGCTTTGGCCATAGCCAGTACACCATCCGCGATGGCCGGCGCGCATCGACCGCCAATGCGTATCTCAAGCCAGCGCGCAAGCGGCGCAATCTCGTGGTCGAGGCGCGCGCACAGGTGACGCGCGTGCTGATGCGCGGCACCCGCGCGACCGGCGTCGAATTCTTCAAGCATGGGGTCACCGAGCAGGTCACGGCCGAGCGTGAGGTGATCCTTGCGGCCGGCACCTTCTCGACGCCGCAGCTGCTGATGCTGTCCGGCATCGGCCCGGCCGCGCACCTCGGCGCGACCGGCATTGCGGTGGTTGCCGACCTGCCGGTCGGCAAGAACCTGCAGGACCACCTCGCGTCGCAGTTCTGGTTCACGCGCCCCAATCCGGGTCCGTTCCGCGACACGATGCGCTTCGACCGCATGGCGCTCGCCATGCTGCGCGCCCACCTGTTCGGTACCGGCCCCGGCACTGTGGTGCCCGGCGGATTGCATGCCTTCATCAAGACGCGGCCCGAGATCGCGGTGCCGGACATCGAGTTCATGTTCCGCGGCTTGCCGGGCGGCGCACATCTGTGGTTCCCCGGCATCCGGCGCCCCTATCTCGACGGCTTCGGCATCCGCCCGACGCTACTGCATCCGGACAGCCGTGGCCAAATTTTGCTGCGTTCGCAAGATCCGCTCGCGCCGATGCGAATCGTCTACAATTTTTTCTCCGCACCGGGCGATCTCCCGTTGCTGCGCGAAGGCGTCAAGCGCGCACGCGACGTCGCCTACCGCGCGCCGATGGACGAGTTTCGCGGCGAGGAGCTGGCGCCGGGGCCGAACGTCAAGACCGATGCGGAGATCGATGCGTGGATCCGCAAGGTCGCGATCACGGCGCATCATCCGTGCGGCACTTGCGCGATGGGCATCGGCCCGGACGCGGTGGTCGATCCCGAGCTGCGCGTGCGCGGTATCGAGGCGCTGCGCGTGGTCGATGCCTCCGCAATGCCGGACCTCGTCTCGGCTCACATCAACGCCTGCGTGATCATGATCGCCGAAAAGGCCTCCGACATGATCCGCGGCAGGCCCGCACTCGCGCCAATCACGGATGCGTAGCCCGAAGCGCGGTGGCGCCTCTGCCGCAGGAGCGATCATGACCCGTCTTCTTTCGATCGTTGCGACATTCCTGACGCTGTTGGTGCTCAATGTTGCGGCCGGCGCCGAGAATCGCAAAGTCGAGTCGAGAGTCGAGTTCAAGCAAGTCGCGCCCGGCCTCTACTTCCTGTTCGATTTCGACTCGTCCAACGCGGTGGTGCTCACGACCGATGAAGGTGTGCTGGTGATCGACACGCGCCAGCATCCGCGCGACGGGCAGGATCTGATTGACCGCATCCGCAAGATCACCGACAAGCCGATCAAGTGGGTGATCAACAGCCATTTCCACGGCGATCATCACCTCGGCAATCCGCCCTTCAAGGCGCTCGGCGCGACATTCGTCGCGCAGGACGAGACCGCGGCGCTGATGCGCAAGACCTGGCCGAAGGAGATTGCGCGTCGGCAGGCCTTCTTCAAGGAACGCCATTTCGATCCGGCAGAAGTGAGGCTCGTCCTGCCGGATGTGACCTTCGACAGCCGGATGACGATCCATCTTGGCGGCCACGAGGTCGATCTCATGTATTTCGGTCCGGGTCAGAACCCTGGCGATACGTTCGTGCTGTTTCCGCAGGAGCGCACGCTGTTCACGCCCGGCGCCTTCGCCAGGCACAGCATGCCGAACATGGCGTTCACGCCGTCGGTGCAGAGCTGGGTCGCGTTGCTCGACAAGGTGGCGAACATGGACGGCGTCGACCGCATTCTGCCGGCGCACGGCGACGTGGCGAGCCGCGCCGACGTGCCGGAGCTGGCCGCGATGATCGCCGACGAATACGCGACCGTGAAGGCCGCCGTCGACAAAGGCATGAGCGTCGACGAGGCGGTCAGAACGCTCACGCTCGATCGATACAAGGATTGGCGCAACTATTCGCGGCGCGAGCACGAGATCCGCGTGCTCTATGAGCTGATCAAGACGGGCAGGCGCAGCTATTTCGAGTGACGTTACGCGGCGTCTGCGGCGCACCTCACTCCAGCTTCACATTCGCGGCGCGGCCGACCTCGGCCCACATGCGGGTCTGATCCACGATCACCTTGGTGAAGTCGGCCGAGCTGCTGCCGACGGTCGGTGTCGCCAGGTTCTTGAACTTGGCCCTCACGTCCGCCATCTGCATGATCTTCATCACCAGGGCCTCGAGCTTCTTCGCGATGTCGGGCGGTAGATGCGCGGGGCCGAACACGCCGCTCCACAGCGAGACGTTGACGTCCGGCACGCCGGCTTCCGTCATGGTCGGCACGTCGGGCAGATCGTCGAGGCGCTTGGCGTCGAGCACCGCGAGTGCACGCACGAGGCCGCCTTTCACTTGCGGGGTGGTCGGCGGCGGGTCCGCGATGGTCAGGAGCGATTGCCCTGAAATGACGCTGAGGATCGATTCGTTGCTGCTCTTGTAGGGGATGGCGGTGCCGGGGGCGCCGGTCTTGAGCTTGAACAGTTCCGTCGCGAGTGTGAAGGAGGTCGAGGAGGTGGCGTAGTTCGACCGGTCGGGATGCGCCTTCATCCAGGCGACGAGATCCGGCACGCTCTTGATCGGGCTGTCGGCCTTGACGGCGAGGATGAGCGGAAACGCCGCGATCATCGAGATCGGCGTGAAATCCTTGGCGCCGTCGTAAGGCGGCTTCACCGAGACGGCCGGGACGATGCTCATGCCGCCGGCGGCGCCGACCAGCAGCGTGTAGCCGTCGGGCGCCGCATTCTTCACGTATTGCGCCGCGACCACGCCGCTCGCGCCCGGACGGTTCTCGACAATGACGGGCTGGCCGAGATCGTCCTGCATCTTCTGCGCGACGATGCGGGCGAAAATGTCGTTGCCGCCGCCCGCCGCGAAGCCGACCACGAGTTTGATCACGTGGCTCGGATAAGGCGCCTGCGCGCGTGCGGGGGCCGCGGCCGCAACCGCGAGCCCGACGAGCAGCGCGGCGCGACCGAGCGCGCGCCGGAAATGGCCGGCAGTCATCGAATTCCTCCCTTATGGGTGATTGTCCGGCCGCAGCCGACCGGAGAGGCGCAAGATAGCGCGTGCGGTCGGTCGTGCTCAAGCGCGGTGCGCGCCCCCGACGAATGCACCGGTTGAAATGACGATGCATTGCGGGCATGGTCCGCGCCTTCGTCGTATTCGAGGATCCCCGTCATGTCCCATTCGATGTCCCAGGCTTCGCTTCCCGTTTTCGAGATCGGCCTCACGGCGCTTTCAGGCGTGCTCGACAAGGCGGCGGCCTTTGCGACCGCCAAGAAAATCGATCCCGCGGTGCTGCCGCAATATCGGCTCGCGCCCGACATGTTCGCGCTGGCGCGCCAGGTGCAGGTTGCCTGCGACATGGCGAAGAACGGCGGGGCCCGGCTCGCCGGCGTCGAGCCTCCGCGCTACGAGGATGACGAAAAGACGATCGACGAGCTCAAGGCGCGCATCGCAAAGACGATCGCCTATGTGAAGTCCCTCGACCCTGCCAAGCTCGACGCTGCGACCGAGCGGGAGATCACCTTTCCGCTCGGCCCCACCAACAAGGGCCATATGAAGGGCAGCGATTATCTCACCCACTTCGTGCTGCCGAACTTCTATTTTCACCTGACGGCCGCCTACACGATCTTGCGCCATTGCGGCGTCGAGATCGGCAAGCGCGATTTCCTCGGCGCGATCCCGCTGCGGATGACCTGAGCTTGCATCAGCGTTCCGTCATGGCCCGGGCGTGTCCCGGCCTCCGCGTCTTTCTTGCCTCGTCATTTAGGACGTGGATGCCCGGCACAAGGCCAGGCATGACGAGGAGATAGATTCAGGCAGAGCTTGATTCGTCGGCGCCAACTTGCGCGCTGTCGGTTCGGGCCTCCCCCGGCACGGGCGCCGCGCCGCGCGTGGGCAACCGGACCGTGAAGCGCGATCCTTCGCCCTCGCGACTGTCGACCGCGATGCTGCCGCCATGCAGGTCGACCACGATTTTCACGAGATAGAGGCCGACGCCCGTTCCGACCACGCCTGATACGTTGCTGCCACGGTAGTAGCGCTCGAACAGGTGTGCGATGTCGCCGGCCGGGATCCCGATGCCATGGTCCGTGACCGTTACGGCCACGTGGCCGCCGTCGAGCACGGCGCCGACCGTGACGCGCCCGTCGCCCGGCGAGTACTTGACCGCATTGGAGAGGAGATTGCTGAGCGCCTGCAAGAGCAGGTTGCGGTCACCCGTCATCGGCAGTGAGGGCGCGGCGAATTCCTCCGCGATATTCGCCCTGGGCGCGATCTCGCGGTGGGTGCGGCAGACCTCCTGCAGCACAGCCGCGAGGTCGATTTCGGAGGAGTGGAAATAGAGCCCGGCGCCGTCGAGGAGGCGGGCCGCATTGAGCAGGTTCTCGATCAGGTGCGTCATGCGCAGGACGGCGGCGCGCACCTTGCCGGCGCGCTCGGCGACCTCCTCGCCGCGAAGCCGTCCCGTTGCCTTGATCATCCGCTGGGCATGCCCGTCGATGATGGTGAGCGGCGTGCGGAACTCGTGCGAGGCCATCGACACGAAATTGCGTTGCATGGTGGTGAGCCGCCGCTCGGCCTCGAGCTTCTCCTCCAGCGTGGACGCCTGCTGCACGAGGCCGCGCCGGCTCGCCATCAGCTCGATCGCGTTGGTGCGGAAGACGACGGCGGCGCGCGCCATCTCGCCGATCTCGTCGCGCCGCTCCGCGCCGGGAAAATCGACGTCGGTATCGTTGGCGGCAAGGCGATGCATGCGGCCGGCGAGGCGCAGCAGCGGCGAGGAGATCCAGTTGCGGATATAGATCAGCGCCGCGACGACCATCAGGCCCGCGATCGCGATCGCAATGGCGATGAGCCGTATCGATTCGCGATAGGCCGACGTCGTGCGGCTGCTCGCCGCCTCGGCATTCGCGACATTGCGGTCGGTGAGCTGGCCGAGCGTATCGCTCGCCGCGTCGTAGGCGGCGCGCGACGCCGTCATATATGTCGTGATCGCGTCGGCCTTGCGGTCCGCGTGCGCGAGCGCCAGCACCTCGGCGACGCGCCGGCGATAATCGCTCCAATCCGTCTTGAAGCGCGCATAGAGGGCGCTTTCGGCGTCGTCATGGCGAATTCGCTCATAGCGCGTTTCGGTTTCAGAGATTGCGGCATCGAGCTGGCCCATCTCGCGTTCGATCGTCGTGATGTCGGCCGCGCGCGTCGCAAGGAGACTGCTGCCCTCGGCGGCGCGGAAGTCGGAGGTGAAGTTGTTGAGGTCGCCGAGCGCGCGCGTGTTGGGCAGCCACAGGTCGACGATGTCCGAGGCCACCTTATCGAACCCGCTCAGCCGCATGATGCTGAACAGGCCGAGCACCACGACCAGCAGGAAGAAGAAGAAAAAGACCGCCGAGAGGTGGAATCGGATCGAGCGCGGCTGCCGCATGATGACCTGCCGTCGGCGGCCAGGCCGCCGCAAAAAAATACCTCCTTACGTATCACATATCGCGTACTAGGTCCGGCCGGTGCGGCCTATAATGCATGTCGCCGGCCCCGGATGCGCAGCGTCATGCCCGATACCCGCAGGAAGATCCTCTGCGTCGAGGACGACCGCGAGACCGCCGCCCTGATCGGCGAGGAGCTGGTCGAGCGCGGCTACGCCGTCAACTTGGCGCATGACGGGCG
>DASXCK010000066.1:0-2684 GCA_036491235.1 Xanthobacteraceae bacterium | reverse complement strand
ATGGCGTCCGACATCCTCATCGTTGACGACGAAGCGGATATCCGCGAGCTGGTCGCGGGTATCCTCCAGGACGAGGGCTACGAGACGCGCACCGCGCGCGACAGCGACGATGCGCTGAACTCGGTCCGGTCGCGCCGGCCGAACCTGGTGTTTCTCGACATCTGGCTGCAGGGCAGCAAACTCGACGGGCTGCAGCTGCTCGACGCCGTCAAGGCGGAGCATCCCGATCTTCCCGTGGTGATGATTTCCGGCCACGGCAACATCGAGACCGCGGTGGCGGCGATCAAGCAGGGCGCCTACGACTTCATCGAGAAGCCGTTCAAGGCCGACCGGCTGGTGCTGGTCGCCGACCGCGCGCTCGAGACGTCGCGTCTCAAGCGCGAGGTCAAGGCGCTGAAGCAGCTCGCGCCGCACGCCTCGACGCTGGTCGGCCACTCGACCGCGATCAACCAGTTGCGGCAGACCATCGACAAGGTCTCGCCGACCAACAGCCGCATCCTCATCGTCGGCCCGTCCGGCTCCGGCAAGGAGCTGACCGCGCGCACGGTCCACGCACATTCCGGTCGCGCCGCCGGTCCGTTCATCGTCATCAACGCGGCCGCGATCACGCCGGAGCGCATGGAGATCGAGCTGTTCGGCGTCGAGCAGGCGGAGGGCGCGCAGGGCCGCAAGGTCGGCGCGCTCGAGGAGGCGCATGGCGGCACGCTCTTCATCGACGAGATCGCCGACATGCCGCGCGAGACGCAGAACAAGATCCTGCGCGTGCTGGTCGACCAGACCTTCCAGCGGGTCGGCGGCAGCACCAAGGTCTCGGTCGATGTGCGCATCGCGTCGTCGACCTCGCGCAACATCGAGGCCGATATCGTGGCCGGCAAGTTCCGCGAGGATCTCTATCACCGGCTCTCGGTCGTGCCGATCCGCGTACCGGCGCTCGCCGAGCGGCGCGACGACATCCCGGTGCTGATCGACCACTTCATGGACCAGATCTCGCAATCGACCGGCCTGCCCAAACGCAAGATGGGCGCGGACGCGCTCGCGGTCCTCCAGTCGCACGACTGGCCCGGCAATGTGCGCCAGCTGCGCAACAATGTGGAGCGGCTGATGATCCTTGCGGGCGGCGAGCCCGAAGCGACGATCAGCGCGAGCATGCTGCCGCAGGACGTGGGCTCGATGGTCCCGAGCATGCCGGCCGGCAACGGCGGCGAGCACCTGATGGGCATGCCGCTGCGCGACGCACGCGAGGCGTTCGAGCGCGAATACCTCAAGGCGCAGATCAGCCGGTTCGGCGGCAATATTTCGCGCACCGCGGAGTTCGTCGGCATGGAGCGCTCGGCGCTCCACCGCAAGCTCAAGGCGCTGGCGATGGATTGAGCCTGTTGCCATTGCGAGGAGCGCGCAGCGCGACGAAGCAATCTCCCTCCACATCCGCATGCGCAAGTGAAGAGAGATTGCTTCGCTTCGCTCGCAATGACGGCGGAAAAAATGGATTCCTTCTGACATGTCCCGCATTGCCTATGTGAACGGCCGCTACGTGCCGCATCGCGACGCGGCCGTGCATATCGAGGATCGCGGCTACCAATTCGCCGACGGCGTCTACGAGGTCTGCGAAGTCGCCAACGGCCGCCTCGTCGACGAACGGCGGCACATGGAGCGTTTGCTGCGCTCGCTCGGCGAGCTGCGCATCCGTCTGCCGATGACGCTGCCGGCGCTGAGTGTGGTGCTGCACGAAACGATCCGGCGTAACCGCGTCGCGTTTGGCATCGTCTACCTGCAGATTACGCGTGGCGTCGCGCGCCGCGACCATGCGTTTCCGGCGGCCGACACGTCGCCCGCGCTCGTCGTCACGGCGAAAAACCTCGATCCGGCGCGCAATAAGCGCATTGCCGAGGAGGGGATGTCGGTCATCACCGTCGCGGAGAACCGCTGGCCACGCGTCGACATCAAATCGGTGTCGCTGCTCCCCAACGTGCTCGCCAAGCAGGCGGCCCGCGAGCAGGGCGCCCGCGAGGCATGGTTCGTCGACGCGCAGGGTTATGTTACCGAAGGTTCGTCGTCGAACGCCTGGATCGTCACCAAGGACCGCAAGCTGGTGACGCGGCCCGCCGACCACGCGATCCTGCGCGGCATCTCGCGCACGGTGTTGCTCGACGCGATCCGCGCACAGGGGCTTGTGCTCGACGAGCGCGCCTTCACGGTCGATGAGGCGATGGCGGCGCAGGAGGCCTTCGTGACGTCCGCAAGCCAGATCGTGCTACCGGTCGTCAGGATCGACGGCCGGCCGCTCGGAACAGGGGCGCCCGGGCCGATCGCTATCGCTTTACGTCGGGAATTTCACCGTCACGCAGAATTCTCTTGATATTTCAAAGCCCCGTGAACGCGGCCGAAATTGGCCAAAGTGGGCTTGCGCTGCACCGCAACGTACCATTTAATGCACAAGCCCACGTCGGACCCGGCGGGCGTGGAGAAAGGCCGGGTTTTTTGGCGTGACAAAAGACGCTCGCGGGCGCGGGGCCACGCGAGCCAAAACCGGAAACAAAGGCCATGGCAGGCGATCGCGCACAGAACCTACAGGACACCTTCCTCAATCACGTCCGCAAAGCCAAAATTCCTCTGACGATCTTTCTCGTGAACGGCGTCAAGCTCCAAGGCGTCGTCACCTGGTTCGATAACTTCTGCGTGCTGCT
>DASXCK010000065.1:0-22672 GCA_036491235.1 Xanthobacteraceae bacterium | reverse complement strand
GTCGCACATGTAGTCGATGCGCCCGGCGATGAGGTCCTGCATCACGAGACCGGCGCCGCGATAGGGCACGTGGGTGATGTCGACGCCGATCGTCAGGTTGAAGAGCGCGCAGGGCAGGTGCGTGCCGGAGCCCACGCCGGCCGAGCCGTACTGCATCTTGGCCTGGTTCTGCCGCGCATAAGCGATGAGCTCCTGCAGATTGCTCACCGGCAGGCTCCTGCGGGCGAGCAGGATGCGCGGCGACTCGGTCATCAGTCCGACCGGGGTGAAGTCGGTGAGCGAGTTGTAGATCGGCGTCTTGTGGAGCGACTGGCTGTAGACATGGGTGCCGGAATTGCCGATCAGCAGCGTGTAGCCGTCCGGCGCCGCCTTGGCGACGCGCACGCTCCCCGCCATGCCGGCGGCGGCGCCGTTGTTCTCGACCACGATCGGCACGCCGAGGATCTCGCTCAGGCGCTGCGCCTGCAGGCGCGCACTCGCGTCGATCCCGCCGCCGGCCGCGAACGGCACGATCAGGGTGATCGCCCGCTCGGGGTATTCCGCCGCGCCGGCCGGCGCCGCGACGGCACCCAACGCTGCGATCAGAGCAGCGGCCACGTGGCTGACCGCCCGTCGGATAGAATGGTTGAAAATCTGCAATGACATCGAATGGCCCCCGTTACGGGGCGAATTAGCCGGCAATCGTCGTCGCGATCAAGTCGAGATGACACGGGCCCCTAGTTGCAGCGGCAAAATGGCGCGAGGGAGCGAGTGTGGCGTCAGAAGAATGTTGCCAAGTCGCGTCGACCATCAAGGATACGGACAATTTCAACGGACGAGACTGGTCCTTCGTCCGTGTCCGGATTGGTCTCGTTTCCGTTCGATCCTATCGAAATATCGCTCCGCCGCGTCTGGGCGCTCAAGGCCGATGGTGATGTAAATCTCAATCAGATCGTCTCGCGCCTGCGGCGACCAGACGATCCCGACAGCCATTACGCTTTCCGGGATTTTGCCAAGCGCCGACGCGCGTCTCGCCGCACGCCGGCGAGATCGAGCGACCTAGCCGGTCCGCTAGCCTTTCCTTGCGCCCATAGCTGCCGGAGGCGCTTGAGATCTTCTTCACGCAGCTGCCTTTTGGCCTGCCAGTCGCGGACAGCCTCACGCACGATCTCGCTTGTCGTTGCGTACTCGCCCGAATCGACCGCTGAGCGCAATGCGCCCAACTGTTCGGCCGTCAACGCGACGCTGATTTTCTCGACGTTGGCCACAGCACACACCTCATCTGCCGGTAGGAATATTTACTACTTCCTACGCCGAGGCGCAATCGAACCGCGCTTCGTCATTTCCGCCCAAACAACCGCTCGATGTCGCCGAGCTTGAGCTCGACATATGTCGGCCGCCCGTGGTTGCACTGGCCGGAATTAGGCGTCGCCTCCATGTCGCGCAGGAGCGCGTTCATCTCCTCGGGGCGCAGGCGGCGACCGGCGCGCACCGAGCCGTGGCACGCCATGGTGGCGGCGACATGCATGAGGCGACGCTCGAGCGGCAGCGCCTCGTCCCACTCGGCCATGTGCTCGGCGAGGTCGCGCAGCATGGCGCGGGCATCGATCTCGCCGAGCATACCCGGCGTCTCACGCACCGCAACGGCGCCGGGACCGAACGGCTCGATGACGAGGCCGTAGCGGGCAAGATCCTCGCTGCGGGCGCCGAGGCGCTCGACGTCGGCCTCATCGAGCTCGACGATCTCGGGGATGAGCAGGATCTGCCGCGCGACACCGCTCTGCTCCAGCGCCGCTTTCATGCGTTCGTAGACGAGGCGCTCGTGCGCGGCGTGCTGGTCCACGATGACGATACCGTCGCGCGTCTGCGCCACGATGTAGGTCTCATGCAGCTGGGCGCGGGCGGCGCCAAGCGGCCGATCAAGTGGCTGATCGATCTGGTCCGGCGCGGCGGCCAGCTCGACCGGCGCCACGCGGACATCGGCCGACGGCGCGCCCACGTCGAAGGCGCGCTGCGCCGATGACGCAAAGCCCGCGCCCGCAAGCGCGCGCGCCGCGAAGCTCGTGGGCGGCGGTACCGCGGGCGAGCGCCGCCAGTCCCAACCGCCGCGCGGGCGTGCTGCGTCCGGCCGCGGCGGGGCGCGCAGCGCCTCGACGGTCGCGGCGCCGCCGGTCGTCGCGGCGCGCTGCGTCTCGCGTGCGAGCGCATCGTGCAGCACGCGCACGATCGACGCACGCACCAACCCGGGATCGCGGAAGCGCACCTCGGCCTTGGCGGGATGCACGTTGACGTCGACCTCGCGCGGATCGACGGTGACGAACAGCGCGACCACCGGATGGCGGTCGCGCGGCAGATGGTCCGCATAGGCGCCGCGCACAGCGCCGAGCATGAGCTTGTCGCGCACCGGCCGGCCGTTGACGAAGAGATACTGCGCAAGCGCATTGGCGCGGTTGTAGGTCGGCAGGCCGGCGAAGCCCTCGATCGCGAGGCCGTCGCGGCCGCCGCCCACCTCGGCCGCGTTGGCGCGGAAATCCGGGCCGAGCACATCGCCGAGCCGCGCCAGGCGCCCGGACGGGCCTGGCAGCGCCGCACCCCAGGTCACCGGCGCGCGCTCCTCACCGGCAAGCGTGAACGCGACGTCGGGCCGGCTCATGGCGAGGCGGCGCACCACGTCGCGGATCGCCTCGCCTTCGGTGCGGTCGGTCTTGAGGAATTTCAGCCGCGCCGGCGTCGCGAAAAAGAGATCGCGCACCTCGACCCGGGTGCCCTCCCCGAGCGCCGCCGGCTTGACCTCCGACTTGGCGCCGGCCTCGACCGTAATCGCCCAGGCATGCGGCTCACCGGCATGCCGCGTCGTGATCGCGAGGCGCGCCACCGCGCCGATCGAGGGCAGCGCCTCGCCGCGGAAGCCGAGGGTGCGGATCGCCATGAGGTCGTCGCTATCCGAGAGCTTCGAGGTGGCGTGGCGTTCGACCGCGAGCGCGAGGTCGGCCTTGCTCATGCCGTCGCCGTCGTCGGTGATGCGGATCGACCGCCGGCCGCCGCCCTCGGTCATCACCTCGATGCGCGTTGCGCCGGCGTCGAGCGCGTTCTCGACCAGCTCCTTGACGACGCTCGCGGGACGCTCGACCACCTCGCCGGCGGCGATGCGGTTGATCAGGGCGGCGTCGAGCTGGCGGACAGGCATCAGGGGGCGACTCGGAGATTTAGGCCATCATAGCAGCCGTAGGGTGGGCAAAGCGAAGCGTGCCCACCGCTTGGGAGCCCCATCGCGTGGCCACCGCGGAGCAGGCGTTTGCGCACCACACAAGCGTCGAGGCCGCCTTTGCCCACCCCACGGCCTTCGCGGGCATGACGGCATCAGTTGTGAAGCGGCATCAATCGTGGAAGCCCCTCGCGCCGCGCATCGCCTTGATGCCGCCGCGGTGCTTCTTCGAATCGAGCCGGCGCCGCTTCGAGGCTCTCGTCGGCCGGGTGGGACGGCGCGGCACCGGGCGGACGGCCGCGGCGCGGATCAAGTCGAGCAGGCGGTCGAGCGCGTCGGCGCGGTTGCGCTCCTGCGTGCGATGGCTCTGCGCCGTGATGACGAGCACGCCCTCGCGGGTCAGCCGCCGGCCGGCGAGGCGCTCGAGGCGCGCGCGCACCTCGTCGGTGAGCGAGGGCGAGCCGCGCACGTCGAAGCGCAGTTGCACCGCCGTCGCGAGCTTGTTGACGTTCTGCCCACCCGGACCGGATGAGCGGATGAAGCTCTCGTCGAGCTCGCTCTCGTCGAGCGCGATATGGTCGGTGACGCGGATCATGGCGATGTGATTCTATTCGGGCCGGCGCGGCTTGTCCCGATCTTTGGCAAACTCATGACGCATGCAAGGAAAAATAGCCGCAGGGCGCGTTGCACCGGCGAACCGAGCGCCCTAGTCTTCCGGCAGTGCGTGCCCATGAACCATCATACAGGGAGAATTTCATGAACCTGAAGCTCGTGATTGCCGCCTCGCTCCTCGCCGCGACACCGGCGCTCGCCCAGGGCCAGATGAGCGGCCCGCCCCCGAAGGCAGCGCCGAAGCCGACGGTCGCGCAGGTGCAGAAGGTCCTCGCCGACATCGGCCACGACAAGGCGAAGGTCGCGACCTATTGCCAGCTCAACAAGGTCAACCAGCAGATGTCGCAGGTCGACGAGAAGGATCAGAAAAAGATGGAGACGCTGGGCAATCAGGCCGACGCTCTCATGCAGAAACTCGGCCCGGACTACGCCAAGGTCATGGAAGGCCTCGACTCGGTCGACGAGAACTCGGCCGAGGGCAAGCAGTTCGCGGCGCTGTTCCAGCCGCTCGACGCCCAGTGCAAATGATTTGAGTTTGACCTAAGTCCGCTTTCGTCCAGAGCACGTTCCACTCCTGCGGGATCGGAACGTGCTCTGATTTTTGATGGCAGATACCTGGCGTCATGGCCGGGTATAGCCGTTCGAAGAACGGCGTCGCTTCGCCCGCCTATGTCCGGCCATCCACGTCTTTGCCCGGCACAAAGCCGGGCATGACGGCGCGTTGATTATTCCGCTCAATGAACGTTCGACAGGGCGGGCGGGCCGCTCGTCTTGGTGCCGGCGCCCGGCACGTCGCGTCTCGCCAGCGCGGGCTTCTCGCGGCCGACCACGGTGACGAGCATGTTGCCATCGAGCAGGCGCTTGGCGACACGCTTGGCATCGGCCGGCGTCACCGCCCCGATCAACCCATTGCGCTTGTCGATGTAGTCGATGCCGAGATCCTCGACCTGCATGAGCACGAGCTGCGCGGCGATCTTCGTGGAAGTGTCGAAACGCAGCGGAAACGAGCCCTGGAGATAGGATTTGGCCTTGGCGAGCTCCTCGTCGGTCGGCCCCGTCTCGGCGAGACGGTGGATCTCCTTGGTGGCGATCGCGAGCGTCTCGTCGGCCGCCTCGCCGCGCGTCGCGGTCGAGGCCATGAACAGCGACGTGTGCTGGAGCGCCGCGAGCGACGAGTAGATCGAATAGGCAAGCCCGCGTTTGACGCGCACCTCGGTCGCTAGCCGCGAGTGCAGCGCGTCGCCGCCGAGGATGTGATTGACCAGGAAGGCGGCGATGAAGTCGGGGTCCTTGCGCGCGATGCCGGTGCCGCCGAGCAGCAGCACCGATTGCGGCACGTCGAGATCGACCTTGGCGACGTGGCCGAGGCCCTGCGGCGCGACATCCGGGACCGGCCGCAAGTCGGCGTGCGCGGGCAGCGCGCCGAACACCTTGTCGACGAGGGCGCCCGCCGTCGCGGCATCGAGATTGCCGACGATGCCCACCTTGAGATGGTCGCGGGCGAAGATGCGCTTCATGTAGGCGCGCATGTCGCCGGCCGTGATGCTCTTGACGCTGTCGGGCGTGCCGCGCAGCGGCCGCGCATAAGGATGGCCGGCAAACGCCGTCGCCCACCAGCGGTCGCCCGCGATCTCGTTCGGGTCGGTGCTCTCGCGGCGCAGGATCGCGTAGGTCTCGCCGCGGATGCGCTCGAGGTCGGGCGGGTCGAGGCGCGGCTCGTTGAGCGAGGTGCGCATCAGCTCGAAGGCCGTGTCCCGATTCTCGGTCAGGGTGCGCAGCTGCCCGGAGAAATAGTCGCGCGTCGCCGAGAAGCCGAGCTCGATCGCCTTCGACTCCAGCGCCTCGTGGAAGGCCCGCGACGGCAGGCTGCCCGATCCCTCGTCGATCGTTCCGGCCACTAGGCTGGCGACGCCCGGCTTGTCGGCCGGATCCTGGGTGGTGCCGCCGAGGAAGGTGAAATCCATGGCGATCAACGGGACAGTCGGCTCCTGCACCAGCCAGAACTCGATGCCCCCGGGGCTCGTCACGCGGTCGATCTGGGTGGCGCACGCGGGCGCGGCGGCCGCGAACAGCAGCGACGCGCCGACGAGCGCGCGGGCAAAGGTGTTGCGCATCAGAGCCGTCACGAATGTTTCTCCTGCGGAAGTTCCTTGACCAGGTAGCCGGTGACCGAGCGCTCCGGCTGCAGCCACTTGCGGGCGGCGTCGCGGACCTCTTCGGCGGTCACCGAGCGGATCAGATCGGGCCATCCCTGCACGTCCGCGACCGTCTGGCCGGTGGCGAGCGCGGTGCCGTACCAGCGCGCGAGCGCCGCCTGGTTGTCCTGCGCGTAGACGGCGTTGGCGATCATGCGGGTCTTGGCTCGCGTGAGCTCTTCGTCGCCGACGCCGTTCTTGACGAGATCGGCGATGACGTCGTTGATCGCGCTCTCGATGGCCGGGAAGGCGACGCCGGGCTGCGGCAGCGCGTAGACCCCGAAGCTGGTGTCGTCGAGCGCCGAGCCCTGGTAGAAGCCGCCCGCGTTGATGGCGACGTGCTGATCGATCACGAGCGCGCGGTAGATGCGCGAGGTCGAGCCGCTGCCGAGCACGTGGGCGAGCACCTCGAGCGCGGCCGCATCCTTCTTCGACTTCGTATAGGACGGCACCAGATAGCTGCGCTGCATGCTCGGCTGGGCGACGCGCGGATCGGCCAGCATCACGGTGCGCGGCGCGACCGGGTCCGGCTCCTGCGGCCGCACGCGCGGCGGCACCTCGGCGACGCGCGGGACCTTGGCGTAGGTCTTCTCGGCCAGCGCCTTGACCTCGGCGGCATTGACGTCGCCCGCGATCACCACCACGGCGTTATTGGGGGTGTAGAAGCGGTGATAGAAGGCGAGCGCATCGGCGCCCGTGAGCGTCTCGATCTCGTGATGCCAGCCGATCACCGGCCGGCCGTACGGGCTGTTGAGATAGAGGGCCGCGGAAATCTGCTCGCCGAGCCGCGCGTCCGGGCTGTTGGCGATCCGCATGTTGTATTCCTCGAGCACCACCTTGCGCTCGGGAAGCACGTTTTCGTCGCTCAGGACGAGGCCCGTCATGCGATCGGCCTCGAACGCCATCATCTCTCCGAGATGCTCACGCGCGATGCGCTGGAAGAAGGCGGTGTAGTCGGCGGTCGTGAACGCGTTCTCCTGGCCGCCGAGCGTCGTCACGGTACGCGAGAACTTGCCCTCGGGGTTCTGGGCGGTGCCCTTGAACATCAGGTGCTCGAGGAAATGCGCGAGGCCCGATTTGCCCGGCGTTTCATCGGCCGAGCCGACCTTGTACCACACCATGTGGGTGACGACCGGCGTGCGGTGGTCCGGCACGACGATGATTTCGAGGCCGTTGGCGAGGGTGAAATCGGCGACCTCCGTCCCGCCGATCGGAGCAGCCGACGCGAACGATGCGAGCACGAGCAAGGTCAATAAGGTGAACGCCGCCCGATCGGTCAGCCTGCGGATCGCCGTCATGATGGATCGTCCGTACCCTTTCGTTATTCGTCAGACATTCGTCGCGCCGATGCAAATCGGCCGCGCAGGTCGACTGTGGCGCAGCCCCGTGGCCGCGCGTCGCACACACCTCACGAAATCAGGCGCGCGATCTCGCCGCACTCAATTAGTCGGAGCCTGAGGTGACGCGCTCTTCCTGCGTCATCGCCTTGGGCTTGGTATGGTCCGCGCCCACGCCATACGGCTCGAGCGGCGACGGCGAACGGTAGCCGGCCGGCGGATCGGTGAGGCTCGCGCGCGGCGGCTCGGCTTCGAAAGTTGCGGTCTCGGCCTTGTTGTTGCCGGTGAAGAAGCCCTTCATGTCGCCGAACAGTCCGCCGACGTAGCCGAGCTCGGACGGCTTGTACTGCCGATCGGCCTCCTCGATGGTCTCGCCCGAGCGCTTGCGCAGCGCCTCGTCCTTCGGGCTTCCGGCCCCTTTGCGCAATTCGTTGGGGGTGAGCTGGCGGCTGAGGTCTTCCCACGAAAACGTCTTGGCTTCCTGCTTGCGCTTGGCGGAGGCCTCTTTGCGGCGCTTCTCGTCCTGATCCTGCGGCCACGCCGAGTTGAGACGCGCAGCGTCGGCCGACTGCGGCGGCGGCAGGTCGCGCGTCGGCGGCACGACGAGCGGCGGACGCTCCTGGTAGTTGATCCCGGCGTTCTCCTGGCCGTTGCGCAGGCCGAAGCCCCGCAGCATGCTCTTGAGGAACTTGGTGTCGGGCAGCTCGTCGTCGTCATCCTGGGCCAGCGCGTGACCGATGCCGCCCATCAGGATCAGCACCGCCGCAAACGAGCTTGCGACAAGACGGCGGCGGAAAGCGTGCCGCGGCGTGCGGGTTGGCGACTTCCCGATTTGTAAATTGCTCATGGCCGTTCCCCGTATCGCCGACGCGCGTCATGGCGCATTTACACTGGCGGCCCCGCGGGCATCTATATCACGGATCAGGGCGCTTTTGCGGCACCTGGGCGAAGACGGATTCGTACAGGAGCCCCACCACACCGGCCACGATTCCGACGTCCGCCAAGTTAAAGACGTACCAGTCGAATCGCCTTCCGCCAATCGTCGCATGCAACAGCACGAAATCGGCGACGGCCCCGTAAGCGGCCCGGTCGATGGCATTGCCGATCGCCCCGCCGATAATGAGGCCGAGCGCGAGCGCGGTGAGCCGCGACGTCGAATGGGCAAGCCATGTCCACAGGAGCACCACCGCCAAGACCTTGATGGCGAGCAGTGCCCACTGGCCCAGCGGGCCGACCTGGGGAAAGAGCCCGTAGCTGATCCCGGTGTTCCACACCAGGACCAGGTCCATGAACGGCCCAAGCCGCACCGGGCTGTGGGCTCCGAGGTGGTAGCCGAAGACAAGCCACAGCTTGAGCGCCTGGTCGGCCGCCGCGACCAGGGTGGCAACGACCACCCCGAACCCGGTCAGCGGGCCATAGAGGTATTTAGGTAGAATCATTATTCGACTGCCCGGCGCAGCGCGTCCCATTCGCGCAGCGCCTTGGCGTCACGGGGCGAGACGTCCGGATAGTCCGGGTCGGAGCCGACCGTGGGAAGGACCTTCCACGAGCGCGCGCAGCGGCGGCCCTCGGCCGGGCAAAACACGACCGCGACGCCCGCGACGTCGTCGAGCCGGAACGCATCGGCCGGCCCCCCCCCGCGCTCGACCGTGACCGCGGAGGTGATTGCGACCTCCGCCATGTCGATGCCGTCGAGGGCGGCGAGCAGCGCCGGATCGGCGATGTAGATCGCGGGCGCGGCCTCGAGCGACGAGCCGATCTTCTTGTCGGCGCGGACGAGCTCGAGCGCGCCGGTGACCACCCGGCGGACCTGACGGACCTGGCGCCATTTCTCGGCGAGCGCCGGGTCGCGCCATTCCGCCGGCACGGGCGGAAACTGCTCCAGATGCACCGAACTGTCCGCCCCCGGATGGCGACCGAGCCAGGCCTCCTCGGCGGTGAACGGCAGCATCGGCGCGAGCCAGGTCACGGTCGCGCGGAACAGATGGTCGAGCACCGTCAGGCACGCCTTGCGCGTCACCGAGGAGACGGGATCGCAGTAGAGCGCGTCCTTGCGGATATCGAAGTAGAAGGCCGACAGGTCGACCGTCATGAAATGGCTGAGCGCCGCAAAGATGCGCTTGTAATCGAAATTCTCGTACGCTTGGCGCACCAGCGCGTCGACCTCGGCGAGGCGGTCGAGCATCAGCCGCTCGAGGTCCGGCATCGCGGCGAGCGCGACGCGGTCCTCGGGCCGGAAATGCGCGAGATTGCCGAGCATCCAGCGCAGCGTGTTGCGCAGCTTGCGATAGGTCTCGATCGTGGTCTTGAGGATTTCTTTGCCGATGCGCAGGTCGTCGGCGTAGTCCGACGCGCACACCCACATCCGCAGAATGTCGGCGCCCGACTGCTTCATCACGTCCTGCGGCGCCGTGACGTTGCCGAGCGACTTCGACATCTTGCGCCCGTTCTCGTCGAGCACGAAGCCGTGGGTCAGCACCACGTCGAACGGCGCGTCCCCGCGCGTGCCGCACGATTCGAGCAGCGAGGAATGAAACCAGCCGCGATGCTGGTCCGAACCCTCGAGGTACATCACGGTGTCGCGCCCGCCATCTTTTTTGCGGCGGATGCCCGCGAGGCCCGGAAAGTGTACCGGGTCCTCGAGCACGAATGCATGCGTCGAGCCGGAATCGAACCAGACGTCGAGGATATCGTCGACCTTGCGCCAGGCCTCGTTGCCGAGTTCGCCCAGGAAGCGCTCGCGCGCGCCCGGCGCATACCAGGCGTCGGCGCCCTCCTGCTCGAAGGCGTCGGTGACGCGCCGGTTCACGCGCTCGTCGTTCAGGATCTCGACCGAGCCGTCGCCCCTCTCGCGCACGAACACCGCGATCGGCACGCCCCAGGCGCGCTGGCGCGACACCACCCAGTCGGGCTTGCTCTCGATCATGCCGGTGATGCGGTTCTGCCCCGCCGCCGGCACCCAGCGCGTCGCCTTGATGGCCGCAAACGCGCGTTCGCGCAGCGTGTCGCCGGGTTTCGCCACGCCGCCTTGCGCGATGTCCTTGTCCATCGCGATGAACCACTGCGGCGTGTTGCGGAAGATGACCGGCTTCTTCGAGCGCCACGAATGCGGATACTGGTGCTTGAGGCGGCCGCGCGCGATCAGCATGCCGGCGGCGGCGAGCGCCTTGATCACCGCCTCGTTGGCGTCGCCCTTCTCGCCCTTGTCGGTGATGACGCGCTTGCCGGTGAAGCCCGGCGCCTGCTCGGTGAAGAAGCCGTCGCCGTCCACCGTGTACGGGATCGCGGTCGAGATGCCGCGCGCCGCGAGCGCGCGCGCATTCGCCATCCAGATGTCGAAGTCCTCGCGGCCGTGGCCGGGCGCGGTGTGCACAAAGCCGGTGCCGGTGTCTGCCGTGACGTGATCGCCTTCGAGCAGCGGCACGGCAAACTCGTAGCCGCCGCCGCCGTCCTCGAGCGGATGGCGGCACACCGTGGCGGCAAGCTCGGCCGCCGTGACGTCGCCCGTTTTCTTGTAGGCGGTGACTCGCGCCTGGCGAAATACATCGGCGGCAAGCGGATCGGCGAGGACCAACCGATCGCCGGCTTTCGCCCAATTGTCGGGCGGCGCGTCCTCGACGACGTAAAGACCGTAGCTGATCTTGCCCGAATAGCTGATCGCACGGTTGCCCGGGATCGTCCACGGCGTGGTCGTCCAGATCACGATCGCGGCGCCGGCGAGCGCCTGCGGCCCCGTCGCGACCGGAAACTTCACCCACACGGTGTCGGACGTGTAGTCCTCGTACTCGACCTCGGCCTCGGCAAGCGCGGTCTTCTCGACCACCGACCACATCACGGGCTTGGACCCGCGGTAGAGCGTGCCGTTCTGCGCGAACTTCATCAGTTCGCGCGCGATTTGCGCCTCGGCGGCGAAATCCATGGTCGAATAGGGATGCGCCCAGTCGCCCTCGACGCCGAGCCGCTTGAACTCGGCGCGCTGCACGTCGATCCAATGCGCCGCGAAGGCGCGGCACTCCTTGCGGAACGCGACCACGGCGGCCGGATCGGAGAGGTCTGGCTTCGGCTTGCCCTTGGAGCGGTAATTCTCCTCCTCGATCTTCCACTCGATCGGCAGGCCGTGGCAGTCCCAGCCCGGCACGTAGTTCGAGTCGAAGCCCATCATCTGCTGCGAGCGCGTCACGACGTCCTTGAGGACTTTGTTGAGCGCGTGCCCGATGTGGATGTTGCCGTTCGCATAGGGCGGCCCGTCGTGCAGGACGAACTTCGGCCGGCCCTTGGCGTCCTCGCGCAGGCGCGCATAAAGGCCGAGCTTCTCCCAGCGCGCGAGGATCTCGGGCTCCTTCTGCGGCAGCCCGGCGCGCATGGGAAAGTCGGTCTTGGGCAGGAATAGAGTCTGGCTGTAGTCGCGTTCGGCGTCGGTCATGACGGCGGTATCTCAGGATTTGGGATGGCGATAAAGGCCCGGCAGTCCCGGTCTCCCGCCGACCCAGAAGGTCACGCGGAAGCCGGGCCGATAATTCGCCGAGCGAACGACCCGATGACCGAAGCGGATATCACCTGCGCCATCATGGCGCGGTATTTAGCAAAGGAAGGCGGCGGCAGGAAGGCGCGCCTGGTCGCGAGCGAACGGCAACACCGACCTTTGCGACGGTCCTGGACGTCATCGACATTTTGTGCCATATTGTCGTGTTTCTTTGGCAAATGGCACGACGTGACATCATGCGCAGCCCCAAACCACGTCCCAAGCACTCCGCCCCGACCGCAGCCGGCCGAGGGGGCTCCGGTCTCTCCGACGAGGCGTTCCACGCCTATTCGGCAGCCGAAGCCGTGGTGACGGCCATCTCCCCCGACCGTCTCCCCAATGTCCCGGCGATCCGGGCGACACCCGCGGCATTGGCCGACCTGACGCGGCATGGCTTTTCGGATGAGGAGATCTGGGCCCTCGTGGTGCCCCGGCGGACCCTGGCGCGCAGGATCGCCGACCATGAAGCGCTGACCGTCGAAGAAACCGACAAGGCATTGCGCTTGGAGCGGATCGCCGGCCTCGCCGATCGCGTCTTCGGCGATCCCGCCAAGGCGCGTCGGTGGCTACGCAAATCGAAGCTGTCGCTCGGTGGCAAGACACCTGTCGAATTCCTGGCGAGTGAATCAGGGGCGCGGCAGGTCGAAGAGATGCTGTACCAGATCGAGCACGGCATGTTCGCCTGAGCGACACCGTGCGGCTGTGGCGCATCTCCAACTTTGCCGATCTGTCGGGACAAGGTGGATTGCTCGGCTCGGCGCGTTGGCATTCGCGCGGACGACGGATCGTGTACATGGCCGACCATCCGGCGTCGGCGCTGCTCGAAGTGCTCGTCCACTTGGAGGTCGATCCGGCCGAGTTGCCCGACGCCTTTCGGCTTCTCGCCGTTGCAGTGCCGGACGGCATCGCCGCGGAAACAGTCCAGCCCGCGAAACTGGCGGGCGGGTGGAAGCAGGATCTTTCAGTGACACGTGCCGCGGGAGATCGTTGGCTGCGTGAAGGCAGGACGGCCCTGCTGCATGTCCCGTCGGCGATCGTTCCGGTTTGTTTCAATTGCCTGCTCAATCCCGCCCACCGCGACGCATCCGCGATCAAGGTTGAAGAGATCATTCGTGCACCGTTCGACGCGCGGCTTATGAAGAAGCCCTAGACCGGCGGAAACGCCTTCGGCGCCGCCGCGAGCGCGGCCCGGGCGATGCCGCAGTCCTCGTTCATCCGGCGGACCAGGTCGTCGACGGTCGCAAAGGTAAGCTCCGGCCGGATCCAATGAATAAAGGCGACGTCGAGCTTCTTGCCGTAAAGATCGCCTTCGAAACCGAACAAAAAGACCTCGAGCAGCACCACGCCGGTGTCGAACATCGGCCGCCGCCCAAAGCTCGCGACGCCGTCGATGCGCCGGCCGTCGAGCCCGACCCGAACCGCGTAGATGCCGTGCTTGAGCCCGCAGGCGGGATCGACCCGCAGGTTGGCGGTCGGGAAGCCGAGCTCGCGCCCGCGTTTGTCGCCGTGCACGACCTCGCCGTTCACGAACCATGGATAGCCGAGCAGCATGGCCGCGGCCTCGACGTCGCCGCCGGCGAGCGCCGAGCGGACCTCACCCGAGGAAATACGCATGCCGCCGTCGGAGAAGGCCGGAACGATGTCGACCGTGAAGCGGTTGGCGCGGCCGGCCGCCTCGAGGAACGCGGGCGAGCCGGCGCGCCCCTTGCCGAAGTGGAAATCGAACCCGACGACGACGCCCGCGAAGGCGAAGCGCTCGACCAGCACGCGGCGCACGAAGTCCTCCGCGGACAGCGCCGCGAGCGCCGCGTCGAAACGCATGACGATGGCGCCGTCGACTCCCGTGGTGGCGAGCAGGCGCAGCTTGGCGGCCTCATCGGTCAGCCGGAAGACCGGCTCGTCCGGCTTGAAGACGGCGCGTGGATGCGGCTCGAAGGTCAGGACCGCGGTCTTGCGGGTAAGCTCGCGGGCGCGCGCGAGCGCGACACCGATCACCGCTCGGTGGCCGCGGTGAACGCCCTCGAAATTGCCGATCGCCACCACGCCGCCGTCGAGCGCGTGCTCGGCCGCGGCCGGCACGCGCGCGAGATCACCATGAATGACGGTGAAGGACGGCCGCGCGGGCGAACGGTCAGGCATGGTGGCTGGCGATGGACCTTGAGATCGGATCGCGGCGGACCGTGCGTTTCGTATCGGGACAAGTCAAGCGACCTGCAAGCAACCTTGCGAGTGAACTTGAACGTACCGTCATGGTTAACGAGATGCATCCGCCGCACCATTCCGGGCCGACGGAGCGCTGCGACCGGGGCGGTATCCCGGCCGCCGAGACGTCGCGCCGGTCGGGTCTTTAACCGGATGTTCAAGGCCCCTTGCTAGTTTCGCGACGAGTGGATCGAGCCAGGGGGCGCTCGGGCATCGGGGCCCGTCCATGACACGAAGTCCAAACAATACGACGCCGCGGCGCTCGGTCCGGTGAGGCGTAACGGAGCTTGGAAAGATGGCGGTCGACCTTTCGATGCCGGTTCTGGTGGTGGACGACTACAACACCATGATCCGCATCATTCGTAACCTGCTCAAGCAGATCGGCTTTGCGGACATCGACGATGCCGCGGACGGATCTGCCGCGCTCGCCCGCATGCGCGAGAAGAAATACGGCCTCGTCATCTCGGACTGGAACATGGAGCCGATGACGGGCTACGAGCTGCTCAAGGAAGTGCGCGCCGATCCCGGCCTGTCGAAGACGCCCTTCATCATGGTGACGGCCGAATCGAAGACCGAGAACGTGATCGCCGCCAAGAAGGCGGGCGTGAACAACTACATCGTCAAGCCCTTCAACGCGCAGACCTTGCAGAGCAAGATCGAGGCGGTGTTCCCGAGCTGAGCCTCTCCGCTGGCTAGTTCCGATACTCACGTCGTGGCCGGGCTCGTCCCGGCCATTTCATTTGTGGAGGCGGGACGCCCGAACGAACAGGGTCTCGCACTCACCACAGCAGCCGGCGCATGACCGCCTTCGGGTGGCGGTCGGCCTCGGCAAAAATCTTCAGCAGCAGCGCGGCGTCCGGCGTCTCGCGTCCGCCCAGCTCCTCGGCATGGATGCCGGCGGTGACAAACAGGCAGTCGATGCCGAACCGATTGGCCCCCGTAAGGTCGGTACGCACCGAGTCGCCGATTGCCAGCACGCGCTCGAGCGCGGGCGCGCGCCCGCGCAAGGCCGCCGCCTTGGCGAGCGCCATGTCGTAGATCGGCCGGTACGGCTTGCCGGCATAAATCACCTCGCCGCCGAGCGAGCCATAGAGGTCGGCAACCGCGCCGGCGCAATAGACCAGCCGATTGCCGCGCTCGACCACAAGATCCGGGTTGGCGCAGACCATGAGCAGATTGCGCGCGCGCAACGTGGTCAGCAGCGGACGATAGGTCTCCGCCGTCTCGCGGTTGTCATCGAACAGCCCGGTGCAGACCGCGTAGTCGGCGCTCTCGGGCGGCGCAAAAGTCTCGATGCCGAATTCCGAGAACACGGAGACGTCGCGCTGCGGCCCAATGTGAAATACGCTCTCGCCGCGATGATGCGCGATCACGTCGCGCGTCACGTCGCCCGAGCTGACGATGCCGTCATAGGCGTCGCGCGGCACACCGACCTTGTCGCAGAACTGCTGCACCACGCTGGCGGCGCGCGGCGCGTTGGTGATGAGCATCACGGTTCCGCCGCCGGCGCGAAAGCGCGCCAGCGCGTCGCAGGCCGGAACGGTCGCCGCGATGCCATTGTGCACCACGCCCCAGACGTCGCTGAGCACGACGTCGTAGTCCGCGGCGAGGGGCGCGAAACGGTCGATGAAGGCGGGCACGGACATGCGCTGGTCGGCTTCGCGCGGCGGTCGGCGTCAGGTGCGCGCGCCGGCGCCGCCGCGCGCGAGCTGGGCGAGCGAGGAGGCCCCGCGCACCGTCAGGGGCGGCACATCGCCGGCCGGCGCGGAGGGGGCGGGCGGCGCCGGCACGTCGCCGGCCTCGCGCATCACCACGTCGCTGCGGTCGCCGATCCCCTGCATCACCTCGGGCCGGACCGGGCGCGGCGGCGAGAACAGGAAGCCTTGACCGAACTTCACGTCGTAGTCGAGCAAGTCGACCACGGCGCCCTCGGTCTCGATCCTGGCGGCGATCAGCTCGATGTTGTGGCGCGACAGGAGCCCGGCGAAATCCTGCGGATGGATGTCGGAGAGCGTGGCGCCGCCGCGGTTGAGCAGCAGCGAGGCCTGCGCCTTGACGAAACGGAAGCCGCGCTCGGCAAGGTCGCGCGGCTCGACGCGCAGGTCAGAGAGGTTGTCGACCGAAAAGCGATAGCCGCGCTGGCGCAGCGCCGCGAGGCTCTCGTTCTCGATCGGGCCCATCTGGCGCAGCGCCGACTGGGTGAACTCGAAGACGAGCGCCGGCGCGATCGCCTTGTTTGCTTCCATGAACTCGGTGAACTGCGGAAAGGTCTGGGCGTCGGCCAGCGTCGATGTCGACAGATTGCAGAACAGCCCGATGTCGCGGTTCTTCGCGAGCAGCCGACGCACGACCTGGACGCAGCGGAACATCATCAGGTTGTCGATCTTGGGCATCAGCCCGCCGGATTCCGCGTAGGAGAGGAAATCCGCCGCCGCGACCGGCTCGCCCTCGCCGACGCGCAGCCGCGCCACCGCCTCGTAGTAGCGCACCTTGCGCTGCGGCAGCGTCACGATCGGCTGGAGGAAGAGATCGATGCGATTGCTCTCGACTGCGTCGCGGATCATCGCGACGACCGCCGCGGGCTCCATGTCCTTGAAACGGCCGCTCTGGATGCGGGTCGACACCGGTTCGGGCGCCGGCGCAACCGTGGCGGCGATCGCCGGCGCAGCGGAAATGTCCGACGCGAGGGCCGGCGCGGCCGCCGGCAGGGCAGGAGGCGGCGCCTCCTGGAACACCAGCGAAGGCGGCGGGGGCGGCGCGACCGGTGGCGGCGCGGCAGGCTCGATCGGCGCCGGCGGCATAAACGCGGATGCGGCCTCCACGGCGGGTTCCGCAATCGCGGGCGGCGGAGGCGGCGGAGGTCCGCCGGGCGTGAGCTCCTTCAATTGGGTCTCATGCGCCGCGATGGTTTCCGCCATCTGCTGGATCAGCCCGCCCACCTCACCCATTTCGGCGTTGATCGGCTGCGTGACGGCGAGCGTCTTCTCGACCGCGGCCTGTGCCTTGCCCTCGATCGCCGCGACCCGACGGTTGAGCTCGCTGACCTGGCGCGCGAGGTCCGCGATCCCACGCGCGAGGTCCCCGATCTGGGCGCTGGCTTCGCCGTCGTGCAGGTGGGTGGTCGCGGCATTGTAGAGCGCGAGCCCGGTCAACGCCGTCAGCGTCACAATGGAAGATTCGGTGCCGCTCAGCCCGAAACGGAGATAAAGCACGGCGCCGATCGAGCACGCGATCAGCACCATGCAGATGGCCACAAAAAGGGCACTCAGACGTCCCATCCGCATCTCCAAGAAGGCGACGATCAGGTGGGCTGCAATCGCCCTGATTCGGCCGGCCCGGGACGCATGTTTACGTCCGATCCGGCTCGACGCAAGCGCAATGAGGCGGTTTTGCGTGGCGACGGCAACTCGACCCGGCGACTTGGTTCACCCTGGGTCCAGCTTCACTCCAGCTTGGCTCCAACTTGACCTGAAGCATAGCACAGCCTCTCATGCCGCCTCATTGGGCAGGCCGACGATCGGGCCGGAAAAAATGTCCTCGCACCTATGATCCTGCCCCTCCTGCCATGATGGCCGCCCTCCTCGACCGCCTGGACAAGCGCCCGCGCCAAGCTTTTGCGGCCTTCGCGCTGATGCATGCGGCGCTGTGGAGCGCGCTGCCGAGCGCGCTCTACCCGAACCTGCCGCTCGACCTGATCGAGGCGCTTACCTATGGGCGCGAGTGGCAACTCGGCTACGACAAGCTGCCGCCGCTGCCATGGTGGGTGGTCGAGATCGCGTATCAGACGTTCGGGGTCGATGCGGTCTATTACGTCATCGCGCAAGTCACGGTGCTCGCCGCCTTCGCGCTGGTCTGGATGCTGGGGCGGCGCCTGGTCGGGCCGACCGGCGCGCTCGTCGCAGTGCTGATCATCGATGGGCTGCATTATTTCAATTTCACCGCGCCGAAGTTCAATCATGACGTGATCCAGCTGCCGTTCTGGGCACTGGCGGGCCTCGCGTTCCATGGCGCGCTGCGCAGCGGACGCCTGCGCGACTGGACGCTGCTCGGGTTCGCGCTCGGCGTTGCGCTGTGGGCGAAATATTTCGTCGTCATCCTGGCGGCGCCGCTCGGGCTGTTTCTTCTCCTCGACCGCGACGCGCGGCCGGCGCTCCGCACCGCCGGTCCCTACGTGGCGGCGCTGGTCGCGCTCGCGATCATGGCGCCGCATCTGATCTGGCTCGTGCAGAACGATTTACTGCCCTTCCGTTATGCCGAGGCGCGTGCCGCGCCGGTGCACGGCATCCTCGACCATGTCCTGCACCCGCTCGCCTTCCTGGTCGGGCAGATTCTCTGGCTGCTACCGGCCGCCCTCATCGCGCTACCGCTGGTATCGCCGCCACGGGCGCCGCAGGCGCCTTCGCTCGACGCCTTCGACCGGCGCATCGTGACGCTGCTCGCGTTCGGTCCGACGGCGTTCTTGCTCGCGGGCTCGGCGATCAGCGGCCGCGGCCTCATCACCATGTGGGGCTATCCGCTCTGGCTCTTTCTCGGGCTGTGGATCGTGGTCGCGACCGGGTCGCTAGCGCATATCCCGGCGAAGTGGTCGCCGGCTCGCCGAAAAGGATATGCGCCACTCAAAGAGATTGGGGCATGCTCCGATTCCGCAGGAACGGAGCATGCTCCAATCGACGCTGCGCGGCTCAAGCGCATCGCGCTCGCCTGGAGCATCGTGATGGCGCTCTACGCCGTCGCGTTCGTGGCCGACAACGGCGTGCTGCCGTTCTTCCACAAGTACCGCGCCGCGATCTTTCCGGGCGACCGGCTCGGCACCGAGATCTCGACGCGCTTTCGCGCCGTGACCGGCGAACCGCTGCGCTACGTGATCGGCAGCATGTGGCTCGGCGGCAATGTCAGCCGCTACTCGCCCGAACGGCCGCGCACGCTGATCGACGGCAAGCCCGAGCGTGCGCCATGGATCGATCTTGGCGATCTCAGGCGCCACGGCGCCGTGGTGATCTGGGACGGCGGCGGCGATACCGTGCCGCCGCAATACGCCCGGTTCGCGGCCGGCGCGCAGGTGCAGCCGCCGCTCACCCTGCCGTGGCGCTGGGGCCGCGGCCAAAACACCTTCGGCTGGGCGATCGTGCCGCCAGCGAAGTAGCCCGCATGGAGCGCACGGAAATGCGAGGACGCCGTTCCCGGATGTCGCTGCGCTCATCCGGGCTACGAAGAAATCGCTACGCTGCCGCCACCGCCGGCCGAGCCCGGCGCCGATCGACGCCGATGAACATCACCATCAGGGCGGCCGCAAAGCACGTGAGGCCCGAAATAATGAACGCCTGCATGTAGGTGCCGAGGTCGGCGCGCATCAGACCCGCGAAATAGGCGGCCGACGAGGCGCCGACCTGGTGCGCGGCAAAGACCCAGCCGTAGACGATGCCGGATCTTTCGCGGCCGAACGACGTCCCGATCAGGCGCACGGTCGGCGGTACGGTGGCGATCCAGTCGAGTCCGTAGAACACCGCGAACAAGCCGAGGCCGTAGAACGACACGAACGAGAACGGCAAGTAGACGAGCGAGAGCCCACGCAGGCTGTAGTAGACGGCGAGCAGGATGCGGTTGTCGACGCGGTCACTCAGCCAGCCCGAACCGGTGGTGCCGACGATGTTGAACATGCCCATGGCGGCCAAGAGCCCGGCGCTGGTGACCTCCGGTATGCCATTGTCGAGACAGGCCGGGATCAGGTGCGTGCCGATCAGCCCGTTGGTCGAGGCGCCGCAGCAGAAGAAGCTGCCGGCGAGCAGCCAGAAATCGCGCCGCCGCGCCGCCTCGGCGAGCGTGCGCAGCGAAAGCATGAAGGGATTGCCGACCGGGCGAGCCGCCGCCGGTTTCACCGCCGTCTCGCCGTAGGGCGCGAGGCCCACATCCTGTGGCCGCTCGCGCATGAACAGTGCGACCAGCGGGACGAGCACGAGCGCCACCACGGCGATGACGAGGACGGTGGCGCGCCAGCCGAAATGCGTCGTGACGCTCGCGAAGGTCGGCAGGAAGATGAGCTGGCCGGCCGCCGCGGCGCCGGTGAGCAGCCCCATGACGAGGCCGCGCCGCGCCGTGAACCAGCGCGCCGCCACCACGGCCGCGAGGACGTTGGCGATGACGCCGGCGCCCATCCCGACCACCACGCCCCACAAGAGCACGAGCTGCCAGGCCTCGCGCATGAAGGCGGTGAGCGCGACGCCGGTCGCGAGCAGCGCCAGCGCGGCGACCATGGTGCGGCGCAGGCCGAAGCGCTCCATGAACGCGGCCGCGAACGGGCCCATGATGCCGTACAGCACGAGGCTCACGGCGACCGCGAATGAAATCGTGGCGCGCGACCAGTGGAATTCGTTCTCGAACGGCACCATCAGGACGCCCGGCGTCGAGCGCACGCCGGCGCCGATCAGAAGGGTGAGGAAGGTGACGCCGACGACGACCCAGGCGTAATGGAATTTGCGTTGTGGCAATGAAAGCTCCCCGCCCCATCGTCATGGCCGGGCTTGTCCCGGCCATCCACGTCTTTCTTCACTCGTGCGGATTCAGCAAGGCGTGGATGCGCGGGACAAGCCCGCGCATGACAGCAGATGTTAGATGACAGCGTGTGTCACGCCACCGCCTTGATGATCTTGCCGACCTTGTCGAAGAGCTCGTCGATCTCGTTCTCGCTGATGACCAGCGGCGGCGTGAGCGCGATGGTCTCGCCGGTGATGCGGATCATGATCTCCTCCTCGTAGAAGGCGCGCTCCATGGCGGCGTAGGCGCGCTTGCCGACGCCGTCGGGACGCGAGGCGAGATCGATGCCGGCGGTGAGGCCGACCGTGCGGATGTCGAGCACATTGGGCAGGCCTTTCAGGCTCATGGCCGCATCGGCGAACTTCGCTTCGAGCTGATAGGCGCGCTCGAACAGCTTCTCCTGCCGATAAATGTCGAGGGTCGCGATGCCGGCCGCGCAGGCGAGCGGATGCGCCGAATAAGTGTAGCCGTGGAAGAGCTCGACCACGTGGTCGGGTCCGCGCATGAACGTCTCGTAGAGCGGCTTCCGCGCGACCACACCGCCCATCGGCACGGTGCCGGAGGTCACGCCCTTCGCGAAGGTCATCAGGTCGGGAATGACGCCGTAGCGCTCGGCCGCGAACGGGAAGCCGAGACGGCCAAACCCGGTGATCACTTCGTCGAGGATCAAGAGGATGCCGTGCTTGTCGCAGATCGCGCGCAGGCGTTGCAGATAGCCCTTGGGCGACGGCAGCACACCGGTCGAGCCGGCCATCGGCTCGACGATCACGGCCGCGATGGTCGAGGCGTCGTGCAGCGCGACGATGCGCTCGAGCTCGTCGGCGAGATGCGCGCCCCATTCGGGCTCGCCCTTGGTGAAGGCCTGCTCGGCGCGATTGTAGGTCGCGGGCAGATGGTCGACGCCGGCGAGCAGCGTGCCGAACAACTTTCGATTGGCGACGATGCCGCCGACCGAGATGCCGCCGAAGCCGACGCCGTGATAGCCGCGCTCGCGGCCGATCAGCCGGGTGCGCGAGGCTTCGCCGCGGATCGCATGATAGGCGAGCGCGATTTTGAGCGCGGTGTCGACCGCCTCCGAGCCGGAATTGCAGAAGAACACGTGGTCAAGGTCGCCGGGCGCGAGCGCCGAGATGCGGCTCGCGAGCTCGAAGGCCTTGGGATGGCCGCTCTGGAACGCCGGGGCGTAGTCGAGCTCCTCTGCCTGCTCCTGGATCGCCTTGACGATCGGCGCGCGGTTGTGGCCGGCGTTGCAGCACCACATGCCGGCGGTGCCGTCGAGCAGCTTGCGGCCGTCGGTCGAGTAGTAATGCATGTCCTTGGCGCGCGCGATCAGACGCGGCGCCTTCTTGAAGGCGCGGTTCGACGTGAACGGCATCCAGAAGGATTCGAGATCGTTCGGGACGGTTGCGAGGCGGGCTGCCGAGGTGGGTGCCATTGGATTCCTCCGTCATGCCCGGCCTTGTGCCGGGCATCCACGACTTCACGGGCGCGCAGCTAGCAAGACGTGGATGGCCGGGACAAGCCCGGCCATGACGATTGCCTTGCCGCGCCAAATG
This sequence comes from Xanthobacteraceae bacterium, assembly GCA_036491235.1. Taxonomy (GTDB): domain Bacteria; phylum Pseudomonadota; class Alphaproteobacteria; order Rhizobiales; family Xanthobacteraceae; genus JAVDCA01. The sequence continues at coordinate 533 of DASXCK010000065.1, read as the reverse complement.
GCGGCTGCTACCAACCGCCCGACCTGATGTAGCACGACAATGGCTGATAAATCCGACAAATCCAACAAGCTCAAGGCACGCCTGCCGCGCGGGCTTGCCGACATCGGCCCGGCCGAGATCGCGGCGACGCGGCGCATGATCGAGACCATCCGGCAGGTCTATGAGCTCTACGGCTTCGAGCCGGTGGAGACGCCGGCGATCGAATACACTGATGCGCTCGGCAAGTTCCTGCCCGACCAGGACCGCCCGAACGAAGGCGTCTTCTCGTTCCAGGACGACGACGAGCAGTGGCTCTCGTTGCGCTACGATTTGACCGCGCCGCTCGCGCGCTACGTGGCGGAGAATTTCGACGCGCTGGCGAAGCCGTATCGCAGCTATCGTTACGGCTGGGTGTTTCGCAACGAGAAGCCGGGGCCGGGGCGGTTCCGCCAGTTCATGCAGTTCGATGCGGACACGGTGGGTTCGGCGTCGCCCGCCGCCGATGCGGAAATCTGCATGATGATGGCCGACACGATCGAGGCGCTGGGGATTCC
>DASXCK010000064.1:0-1959 GCA_036491235.1 Xanthobacteraceae bacterium | reverse complement strand
GTGATAGATCGTGGGTTCGCCCGGCGCCTTGATGATCACGCCGCAGGGATTGCCGAGATAGATCGGCATGCCGTTCGCGATGTCGCCCGACGAGTGGTCGGCGCGCACCATCGTGACCGAGAAGCCCCCCTGCTCGGTGGTTCCGCCGGTATTCATCGGATCGAATTTCTGCAGGCCCTTGCCGGCGAGCCACATGCACAGGTCGTAGTTGGTGATGACCGGCGCACCGGTCTCCTTGGCGATGTCGAGCGTGTCGCCCACATGGTCGCCGTGGCCATGCGTGAGCACGATGTGGGTGACGCCCTTGATGGCGGCCGCCTTGTCGGACACGAAGGCCGGATTACCGGTGAAGAACGGGTCGATCAGCACCGCGTGCTTGCCGAAGTCGAGACGGAAGGCGGAATGGCCGTACCAGGTGATCTGCATGGGGTTCTCCAATCAGCGGGGGCGTCGATGGTGGGCACTCAATATCACCGCCGCCATCTTCGGCGAAAGCGGGCGAAAAGCGGACCGATGACGCAGTCGTCGGCGTGCTAGCATCCTTCGCCATGCCTGTGCTTCCCCTCATCGACGCTGCCGCTCTCCTCCCGCCGCGCGGCGCGTTGATCGGCCTCGATCTCGGCACCAAGACCATCGGGGTCGCGACCAGCGATCCCGACCGCCGGCTTGCGACCGCGGTCGAGACCATTGCGCGCAAAAACTTTTCCACCGACGCGGCGCGTATCCTGGCGCTTGCGGCCGAACGCAAGGCCGCGGGACTCGTGCTCGGCCTGCCCATCAACATGGACGGCAGCGAGGGCCCGCGCGCCCAGTCGACGCGCGCGTTTGCGCGCAACCTCGCCCGACTGACCGCGCTGCCCATCGCGCTGTGGGACGAGCGGCTCTCGACCGCCGCGGTCGAGCGCGAGCTGATTGCCGCCGATGTGAGCCGCGGCAAGCGCAAGGCCGTGATCGACCAGCACGCCGCCGTGTTCATTCTGCAGGGAGCCCTCGACCGGCTGGCGCGTGCCGCCCCATGACGGGGCGGAATTATTGCACCTGCGGGGTCAACCGGCACCGCCGGAGCGCAGGCGTGCCCGGCGCGCATAAGACGCGCCCGCTCCGGCTGTTTCTCATCTATAAGTGTGCGCTGCTCATTTCCCTCGTCCTCAGGGCGCAATCCTGGCGGGCTGGCGCCAGCCCAAGCCGAACCCGTCGGCCCGGTCGGCGACGGCCGCGGCGATCGCGCCCGGACAAGGCTGCGCGCCTCCCGCCGCAAACGCGCTGGGGACGGCGGGTCGGGCGCACTTGCCTACCCGGCACGATGCGCATATAGGTGCCGCTTTAATGAACATCATGCAGAAATCCTCCTTCGTCCTCAGCCGCCGGCATCTGTTGGGGATCGAGGGTTTGTCGCGCGACGAGATCGTCGGGCTGCTCGACTTGGCGGAAGAATTCGTCGAGCTCAACCGGCAGGTCGAGAAGAAGCGCGCCTCGCTGCGCGGCCGCACGCAGATCAATCTGTTCTTTGAAGTGTCGACCCGCACGCAGGCCTCCTTCGAGCTTGCCGGCAAGCGGCTCGGCGCCGACGTGATGAACATGTCGGCGAGTTCCTCGTCCATGCGCAAGGGCGAGACGCTGATCGACACCGCCATCACGCTCAACGCCATGCACCCCGACATCCTGGTGGTACGGCACCAATCCTCGGGCGCGGTCGAATTGCTCGCCAGCAAGCTCGACTGCTCGGTGATCAATGCCGGCGACGGCGCGCACGAGCACCCGACGCAGGCGCTGCTCGACGCGCTCACCATTCGCCGCAACAAAGGATCAATCGAAGGCCTGACGGTGGCGATCTGCGGCGACATCCTGCATTCGCGCGTCGCCCGCTCCAACATCCTGTTGCTCAATGCGCTCGGCGCCCGCATCAAGGTCGTTGCACCCTCGACATTGCTGCCTTCCGGCATCGCCCAGATGGGCGTC
>DASXCK010000063.1:0-10730 GCA_036491235.1 Xanthobacteraceae bacterium | reverse complement strand
CTGTATTCTGATGGCGCATGGCGCGGATCCTCTCCTGTGTCTCGAACGTTGCCGAACGCTCAAAACACAGAAGAATCCACGCCATGCGCTCTGTCTACAAAATCTAAACCGGACACCCGTGGGACAAGCCCGGCCATGACGATTGAGGTGATGCGACGCATGGCATCGGAATCATCGCAGCCCGAGCTCGCGCGCGATGATGCCGCGCAGGATCTCAGTGGTGCCGCCCTGGATGGTGAGCTTGGCGGCGACCTTGGTCGCGAAGGCGAGCTGATCCTCCAGGGTCGCGCGGTTCGAGGCCTCGGGAGACAGGAACGCCGCGAGCTCGCGCACCCTCCCCGGCAGCTTCTGCTCCCAGGCAGTGCCGAGATCCTTCACGACGGAGGCTTCCGCCACCGGCTCCTTGCCGGCTTGCAGCATGCCGGCGACCGAGACCGACATGCGGCGCAGCGTGTGCGCCTGGGCGACCAGCCGGCCGAGCCCTTCGGCGCTGCGCAAGTCGGGCGCCGCGCCGAGCGCGCGAATCAGCTCGATCAGTACATAGAACGTCTCGAGAAAGCGCTCGGGCCCGCTGCGCTCATAGGCGAGCTCGCTCGTCGCCTGCTTCCAGGCGCCATCGATCTCGCCGAGCACATGGTCGTCCGGAATGAACGCGTCGTCGAACACCACCTCGTTGAAGTCGTGCTGGCCGGTCATCTGTATTATCGGATTCACCGTGATGCCCGGCGCCTTCATGTCGACCAGGAACTGGGTGAGCCCGTGCCGGCGGTTCTCCTTGGTGGGCGGCGAGGTGCGAAACAGGCCCAGCATGTAGTCGGCGATATGCGCGTTGCTGGTCCATATCTTTGAGCCGTTGATGCGAAAGCCGCCGTCGACCCTGGTCGCCTTGGTCTTGGCGGCGAAGAGATCGGAGCCCGAGCCCGGCTCGCTCATGCCGATGACGAAGCACAACTCGCCGCGGCAGATGCGCGGCAGCACATCTTGCTTGATGTGCTCCTGCGCGTATTTGATCAGCACCGGCCCGCTCTGCCGGTCGGCGACGAAATGCAGGCGCACCGGCGCGTTGGCGATGCGGAATTCCTCGGTCACGACGTGGCGCTCGAGAAAGCTGCGCTCCCGGCCGCCGTATCGTTTCGGCCAGGTCATGCCGATCCAACCTCTCGCGCCGATGCGTCGGCTGAACGCGGGATCGTGCGAGTCGCCATGGCCGGGCCGATCGGGATCGAAGGTGCCGGCGGCGATCTCCTGCGCGAGAAACGCACGCACTTCCTGACGCAACGTCTCGCATTCAGGCGGCAGGCGGATCGGATCGAAGCGAAGCTCGGTTGCCATGTCCCATCTCTTTTTTGCGCATACCCTCATCGGCGGACCGGTGTCCACGTCGCCGGGATATGCGCTGCCTCACCGCGACGCGAGCAGCGGCCAGAACGCATCGGCGCCGCGCGCCGCCACGCGCTTGCCGAGCTCGACCGCCCAGTGGCTCTCGTTGCCGAAATCGTCACGCCAGCCGAGCACGCGAAGCGTAAAGCGATGCAGCACATGCTCGCGCGTGAAGCCGATGGCACCGTGCACCTGGTGCGCGATGGCGGCGCCTTCCTGGGCGGCCTCGGCGGAGCGAATTTTTGCGGAGGCAGCTTCGAGGAAGATCGCCTCGTCGAAGCTCTCCGCGCTCGCGATCGCGTCGGCCGCCGAGCCCGCCGCCGTCAGGGCCGCCGCAACCTCACCGGCGAGCCGCGCGAGGTTGTGCTGCACGGCCTGGAATTTGGCGATCGGACGTTCGAACGCGACGCGCTCCTCGGCGTAGCGCAGCGACAGCGCCAGCATGGTTTCGAGCGCGCCCGCCGTCTCGACGCTGCGGATCACGGCTCCCATCAGCATCAGCGCATCCCGATCGATGCCGACGGGCGCCGGCGCCGCGGCAATGGGGACGGCGCGATCCAACGTAACCGTATCGCTCGCATCGCCGGCAAGGCTTTCGCCACGCTCGATGCGCACGGCGCTGCGCTCCACGAGCGCAATCGACGGACCGGACTGGCCGCTCGCCAGAACCACAAGATGCGCCGCTTCGGATGCGAACGGCACGCCGCGGGCTCGACCGCTCAAAGCACCGTCAGAGCCGAGCGCAATCCGGTCGGCGGGCCGCGCCGGCACCACTGTCATGGCCCCGTTGGCTCCGGCCGGCACCGACATGTCGGCTTGCGCGAGCAACCATCCGGCGAGGAGCGTCTCGGCGAGCGGAACCGGTGCGGCAAATCGACCCGCAACGGTCAGGATTTCAAAGCCCTCGGCGAGACTTGCGCCGGCGCCGCCCTGCTCCTCCGGCACCCACGCGACGGTGAGGCCGGCCTCCGCGAGCGTCCGCCACAGCGCGGATTTCCACGCGTCGTCGGCGGCCCGGTTGACGGTCTGGGGATCGGCCAAATCCGCAAAAATGCGCGTCGCCGTCTCGCCGACAATGCTTCCGGCCACGTCCGTCCCTGCTTCTTTCGTCTAAGCCGACCAAGGTGCGCCCGCATCGTGCTGCGACAGCAGGGCATTGGCAAGCGCAGCCAGCACAGTTGATCGGGGAAATCGCCCCGGCTAGCGTGGCGCACAGACAAGCTAAAGAACGCGGCCGACGAGGTCTCGGCCACGTCTCAGGGAGGACCGGATGGGATCCAAGCACATCGGTTGCGCGCTTGCCGCGCTCGTCGCCACGACGTTTGCGATCGGCGCGACGGCCAGCGCGGCCGACCCCACGCCCAAGCACGGCGGCATTCTGCGGATCCAGCACCGCGAGACTCCCGGCGACATCTCGATTCACGAGGGGGCGACCTTCTCGACCAACGTGCCGATGATGGCCGTGTTCAACAACCTCGTGATCTACGACCAGCACAAGGAGCAGAACAGTCCGGACGACATCGTGCCCGAGCTGGCGACGAGCTGGTCATGGGATGCCGCCAAGACCGCGCTGACCTTCAAGCTGCGCGACGGCGTCAAATGGCATGACGGGCAGCCGTTCACGGCGAAGGACGTGAAATGCACCTGGGACATGCTGCGCGGCGTGTCGAAGGACAAGTTCCGCAAGAACCCGCGCAAGGACTGGTACGCCAACGTGACCGACATCACGGTGAACGGCGACACCGAGGTCACCTTCCACCTCAAGCGGCCGCAGTCCTCGCTGCTCGCCCTGCTCGCGTCGGGCTATTCGCCGGTCTATCCATGCCATGTGACGGCGGCGCAGATGCGCACGCATCCGATCGGCACCGGGCCGTTCAAGTTCGTCGAGATGAAGCAGAACGAGGACATCAAGCTCGTCAAGAACCCGGACTATTGGAAGAAGGGCCTGCCCTACCTCGACGGCATCGAGTACGCGATCATCCCCAACCGCTCGACCGCCGAGCTCGCCTTCGTCACCGGCAAGGTCGACATGACGTTCCCGACCAACCTTTCGGTCGAGCTGGAAAAGAACATAAAGGCGCAGGATCCGAAGGCGATCTGCGAGCTCAAGCCCACCAACGTCGCCACCAACCTGATCGTCAACCGCGACAAGCCGCCGTTCGACAATGCGGATCTGCGCACCGCGATGGCGCTCGCGCTCGACAGGCCGGCCTTCGTCAAGACCCTTTTCGAGGGCCAGGCGGACATCGGCGGCTCGCTCCTGCCGCCGCCGAACGGCGTTTGGGGCCTGCCGGCGGACCAGCTCAAGACCGTCCCGGGCTACGATCCCGATGTGAAGAAGAGCCGCGACAAGGCGCGCGCCATCATGCAGAAGCTCGGCTACGGGCCCGACAAGCCGCTCAAGATCAAGGTGTCGACGCGTAACCTCGCCGACTACCGCGATCCCGCCGTGATCCTGATCGACCAGCTCAAGAGCATCTACATCGACGCCGAGCTCGACGTCGTCGAGACCGGCGTGTGGTTCGCCAAGATCGCGCGCGGCGACTACGCGGTCGGCCTCAACCTCACGGGCAACGGCGTCGACGATCCTGACCAGGCGTTCTACGAGAACTATGCCTGCGGGTCGCAGCGCAATTATACGCACTATTGCAACAAGGACCTGGAGAAGCTGTTCGACCAGCAGTCGCAGGAATCCGACTTGGCCAAGCGCAAGCAGCTGGTGTGGGCGATCGACAAGAAGATCCAGGAGGACGTGGCGCGGCCGATCCTGTACTTCTCCCACATGGCGACCTGCTGGAAGCCGTACGTGAAGAACATGACCATCATGGTCAACAGCTCGTACAACGGCTTCCGCTACGAGGATGTCTGGCTGGATAAATGACGCGAAGGCGCCAAAGGCGCCATCTCGTCATTGCGAGGAGCCGAAGGCAACGAAGCAATCACGGTCGGCATGCGCATGCGGCGCGAGATTGCTTCGTCGCGCTTCGCGCGCCGCGCAATGACGGACTAACCGGAGACCCGCGTGGCCACTTATCTGATCAGGCGCTTCTTCCTGATGCTGCTCACGCTGTTCGGCATCTCGGTGCTGATCTTCGTGATGCTGCGCGTCGTGCCCGGCAACATCGCCGACATCCTGTTCGACGCCGCCGGCATGATCGATCCGGCCGACAAGGCTTCGCTCGAGCATGATCTCGGCCTCGACCGCCCGATCGTGGTGCAATACGTGGACTGGATCGGCGGGCTCGCGCACGGCGATCTCGGCTATTCCTACGTCACCGAGAAGCCGGCGCTCGACGAAATCCTGCCGCGCATTCCGATCACCGCCAAGCTCGCGGGCCTCGCGCTTGCCTTCTCGATCCTGTTCGGCGTGCCGCTCGGCGTCATCAGCGCGGTCCGGCAGAACACCTCGCTCGACTACGTGCTGCGCGTCATCAGCCTGAGCGGGCTCTCCATGCCCTCGTTCTGGCTCGCCTTGCTGATCCTGATGGCGTTCGCGGCCTGGTTCGGCGAGGTTCCGATCTACACCTCGCCGCCAAAAACATTTCTCGAGGCGCTGCAGATCTACAGCATTCCGGCGATCGCGGTCGGCTTCCGCAGCTCGGCGCTGGTCATGCGGCTCACCCGCTCGTCCATGCTCGAGGTGATGCGCCAGGACTATATCCGCACCGCGCGCGCCAAGGGCGCATCGGAGCGCTCGGTCAACTATCACCACGCGCTGCGCAACGCGATCCTGCCGGTGATCACCGTGATCGGCATCGAGGCGGCCTTCCTGATGGGCGGGCTGATCGTCACCGAGACGGTGTTCAATATCCCGGGCGTCGCCCGCTTCCTGGTCGAGGCGATCAAGTGGCGCGACTACCCGATCGTGCAGAATCTCGTCATGTTCGTCGCGTTCGTCGCCGTGACGGTCAACTTCATCGTCGACCTCGCCTATGCGGTGCTCGACCCGAGGATCAAATACGCATGACCACCGTCGACGATACGGCGACGATCGCGTCGGCCCAGGCGCCGGCCGAAAGCCTGTGGCGGCACCTGCGCTACCACATGGCGCGGCATCCGCTCGGCGTCGTCGGCGGCGTCATCATGGTGGTGTTCGTGTTCGCGGCGGTCTTCGCCGATCTGCTCACTCGCTTCTCGCCGACCGATACCAACCCGGCACTGTCGCTCGCGCACCCGAGCGCCGCGCACATCTTCGGCGCCGACTATCTCGGCCGCGACGTCTACAGCCGCATCGTCTACGGCGCGCGCATCTCGCTTGCGGTCGGCCTCGGCTCGACGGCGCTGGGCTGCGCGATCGGCACCGCGCTCGGCCTCGCCTCCGGTTACATCGGCGGCTGGATCGACCTCATCGTCCAGCGCCTGGTGGACATGATGCAGGCGCTGCCGCTCCTCGTCCTCGCCCTCGTGATGGCGGCGGCGCTCGGGCCCTCGCTCAGCAACACGATCTTCGCGATCTCGATCCCGCTCATTCCTTACGCGGCGCGCGTCATCCGCTCCAACACGCTCACGCTGCGCGAGATGCCCTATGTCGAAGCGGCACGCGCCGTCGGCATGAGCGAGTTCCGCATCGCGGTGCGCCACGTGCTGCCGAACACGCTGGCGCCCCTGATCGTGCTCGCCACCGCCCAGCTCGGCTCGGCGATCCTCACCGAATCCTCGCTCTCGTTCCTCGGCCTCGGCATTCCCGAGCCGCATCCCTCGTGGGGCCGCATGCTGTCGGAATCGGCCGCCGAATACGTGCGCACCGCGCCCTGGCTGGTGATCTACCCGGGCATCGCGATCAGCCTCGCGGTGTTCGGCACCAACCTGCTCGGCGACGCGATGCGCGACATTCTCGACCCGCGCCTGCGTCATTGACGGCTTTGTACGGTATGATGCCGCGATGAGCGCGACGATCAGCGAGAAAAGCGCGGCTGCGCCGGCCGAACGGCCAAGCGATGCGCCGTTGCTGGCGGTCGACGACCTGCGCACGCACTTCTTCACCCGGCGCGGCGTCGTCAAGGCGGTCGACGGCGTCTCGTTCGCGGTCGCGGCCGGCGAGACGCTCGCAATCGTCGGCGAATCGGGCTGCGGCAAGAGCGTGACGGCGCTCTCGCTGATGCGGCTGGTGCCCGACCCGCCCGGCCGCATCGTCGGCGGCTCGGTCCGCCTTGCCGGCGTCGATCTCGTCACCCTCGACGAGGAGACCATGCGCGACGTGCGCGGCAAGGACGTCGCGATGATTTTTCAGGAGCCGATGACCTCGCTCAATCCGGTGCTCACCGTCGGCAGCCAGATCGCCGAGATCCTGCTGCTGCACGAGGAGCTCACCCGGCGCGAGGCCTGGAACAAGGCGGTCGAGATGCTGCGGCTGGTGCGCATTCCGGAGCCGGAGCAGCGCGCCCGCGCCTACCCGCACCAGCTCTCCGGCGGCATGCGCCAGCGGGCCATGATCGCGATGGCGCTCGCCTGCAATCCGAAGGTGCTGATCGCCGACGAGCCGACCACCGCGCTCGACGTGACCATCCAGGCGCAGGTCCTGGCGATCATTCTCGACCTGCAGCGCAAGCTCGGCACCGCGTTGATCCTGATCACGCACGATCTCGGCGTCGTCGCCGAGACGGCACAGCGCGTGATCGTGATGTATGCGGGGCGCAAGGTCGAGGAGGCCTCGGTCGAGGACCTCTTCGCCCATCCGCAGCATCCCTATACGCGCGGGCTGATGGCATCGATCCCGCGTCTCGCCGTCATGCTCGGCGCCGGCGAGACCGCGCCCGAGCGCCTGCAGGAAATTCCCGGCATGGTGCCTGCCCTGAGCGACCTGCCGCCCGGCTGCACCTTCGCGCCGCGCTGCGCCTACGCGCAGGACCGCTGCCTGCAGGCTTTTCCGGATTACGAGGAGAAGAAGCCGGGGCACTGGGCGGCGTGCTGGCGTTCGCACGAGATTTTTGGAGACCGCGATGGCTGAGATCGCGGCAACGACGGCGCCGGCGCCCGCCGCCACAAGCACCGCCCCGGTGCTGGAGGTGCGCGACCTCGAAAAGCATTTCCCGCTGGGCGGCGGCTTCTTCGGCGGCGCCGGCCGCACCGTGCGCGCGGTCGACGGCGTGTCGTTCACGATCGCGCCGCACGAGACGCTCGGCCTCGTCGGCGAGTCGGGCTGCGGCAAATCGACGGTCGGCCGCACGATCCTGCGCCTGATCGAGCCGACCGGCGGCACCATCCGGGTCGACGGGCACGACATCACGAATCTTTCGAAGGACGACCTGCGCCCGTACCGGCCGCAGATTCAGATCATCTTCCAGGACCCGTTCTCCTCGCTCGATCCTCGCATGTCGGCGGGCGACATCGTGGCCGAGCCGCTGCGCGTGCACGGCCTCGCGTCGGGCCGCGCGCTGCGCGAGCAGGTCGCCGGCCTGTTCGATCGCGTCGGCCTGCGCCGCGCCCAGATGGAGAACTTTCCCCACCAATTCTCCGGCGGCCAGCGCCAGCGCATCGGCATTGCGCGCGCGCTCGCACTGCGACCCAAGCTGATCGTCGCCGACGAGCCGGTCTCGGCGCTCGACGTGTCGATCCAAGCGCAGGTGCTCAACCTGATGATGGACCTGCAGCGCGAGATGGGCCTCGCCTACCTGTTCATCTCGCACAACCTCGCGGTGGTGGAGCACATCAGTCACCGCATTGCCGTGATGTATCTCGGCCGCATCGTCGAATACACCGACAAGAAGACCCTGTTCACCCGCCCGCTGCACCCCTACACCGAGTCGCTGCTCGCCGCGGTGCCGGTGCCCGACCCGCGCATCAAGCGGCAGAAGCGGCTGTTGCAGGGCGACGTCCCGAGCCCGATCAATCCGCCATCGGGCTGCCACTTCCACACCCGCTGCCCCTACGCGGTCGATCGCTGCAAAAGCGAGGAGCCGGCGCTGCGCGAGGTCAAGCCGGGGCAGTTCGTGGCGTGTCATCTGCGGTGAGAGCCACCTATTTCACCCGTCATGCCCGCGAATGCGGGCATCCACGTCTTACTGAGTCACCGAGCAAGACGTGGATGGCGGGACAAGCCCGGCCATGACGTTCAAATTGCGTCGTTATCTCGCGACCAGCCCGATGGCGTCCACCATCTGGCCCCATTTCTTCATCTCGCTGCGGAAATAGGCCTCGGTGTCCGGCAGGCTGCGCGCGTGCGTCTGCATGCTCACCTTGGCGAGGCGCGCCTGCGTCTCCGGCTCGCTGATGACCTGGTTGATGACCGCATTGAGCTTCTGCGCGACGGCATCGTCGGTCTTGGCGGGCGCGAAGACGCCGACCCAGGTCTCGGCGACGAAGCCTGGATAACCGCCTTCGCCATAAGTCGGAATGTTGGTGAAGCCCGGCACCCGCTGCTCGCTTGCGACCGCAAGCCCGCGCAGCTGACCGGCGGCGAGCGGTCCGGCGTAGCCCGGCAGCGTCCCGACCAGCACCTGGACGTGGCCGCCGAGCACGGCATTCACGGCGGGCGCGCCACCCTGGAACGGCACCTGCACGGGCTCGATCTTGGCCAGCATCTTGAAGAAATAAGCGGCCGCGACGTGAGATGACGTGCCGACGCCAGGGCTCGCGTAGTTGAACGGCTTGGTGCGTCCCGCCTTGACGAGCTCGGCGAGATCCTTGACCGGATCGTTCGGCGCCACCGAGAGCGACTCGGGCGCGCCCGCCGGGATCGCGATCGCGCGCAGGTCGGCGGCGGCCGTGAAGTTCTTGTTCTTGTAGTAGGTCTCGTTGACCGCGATGCTCGCGGTCGTCGCCAGCAGCGTGTAGCCGTCCGGCGCCGCATGCGCGACCGTGCCGGCGCCGATATTGCCGCCGGCGCCGCCGCGATTCTCGACCACGACGGTCTGTCCCAGCTTCGCGCCCAGACGGTCGGCGAGCACGCGCGCAAAGGTGTCCGCATAGCCGCCGGCCGGAAACGCGACCACCATCGTGATGGTGCGACCCGGATAGGTTTGCGCCGACGCCGGCGTCTCTGCGACCGTGATGGCGATCCCCGCCAGCGCCAATGCGATCGCGATTTTCCGGATTGCCGACATCATGATGCTCCTTGCCGCACCGACATGCGACGGCAGCTTGGCATTCGGAGCAACAGCTTGGCAACGCGCGGCGCCGCCGCACACACCGCATGCGTCAATTGCGCAGGCAGCCGCGATGTAAAACGTGAATGCCCGCGACAAGCGCGGGCATTCACATGAAGGGAGCGTTGGAGCGCGCGAAAGGCGCGTCAGTTCGGCAGCTGATCGACCAGCATGACCGAGGCCGTCTGCACGGCGGCGCTTTGCGCGCCGGACGGCGTGTAGAGCTTGGTGACGCCGGCCGTCACGACGAGTGCGAGGATCAGCGCCATGTTGAGGTATTTGGTCATCATCGATCTCTCCTGTTGCGGGGGATGATCGGTCGGGCCGATCAGCGCGTGTACAATCTATTGTCGGCCGCGCCGGCGTTTGGTTCAAAGCACGCCGACCCGCAGGCGAGATTTTTGTTCTCACGGTGCGATCGTGAGTTTATGCCGCACCGCAACAGATGCGCGGATGCCATTCAAATTGCTGGAAAATCTGTCGTGTGCGCCCGCAATGGCGCCAACCGGCGATGCGGCGCCCGCCCTAATCGCTCGCCGGCGCCGCCTGGAAGAGCTTCACGAACTTCTGCAGCGCGTCGAGCTCGACATCCGACACCGCCCAATATGAGACGCCGCCCGCACTCCAGGCGATGACGTGATAGCCGTCGGCGGTGCGCACGGGGGGCGGCGCGCCGCCGCCCTGCATCTCGGTGACGCTGATCAGGTGCTTGTTGGAGCGGTAGACGAGCGAGGGCACCGGCGTCTTGGCGATCACGTCGATGCGCCCGCCGGCGAGCGGGAATCCGTCGCTCGCGAGATCGACCACGCGCGGCGAAACCGGGATGCGCCCGTTGAACCACGGCTTGACGGTGTGCTGGTCGGACGAGGCGACGTCGTAGGGCTGCGCCGCCATCAGGCCACGGATGTGGTTGCTGATCACCTCGTCGGCGACGAGCGCGCCCGAGGGGACGAGCACCGACCAGGTGGCGCCGACCGAGATCGCGGCGGCGAGCACGACGGACGCAGCCATCGCGCTCCAGGTCGGCCGCACTGCCGGCCGGCGCATGCCGACTGCGCGCTCGACCTTGCCGCGCAAAGCAGGCGGCGCGACGGAGCGGGTCTTGACCCTTTCCATCGCGCGCCGGAGCGCGAGGATGCGATCCCGCTCGGCGGCAAGCCGCGGATCCTCGGCCATGCGGCGCTCGAGCGCCAGCGCATTGGCGGGATCGAGCTCGCCGTCGCAATAGGCGTGCACGAGCAGGAACGGATCGTCCGCTCCGTGGTC
>DASXCK010000062.1:0-10044 GCA_036491235.1 Xanthobacteraceae bacterium | reverse complement strand
CCGGTCGTGCTCGCCTATCGGCGCGGCTCGGGCGGCGAGCGCGAGTTCTGGCGGCGCGTGCTCGAGCATGGCGAGGCGACCGAGACCGATCTCGAGCATGCGATCGGCCTGATGACCAAGCATCGCGCGCTCGAGGATACGATCACGCGCGCGCGGCACTACGGCGCGATCGCGTCGGATGCGCTCGCGCTGTTTCCCGCCTCGCCGATGAAGGAAGCGCTCGCCGAAGCGGTCGACTTCACGATCGCGCGGACGCATTGACGATCCACGTCATGCCCGGCGAATGCCGGGCATCCACGTCTTCCTTGAAACGACTCAGCGAGCAAGACGGATGGCCGGGACAAGCCCGGCCATGACGGTTAATTGAACACCGTCGGCGCGACCCACCAGTCCGGGTGCGCGCCCGACACGCGCTGCGCCGCGTCCGCGGCGGCCGCGTCCGTGCCGAACAATCCAAAGCAGGTCGCACCCGAGCCGGACATGCGTGCGAACAGGCAGCCGTCGCAGCCGGACAGCGCCGCGAGCACGTCGGAGATCGCCGGCTGAAGCGCGCGTGCGGGCGGCTCGAGGTCGTTCGGCTGGGTCGCGAGGTAGCGGACCAGCGTGTCGCGGTCCTTGAGGGCGGCCGCATCGATCTCGCTCGCCTCCCCTCGCCGCTCGCCAGGCGCGAGGCCGAGCCGCACGAACACATCCTTGGTCGGCACCGGCACGCGCGGATTGACCAGCACGGCCGGCAGCGCCGGCAGATCGAGCGGCGCCGACAGGATGTCGCCAATGCCGCGCATCACCCGCGGGCGCGGATCGAGGCACACCGGCACGTCGGCGCCGGTCGCGCGGGCCGCGTCCATCACGTGGCGATTGTCGAGCGCAATCGCGTTGACGCGCACGAGGAGGCGTAGCGCGGCCGCCGCATCGGACGAGCCGCCCCCGAGGCCGGCCGCGACCGGAAGATGCTTGGCGAGCGCGAAGCGGCCGACCCGCAGCCCATCGGTGCGGCCGGCGAGCTCGCGCGCGGCGCGCAGCACGAGATTGTCGGCGATCTCCCCCGCCGCCGCCGCGGTCGGGCCGCCCACGTCGAGGCCGAGCGAGACGTCGAGCGTGAGTGTCACCTCATCGGCCAAGCGCGCGAAGACGACCAGGCTTTCAAGATCGTGATAGCCGTCGGCACGCTTGCCGAGGATGCGCAGCGTCAGATTGATCTTGGCGGGGGCACGATCGGAAAAGGAAGCCATCGGCTAGCAATGTCATCGCGAGCGCAGCGACGCAATCGCACACCGAGCTCAAAATCCAAGGCCGTCACCCTGAGGTGCTCGGCCAACGGCCGAGCCTCGAAGGGCCGGTGCGGTGCCGCTTGCTCGCTTGTTGAAATGCCTCGGCCGATCATCCTTCGAGGGCCGGCTTCGCCGGCCGCCAAGGATGACGGAGGAGTGGAAAAGATCCTGCTCAGCCGCCGCCGTCCGGGCGCTTGGTCTTGTCCACCTTGGCGGAGGGCGACTGGGGCGGATCGACGAGGCCGTTCTTGAGCTTCGCCTCGATTTTCTTGAGATCGTCGGGTTCCGGCTTGAGGTCGCGCGCGTGCGACCACTGGAACTTGGCCTCCAGCGTGCGGCCGATACGCCAATAGGCGTCGCCGAGGTGATCGTTGATGGTCGGGTCGACCGGCTTGAGCTCGACGGCGCGCTCGAGCTGCTTGACCGCCTCCTCGTAGTTGCCGAGCCGGAACCAGGCCCAGCCGAGCGAGTCGACGATATAGCCGTCGTCCGGCCGCTGCTCGACCGAACGCTTGATCATCTTCATGCCTTCGTCGAGGTGCGTGCCCTGATCGACCCAGGAATAGCCGAGATAATTGAGCACGTGCGGCTGGTCGGGGTAGAGCTCGAGCGCGTGCTTGAGATCAGCCTCGGCCTTGGGCCACTGCTTGTTGCGCTCGTAGCAGATGCCGCGGAAGTAGAAGAGCGTCCAGTTGGTCTTGCTCGGGCTCGGGATGAGCGCGACGCCGCGGCTGTAGGTGTCGCCGCACTCGGCGAACTGCTTGCGCTCGCGCTGGATATTGCCGAGCGCGGTGATCGCCTCGATATCGCTCGGGTGCGCCGCGATGAGGTCCTTGAGGCTCTTCTCGGCCTCCGAGCTCCGCTCGAGTGAATCGAGATCGATCGCCATCTGGATCTCGGCGTTGCGCTTGAGCGCCGAATCGCCCGGCAAGTGCTTGTAGGTCGCGATCGCGAGCTCCGGCTTCTTCATCGCCTCGTAGAGGTCGGCGAGCGACAGGAGCGCGAGGTTGTGCGTCGGCTCGAGGTAGAGGGCGAGCTGCAGGTAGGCCAGACCGCGGTTGGCGAGGCTCAGCTCTTCCTCGCGCCGGCCGAGCGCGGCGCCTAATCCGTACAGCACCTCGGCAGCGCCGGCTTGCGCGCTGTTGGCGATCTGCGGCAGCTTCTCGCCGCGGTCGAGCCGCGCGAGCGCCTGATCGATGAGCGGGTGATGCGGCAGCGTCTTCTCGAAGTCCTTGAAGATCTTGACCGCATCGTCCTTGGTGCCGTTGCGCGAGGTCCAGCTGCCGTACGACTCGACGATTCGCAGCGCGTTCTGGTCGATCCTGTAGGCGCGCTCGAGGCGCTTGCCCGCTTCCTTGCGGGCGCCAGCGAGATCCTCGATCAGGCCGGCATGAAGGTCCTTGAAGACACCGAACCAGTCGGGCCCGTTGAGCTTGTCGATCTGGTCGAGCGCGGCCTTGGCGTCGCCCGCGCCGTAGCTCGCCCATGCCGACAGCAGGGTCGCGGTCAGGCTGGTGATCGGATCGCGGCCGGCCTGCGAAAGCTGGGCGCGCGCCTCCTTGTACTGCTTGAGCTTCAGCGCATGGACGCCGAGGATGAGCCGCGCGTTGCGGTTGGTGTGGTCGATCGCGAGCAGGCGCTCCGCGAGCGTCACCGCCCGCTCGATGTTGCCGCTGGCGAGCTCGGCATAGAACGCGAACTCCATGAGCTCGGCGTTCTTCGGGTCGGCGTTGAGCGCCGCCGTGTAGTAGGCGGCCGCCGCCTCGGCGTCGCGGTCGACATTGGCGGTGCGCGCCGCAAGATAGTTACCGGAAGGGCTGTTGCGCTCGAGCTCGGTCTGGCTCGGCACCGCTTCGGCGGCGAGCGACGATACCGCGAGGGCACTCATGATGCCGGCGGCTAGCGCTACCGGAAGGCAGCGAGAAAAGGGCATCTTCTTCACGGCTTGCGGTTCTCCATGGAGTCGGGACCGGCGTCGCCCCTCGACCGGTTCGGCGCCCGACACAGGCGCCCGGCATATGGGCCCGTGATGGGCGCGCGACAATGGCCTGTTTATGGCGCTCCGGCAAGGACGCCCGAAATGAGCCGGTTTCCGCCCGGGCGGTCATTGACGACCGCCATATGGCGGGATCGTGGCGGGTCCCGGCGATTCAGGCTCTTACTCTATCACATGTTCGGGTAGTTCGGCCCGCCGCCGCCCTCGGGCGGCACCCAGGTGATGTTCCGGTCGGGATCCTTGATATCGCACGTCTTGCAGTGGACGCAGTTCTGCGCGTTGATCACGAATCGCGGCCCCGTCGCCTCATCGACCCATTCGTAGACGCCGGCCGGGCAGTAGCGCGTCGACGGCCCCGCATAGACGTCGTGCTCGGAGGCCTTCTCCAGCGCGAGGTCAGCGACGCGCAGGTGCACCGGCTGGTCCTCCTCGTGATTGGTGTTGGAGAGGAATACCGACGACAGCCGGTCGAAGGTGAGCTTGCCGTCGGGCTTAGGATACGCGATCAGCCGGCACTGGGCGGCCGGCGCGAGGCAATCGGCGTCGCGCTTGCCATGGCGCAGCGTGCCGAGCAGCGAGAAGCCGAGCGTGTTCGTCCACATGTCGAGGCCGCCCGCCGCTATCCCCAAGAAAGTACCGAGCTTCGACCACAGTGGCTTGGCATTGCGCACCTTGTGCAGATCCTGGCCGATCGCCGACGAACGCCACAACGCCTCGTAGTCGGTGAGCTCGTCGCCGGCACGGCCGCCCGCAAGCGCCTCGGCGACGACGGTCGCGGCGAGCATGCCGGACAGCACGGCGTTATGCGTGCCCTTGATGCGCGGCACGTTGACGAAGCCCGCTGCGCAGCCGATCAACGCGCCGCCCGGGAAGCAGAGTTTCGGCACCGACTGCCAGCCGCCCTCCGTGATCGCGCGCGCGCCGTAACCGATGCGCTTGCCGCCCGCGAAGGTGTCGCGCACCAGCGGATGGGTCTTGAAGCGCTGGAATTCCTCGAACGGCGAGAGATAGGGGTTGGCGTAGTTGAGATGGACCACGAAACCGACCGACACGAGGTTGTCGTCGTAGTGGTAGAGGAACGAGCCGCCGCCGGTGGAGTTGCCGAGCGGCCAGCCGAACGCGTGCTGCACCAGGCCGCGCCGGTGTCGCTCCGGCGCGACCTGCCACAACTCCTTCAGGCCGATGCCGAACTTCTGCGGCTCGCGGCCCGCGTCGAGCTTGAAGCGGGCGATGAGCTGCTTGCTGAGGCTGCCGCGTGCGCCCTCGGCGAACAGCGTGTACTTCGCGCGCAGCTCCATGCCGCGGGTGAACGATGCCTTCGGCTTGCCGTCCTTGCCGACGCCCATGTCGCCGGTCGCGACGCCGGCGACCTCGCCGTTGGCGCCGAACAGCACCTCGCTCGCCGCAAAGCCCGGATAGATCTCGACGCCCAGCGCCTCCGCTTTTTGACCGAGCCAGCGGCACACCTCGCCAAGCGAGACGATGAAATTGCCGTGGTTGCTCATCAGCGGCGGCATGATGATGTTGGGCAGCCGCAGCGCGCCGGAGGCGCCGAGATAATAGAAGCGATCCGAGGTGACCGGCGTCTTGATCGGCGTGTCCTCGCTGCGCCAGTCGGGCAGCAGGCGGTCGAAGCCGACCGGATCGATCACGGCGCCGGACAGGATGTGGGCGCCGACCTCGGAACCCTTCTCGACCACCACAACCGACATGTCGGCAGAGAGCTGCTTGAGATGGATCGCGGCCGCAAGGCCGGCGGGTCCGGCGCCGACGATGACGACGTCGAACTCCATCGAATCGCGGGCGGGCAAATCGGCCATGGTCAGCTCCGTCAATGCCGATGCGGCGGTCAGGCGCGCATGGTCGTATGTTTTCCATGTTTGACACAGCGCGGCAATCCGCATGCGCCTGTGCTACACACGGATGCCATGACGCCCGATCAAGCCAAGGCCGCGCGCGAGCTGCTTGCCTTCTACGTGGAGGCGGGCGCCGATGCGTTGCTGGGCGAGGAACCGATCAATCGCCTCGCCGAGCCGGAACCGCCGCCAAGTGCTGCGCGCCCCATGGTTCGCGACGCCGCTCCGGAGCCGACGCCTCACCATGAGGCTTCGCGGAACCGGCAGCCAATGCTTCCTCGTCGTGAGGAGCCCGCCCGAAGCGGCCGTCTGGAAGAACGGGCCACGCCCGCCATCCCGGCCGCGCCCGAGGCCGCCATCATGGATGCGCGCACACAAGCGCGCTCGGCCGCGACGCTCGACGAGTTGCGGCAGATTTTGACGGGCTTCGACGGCTGCGAGCTCAAGCGGCATGCCAAGCAGCTGGTGTTTGCCGACGGCAACCCGCAGGCGCGCCTGATGTTCGTCGGCGAGGCGCCCGGGCGCGACGAGGACCTCGAAGGCCTGCCGTTCGTCGGCCGCTCCGGCAAGCTGCTCGACCTGATGATCAAGGCGATCGGCCTCGACCGCACGGGCGTCTACATCGCCAACATCATTCCGTGGCGTCCGCCCGGTAACCGCACGCCGACGCCGCAGGAGAGCCAGATCTGCCTGCCGTTCATCCAGCGGCAGATCGAGCTGGTCGATCCCGACGTGCTGGTCTGTCTCGGCGGTCCATCGAGCCAGACGCTGCTCGGCTATACCGACGGCATCATGAAGACGCGCGGCCGCTGGATCTCGTATGCCACCGGCACGCGCGAGATCCGCGCCACCGCGTCGCTGCATCCGGCCTATCTGTTGCGCCAGCCGCTGCACAAGCGCCTCGCCTGGCGGGATTTTCTCGCGATCAAGAAGGCGCTGACGTAGCCCGTGTAGCCCGGATGCGCAGAGCGAAATCCGGGGAACGGCGTCCCCACACATCGCTCCGCTCATGCGGGCCACAGCTACAGCATATGCCCCGTGAAGAAGAGAAGATTGAAGACGATCGCGAGTACGATCTCGATCGCAATACAAAGAATAAATACGCCGCGGTACTTGCGATTATAGCTGCGGTCGACGACGCCGAAAGGCGACCAAACGTCATGCCTTCCCCCCGTTTGCTTTACGGTGTTCATGACCATCATGGCCATGACCCATGCGGCCAGGAACCCCACCGCCAGCAGCAAGCAGAGGAAGGCATTTTCCAAGGTCATCGCAAGCGCTCCGCTCGCTTCCTTAACCCGGCTCCATCCCGTTCTTCTTGATCGACTGCACGCCGGCGGGGCTCTGCATCAACTTGATCACATCGCGCGCGGCCTGCTGGTTGGGCGAATTCGGCGACACTGCTGCCGTGAACGTGATGTAGGACTGGATTTCCGGCGGCAGCGGGCCGACGAGCTCGGCGCCCGGCACCGACAGGATGTTGGGAATGACAATAATGCCGATCTCGGCCTCGCCGGATGCGACCATCTCGGACACGGACTCGCCTGTTGTCTTGGTGGTCTTCGCTTTGAGGGCCTCCGCGATGCCGAGCTCGGCGAGCACCTTCTCGAGGTGGATGGTGCTCGCGCCTTCTTTGAGATAGACGATCGATTTTACCTTGAGCAGCGTCTGCTTGAACGCTGCGACGGTCGAGATGTCGGGCTTGGCGGCGCCGCGGCGCACCGCGAGGCCGATACCCGCCTTCATCACGTCGGCGCGGCTGTCGGCGACGAGCTTGCCTTGTCTGATCAGATCATCGGCCTGGAAATTCACCAGCACGGCGAGATCGAACGGCTCCCCCTGCTCGATCCGCCGCTTCATCACGGCGGCGACGTCGGTCAGCACCGTGAGCTTGCGCCCGGTCGTCTGCGCGTAGCCCGGGCCGACGTCGCCGACCACCATCCTGGTGACGCGCGAGCCGAATATCTTCAGCTCCTCGGCGGCGGCCGGACTGGCGAGTGCAAGCATGAGCGCGGCTCCCAGCGCGAGCGCAAGGCAGTGCATCGGTTTCGTCGGTGTTTTCATCGGCCCTACCCCACAAAATAGAACTTCGCGGCGAACAGGATGGCGAGCACCAGCACGGCCGGCTTCAGGTCGGCGAACTTGCCCGCGACGATCTTCGCCAGCGCATAAGTAATGAAGCCGAGACCGATGCCGGTCGCAATCGAATAGGTGAGCGGCATCGAGATGGCGGCGACGACCGCCGGACCGAACTCGGTGAGGTCGTCCCAGGCGATCTCGGCGAGGCCCTGCGTCATCACGCAGGCGACATAGAGCAGCGCCGCCGACGTCGCATAGGCCGGGATCATGCCGGCGAGCGGCGCGAAGAACAGCGCCAGCAGAAACAGGACCGCGACTACGACCGCGGTAAGCCCGGTGCGGCCGCCGGCCGCGACCCCGGCCGCGCTCTCGATGTAGCTCGTCGTCGTCGAGGTGCCGATCAGCGAGCCGAACATGGCCGCAAAACTGTCGGCCATCAGCGCCTGCTTCATGCGCGGCAGGTTGCCGTCCTGGTCGAGCAGGCCGGCGCGGTGGGTGACCCCGATCAGCGTGCCGGTGTTGTCGAAGAGATCGACGAACAGGAAGCTCACGATGACGACGAGGAAGTCCAGATCGCCGATGCGCGAGAAGTCGAGCTTGAAGAACGTCGGCGCGAGCGAGGGCGGCGCCGAGACGACGCCGTGATACGTCACGAGGCCGGGCGCGAAACCGATCACGGTCACGATGAGGATGCCGATCAGCGTGCCGCCGATCACCCGGCGCGCGTTGAGCGCGACGATCAGCACGAAGCCGAGAATGCACAGCATCGCGGCCGGCTGCTTGAGGTCGCCGAGCGAAACCAGCGTCGCCTGGTTGGCGACCACGATCTTCGCTTCCTCGAGCGCGATGATGCCGAGGAAGAGCCCGATGCCGGCCGAGATCGCGAGCTTCAGGTTTCGTGGAATGGAGTTGATGATGTATTCGCGGACGCGGAAGATCGTGATGAGGAAGAAGATCACGCCCGAGCAAAACACCGCGGCGAGCGCCTGCTGCCACGTATAATGGTCGGTCGTCACGACCGTGAAGGCGAAGAAGGCGTTGAGCCCCATGCCGGGCGCGAGCGCGATCGGGTAGTTGGCGAACAGCGCCATCACGAGCGTCGAGACCGCGGCTGCGATGCAGGTCGCGACGAACACGGCGCCCGTGTCCATGCCGGTCTTGCCGAGGATCGCCGGGTTGACGAACACGATGTAGACCATCGTGAGGAAGGTCGTAACGCCGGCGACGACCTCGGTGCGCGCGCTGGTGCCGTGTGCCTTGAGGGAGAAGCGGCGCTCGACAAGGGAGTCGCCGGCGGGCGCGGCCTGGTCGGTCATGAGTGTCCCCCACGGGGCGGCGCTTGCCGCGGCGCTTCCGTTGCGGCCGAGCATAGCGAAGGCGCCGGGCCGCTGCCCGCGCGGCACCGGGGTTTTCCACCGGGCTTGGAGCGTCGAACCGTAGGGTGGGCAAAGGCGGCCGAGGTGCTGGCGGCGTCGCGCCCGGTCCGATCCGCCGTGCCCACGTCCGAAGCATGTCCGTGTGGGCACGGCGGATCGGACGGCGTGCGATGCGCGAGGTCGCGCGGCCGCCTTTGCCCATTTACGGCTTTTGCTTCACCTCGTCGGTCGGCCGGATCATGCCCCAGCCGATGCGCGCGAGCGGCAGCATGCCCTGGTTCGTGTGCCCGAACGAGCGCGGTATCTCGGGCACGAGATCGGGGAAGCGCGCCTTGATGTCGGCGGGCGGCAGGCCCTGCGTGTCGGCCACGGGCCACACCACGATGAGGCCGCGCTTGCGGATATCGTCTGGCGTCACCCAGGGCGTGCGGACGGGCGCGGCAAGGTCGTAGTAGCTCGGGCGCGACGGCGCCGCGAACGCGACGAGCGTCGCGAGGCGCGCGTCGCCGGTGACGATCGCGAGCGGCTTGCCGGTGCGGTTCTGGAACGTGCGGCCAAAGAACTCGCCCATCTGGCCGGCGGGCTGGGCGCTCTTGAGCTCGACCGCGAGCGTCCACGGCACGACGATGATCGTCGCGACCGTGAGCACGGGCGGCAGCAGCAGCATCAGCGTCCAGGCGAGGCCGACGATGCGCTGGCGATGGATCACGACCGCGTCGCCGGCCGCGATCACGACCGCGAGGCCGGAGAGCGTCACGTAGGGCGCGATGCCGCCGACCAGGGCCGACGAGCCCACGACCGCGGCGATGAGCATCGCGATCAGCGCCGGCGCGAGCGCCATGAAGTACACGAAGCGTCGCGCGAAGGGATCGAGCGGGGGCCGCACGAACACCGGCAGCTGGTCAGGCGATTGGCGCCCCCAGCCGCGGGCCAGCGCGGCGAGCAGCACGAGCCCGACATGCGCGCCGACCACGATCGCGATAAGGCGCAGCCAGGCGATCAGGTCGATATCGGTCACCGCACGCGACTGCAGGCGCTGCCACAGCGGGCCGAAGGTGGCTTCGCCCGAGATGTCGAGCCACATCAGATGGGGAAACAGCAGCACCACGACCACGATCGCGGCGAACCACGGCTCGATGGTCTGCAACGC
This sequence comes from Xanthobacteraceae bacterium, assembly GCA_036491235.1. Lineage (GTDB taxonomy): Bacteria > Pseudomonadota > Alphaproteobacteria > Rhizobiales > Xanthobacteraceae > JAVDCA01. The sequence goes on along the minus strand of DASXCK010000062.1, from coordinate 316 downwards.
GGCGTGGCCGCGCTTGGTCGCCCACAGGAACAGCAGGAGGCAGACGAACAGGACGAGGCCCGCATAGGTGGTGAGCAGCAACAGCCCGAGGTCGAAGGCGAGCACGAACCAGTAGCGACGGTGGCCCTCGCCGATGGCGCGCCAGAAGTGCAGCATCATCAGCGCGGCGAGCGCGGTGCCGAGCACCGTCGGCCCGAAATCGGGCGACGGCACCGTCATCACCAGGATGCCGACCATCAGCAGCACCGCGATCGCGGCCTGCTGCGCGCCGACGAGGGCGCGGCCGAGCGAGAATATCGCCCAATAGGCGACGACG
>DASXCK010000061.1:0-6072 GCA_036491235.1 Xanthobacteraceae bacterium | reverse complement strand
GCTCGCCTTGAGCGCTTCCTGATACTGCTTGACCACCGGGATCGAGGCGTCCTCCGGGACCGGCACCACCTGGGTGATGACGGTGCCGGCGCCCTGGCCGGCGAGCTCCTTGGCGAGCACGTCGGAGCCGACGAACGAGATGTTGACGAAGGTCGCGTTGAGTTTGACCTGCTTGGCGAGCTTGATGAATTCGGCCGCCGGCTTGTAGGCCGCGATCATGATGACCGCGTCGGGGTGACCCTTCATGATCGTCAGCAGCGCGCCCTTCACCGCGATGGTGTTGCGCTCATAGGTGCCTTCCGCCGCGAGCGTCATCTTGCGCTTCTCGAGCGCCATCTTGACGCCGGCGAGCCCGGCCTGCCCGTAGGCGTCATCCTGGTACATGATGGCGATCTTGGTCGCGCCGAGATCATTGGTCACGTGCTCGACCATCGCCTCGGTTTCCTGGAAATAGCTCGCGCGCACGTTGACGACGAGCGGCTTGTAGGGGGCACGCAGAAACTCGGCGCCCGTGAACGCGCCGATGAAGGGCACGCCAGCCGCCGTTGCGATCGGCAGTGTCGCGGCCGAGGTCGGCGTCCCGACCGGGCCGGCGAGCGCGAAGACCTTGTCGTCGCCGATGAGCTTTTTCACCACCTCGATGGACTTCGTCGGCTCGTAGCCGTCGTCGACGCTCTTGAGCTCGAGCTTGTGGCCCTTGACGCCGCCGGCGCGGTTCGCCTCGGCGAACGCCGCGTTGATGCCGATCTGCATGCCCAGGCCGAGCGCCGCTGTCGGCCCGGCGAGCGGGGCGGCTTGGCCGAACACGATCTTGTCGGCCGACACACCATCCTCGGCACGTGCCGCAGTGGCGGCCGCGAGCACCGCGACCAACGCGACGGAAGACGCCTTGAGCAACCCATAGCCCATTGTACGATTCTCCTCAGGTCACATGTCGCTCGTGACGACCGGCCCGGCGATGTGATTGTTGACGGATTTCAGCCGGAGATCCCCCTTTTCCGGTATGGGAGTCATGTTTGCGCATGCGCATTTACAAAAAGTTAAGGACACGATGGTGCGGCGGGAAATCGCACGCGGGCCCATGCTTGGACTAAAATCAACCGGGTATTTGTGCGTAATCAATCGCTGCGTGCTCGACTGCATTGGGCAATGCGTGTGGGGAGGGTTTTCCTGGCGGCCCTGTGCGAGGCGTGCGCCGCAATCTCAGACAGCACGAGATCGGTGAGCGAGCGGACCTCGTCGGCGCGGCCACATGGGGCGCACCGTTATGTTAGTTTGACCATGAGCCCGCGGGCGACATGTGGGGTGCCCCCCTGCGGATGAACGGGACGAGACACATGGACCATCTCAAGACCGTCACCGAGGAGTTTGCCCGCCAGGCGCAGACGTTCGATGCCTGGGCGCAGAAGACCGACGAACAGGTTGCGACGCGTTTCCGCACCGCGCTCGACGAGGCCGGGAAGGGCGACCTCATCGATGTCGCATGCGGCCCCGGCGTCGTCACGTCCGCGATCGCGCCCGGTGCGCGCTCGGTGACGGCGTTCGACGCGACCGCGGCGATGCTCGACAAGGCGCGCGCGCGTTGCGCCAAGGCGGGTCTCGCCAACGTCGCATTCGAGTGTGGCGACGCCGAGAAGCTGCCTTTCCCCGATGCGCGCTTCGACGGCGCGGTCACGCGGCTCGCGATCCATCATTTCGCCGATCCGCAGCGCGCGCTGGCCGAGATGTTTCGCGTGCTGCGACCCGGCGGCCGCGCCGTGATCGTCGACGTGGTGTCGTCGGAGGACCGGGCCGAATCCGACCTGCACAACGCCATCGAGCGCCTGCGCGATCCCTCCCATGTGCGCATGCTGCCGGCCTCCGAGCTCGATGCCGGTGTGGCGCGCGCGGGATTTGGGCTGCTCGGGAATGAAACGTGGGACATGCCGCGCGAGTTCGACGAATGGGCCGCGATCGCCAACGACACGGCGCGCGTGGAGCCGCTACGCACCGTGGTGCGCGAGCTCGCGCAGGCGGGCCGCACGGCAGGCACGGGTTTCGCGATCGAGGACGGGCTGATCGTCTTCTTCCACCGCTGGCGGTTGCTGCGGGCCGAGAAGCCGCGCGGCAATTGAGACGGAAATCCAACCCCGTGAGCCGCGGCTGCGTGGCGCCTCGCGCGCCATCGCGCAGAGGCTTGTGCCCTGGCGCCGCCCCGCGGTCTGCGCTTAAATCCGACGCCGAGTGGAGGACATGCCGGAATGGCCAGCACGAATAATGCGCGCGGGATGATCGCGGTCGACAAGATGGGCGGGAAGGTCCTGTTTCTCGATCCCGTGACTTTCAAGACCGAGGTCACGATCGACGGCTTTCCGCGCACCGTGCACGAGCTGCTCATCCTCCCCGAGATGGACCTCGCGTATGTGCCGATCTTCGGTGACGGCATCCACGGCCGCAATCCCAATCCGCAGCATCTGCTCTGCGTCTTCGACCTGCATAAGCGCGCGCACGTCGCGACGATCGACCTGCGGCCCAATATCGCGCCGCATACGCTCAAACGCGCGCCGGACGGGCTCATCTACATCACATGCGAGAATAGCGCGGTCGTCGCCATCATCGACCCAAAAACGCAAAAGGTGATCGGCACGATCGACACCGGCTCGACCAACGGTCATCGGCTGATCATCTCGCCGGACGGCCGACGGCTCTATACCGAGAACGAGGAGGATGCCACCGTCTCGGTGATCGACCTGCCGGCGCGCAAGCTCCTCGGCAAGATCAAGACGCCGCGCCCGCTTGCCGGCATCGCGATCTCGGCGGACGGCGCCACCGTGGTGGCGGTCGACGACGCCGAGCCGAAGCTCATTCTGATCGACACGCAAGCCGGCGCCGTGCGCGAGGAAGTCGTGCTCAAGGACGTGCCGAAGGCGGCGCAGATCGCGCGCTACGCGCCGGATAACAGCCTGATCGGCGTCACCAGCCTCAACAGCGACATGGTGAGCCTGGTCGATCCGTCATTCCGCGAGCAGACCGCGATCAAGGTGGGGAGCCAGCCGATGGATATGGCGTTCCGCGGCGACGAGCTCTTCGTCGCCTGCCAGGGCGACGGCTCGGTGCACGTGATCGACATTCCAGCGCGCAAGGTCAAGGCGACCTTCGCGGCCGGCACCGGCTGCGAGTCGCTCGGGTTTTTCTGAAAAGCTGCTTGCTCGCGGTAAGGCACGCGCCCGGCGGGTGCCGGACGCGCGCTATGCTTCGTACTTAGACCGTTAGGTTGCCGGTCAGGCCGACCGGCGAAGTGCCGCGGTCGGGCTCACCAACCGATCCACCGCTCGCCACGCCAGTAGCCGCGGCCCTCGTGCTCACGGAAGCTGAAATGCTCGCGCGGGCCCCAGCGCCAGTTGTCGGGGTGCACGACGACGCGCGCATCCGAGGGGTAGGAGTAGCGCTCGTGTGTGTGCCAGCACACGTTGCCACTGCACACGATCGCGGCCGATGCCGTCATCGTCGAAAAGGCCAGCACGCCCGCGCCCATTGCGGCGCCGAGCAACGTCTTGCCGAGTGATGTCATTTCCACGCCTCCGAGGTTTGTTTGCAAGTTCCGTCATCCAGCTTGATCATTCGGCGCAGACCGTCGCGACGCGCCCTCTCCGGACGGGTATCCAGACAGGTGTCGCCCCGACATGCGCTACGCTGTGACGTCAACCGAGCAAGGTGGCCTATGTTCCGCGGGTGCTGCGTCGCTCGGTTCCGGCGTGCTTCCCGCCTGTCATGCGGAAAGCAGCTCGCGGCATCCGAGATCGTCGAGCGCCATGAAGATGCGCTCGAGATGCGGCCACCAGACCGCCGGCGCAATCCTGTACTCCGCCTGCCACACGGGTGTCGCAATCTGCCACAGGGCCGAGAGGCGGTAATCGTCGTCGAGCGCGTCCCGGCCATAACCCGTGACGCCGTGCGCCACGAGTTCCGCATGATAACGATCGAGCAGCATGCGTTCGCAACGGCGCCGATGGTCGGGAAACCAATGCAGCGCCATCATGTAGGCGAGGTCGTCGGTTGCGACGTCGACGCGCCACCCATCCCAATCGAACAAGCGCACATCGGCGCTCGCTGGGTCGCGCGGCAGGAAGGCGTTCCAGATATGGGCGTCGCCATGCAGGATCGTCATGTTGCGATGCGTATGGTAGCGCGCGTTCAGGCGACGCCCCTCGGCGATCAGCCGTTCGTAGATCTTGCGGCGCTCGGGCGACAAGCGGTCGCCCATGCGGTCGGCGAAGCTTTCGAATTTGGTCGCGAACGTCGCAAGCTCAGGACCGCCCGGGCCGAGCCAGGTGCCGATCGCGCTGCCGAGGCGCGGCTCGTCCCACCACGCTGCGTGGAAGTGGGCACGCGCGACGACGATGCGCTCGCTGTCCGCGACCGTCGGTGGGATCGGCCAGCTCGTCGCGATCTGATGGGTGTCGGTGAGGTCTTCGAGTAGAAGGTGCCACGCGTTGGTCTCGGCGTCCCACCCCGCCTCGAAGCAACGCGGCGTGGGCCGTGTCGGCGTGACGGCGGCGATTTGTCGATAGAACGAGACTTCCTGGCGTCCGCCGCTCCATGTCGCGTTCATCCGTTCCGGAAGGCCGGTCTTGAAGACCAGCGAGCGTGGCGCCTCCGCGGCGTCGCCGTCGTAGGAGACGCGCAGCCGGACGATCCGCGACAGGATGGTGCTGCGCGCGCTTTCCAACTCGACGTCGCGCACGCGGCCATCGGCGAGGACGCCGGCGGCGCGCAGCACGTCGGTGAGGCCGGCGGGATCGGTGCCGGTGGGCAGTGGATCGCTCGTCATGGCGGCTCGCTCCGGTCAGGCGTGGCGGCCTGCCGTATGCACGCATATGCGATCCGCGGGTTCATGGCCGCCGGGGTCTTCTGCCTTGAACAGGCGATCCGTGCGTCAGGCGCGCCGAATGCGTACAGGCCTCAAAGCTTGATGTTCGCGGCCTTGATGATCGGCGTCCACTTTTCGAGCTCGGCCTTGTGATGCGCGTAGAGCGCCTCAGGTGTCTGCTGCTCCGGCGCCGGAATGTCCTGTCCAAGTTCGGCAAGGCGCTTTTTCACGTTCGGGTCGGACAGCGCGGCGTGCACCGCGTCGAGGAGTTTTGCCATGACCTCCTTGGGCGTGCCCTGTGGCGCCCATAGCCCGTGCCAGACCGCGATGTAGAAGCCGGGCAGGCCGGCCTCGTCGACGGTCGGGATGTCGGGCGCGGCCGCGAGGCGCGTCTTCGCCGTGACCGCGTAGGCGCGGATCTGCCCGGCGCGCACCTGCGGCAGCGAGTTCGCAGCCTGGTCGAACGTGAGATCGATGTTGCCGGCGAGCAGGTCCTGCATCACGGGCCCGGTCCCGCGATAGGGCACGAACTGGAAGTTCGTCCCGGTGAGCTGCTGGAAGAAGATGCCGCCGATATGCGAGGCGCTGCCGGCGCCGGCCGTGCCTTCGCTGACTTTATCCTGGTTCGCCTTCACCCAGGCGATCAGCTCCTTGAGGTTCTTCGCCGGCACCGCGTTCTTGCTGACGATGAGCTGCGGATTGTTGGCGATCAGCGAGATCGGCGCGAAATCCTTGAGCACGTCGTATTGCAGCGGGTAGACCGCGGCATTGACCACGTGCGTGCTCCAGTGGCCGATGCCGATCGTGTAGCCGTCCGGATTGGCGCGCGCGACGCGCCCGACGCCGATTGATCCGGCCGCGCCGGTCACGTTCTCGATCAGCACCGTCTGCCCGAGCTTCACGCTCATCGCCTGCCCGACGAGGCGCGCGATCGTGTCGGTCGGCCCGCCCGCCGCGAACGGCACCACCATGGTGATCGGCCGCGCCGGAAAGGTCTGCGATTGCGCGGAGCCCGGCCCCGAGCTCACGCTGACGCCGGCTGCGATCAATGCGGCCAAAAACATTCTCTTCATCGTTCACGCCCCATGCGATGCATTCGTTTGCGGGTCGCGGAGACTACGCGGCGGAAGGCGCGCCGAAAAGGCGCAAAACGCGACGCTTATCCGATTAGCGTTTGCCGGATCGATGAATGCGGGTGATGTGCAGCATCACCAATTTGCAGC
>DASXCK010000060.1:0-1568 GCA_036491235.1 Xanthobacteraceae bacterium | reverse complement strand
GGCGCCGCGATCGGCGCGATCACGTTCACGGGCTCGGTGATCGCGTTCCTCAAGCTGTCCGGCCGCATGAGCGGCAAGCCGATCACCTTACCGTTCCGCCACGTCATCAACATCGCGCTCGCGGTGGCGCTCGTCTTCTTCATCGTCAGCTTCTACCGTCACCAGAGCGCCATCGAGTTCTGGCTCATCGTCGCGATCTCGCTCGCGCTCGGCATCCTGATCATCATCCCGATCGGCGGCGCCGACATGCCCGTCGTGATCTCTATGCTCAACTCCTACTCGGGCTGGGCGGCGGCGGGCATCGGCTTCACGCTCGGCAACTCGGCGCTGATCATCACGGGCGCGCTGGTCGGCTCCTCGGGCGCCATCCTCAGCTACATCATGTGCAAGGGGATGAACCGCAACTTCTTCGCGGTCATCCTCGGCGGGTTCGGCGGCGAGGTCGCGGGGCCCGCGGGCGGCGGCGAGCAGAAGCCCGTCAAGCTCGGCTCCGCCGAGGATGCCGCCTTCATCATGAAGAACTCGTCCAAGGTCATCATCGTGCCGGGCTACGGCATGGCGGTCGCGCAGGCGCAGCACGCGCTGCGCGAGATGGCCGACAAGCTCAAGGCCGAGGGCGTCGAGGTGAAATATGCGATCCACCCGGTCGCCGGCCGCATGCCGGGCCATATGAACGTGTTGCTCGCCGAAGCGAACGTGCCGTACGACGAGGTGTTCGAACTCGAGGACATCAATTCGGAGTTCGCGCAGGCCGACGTCGCGTTCGTGATCGGTGCGAACGACGTGACCAACCCGGCCGCCGAAGACGACAAGACCTCGCCGATCTACGGCATGCCGGTGCTGCAGGTGTGGAAGGCCGGCACCGTGATGTTCATCAAGCGCTCGCTCGCTTCGGGCTATGCCGGCATCGACAACCCGCTGTTCTACCGCGACAACACGATGATGCTGCTCGGCGACGCCAAGAAGATGACCGAAGGGATCGTCAAGGCGGAGTAGCCCTAACGTTCAATACCCGCCGCCGTCATCGCCGGCGAAAAGCAGGTGATCCAGTAGGCCGCGGCAGATGCTTGCGGCACCGCGATCGTTCCAACTGGTGTCTGTGATTACTGGATTGGCCGCTTTCGCGGGCAATGACGCCGTAGAATCAATCGACTCAATTGAACGTCTGATAGCTGCGCCCGAACTGGCCGCCGACACGGGCAAAACCCTGCACGGCGGGATCGTAGTCGCGGCGGATGTTGAGCGCCCGCGCGTAGGATCCGGCCGCCTTTTCCTTGTCCTTCGCGCGCTCATAGGCGAGGCCGCGGCTGGTCCAGGCCTCGATGTCCTGCGGGTCGAGCAGGACCGCGTCGTCGAGGTCGCTCGAGGCCGACTTTAGATCGTTGACCGCGAGATAGCTCAAGCCGCGCGCGACGAAGGGCGCCGCATTGTGCTGCGACAGGCCGATCGCGGTGGTGAAGTCGTCGATCGCGTACTGGTGCTGGCCCTGCGCCTGATAGAGCAGGCCGCGGTTGTAGTAGGCCTGGGCGTTGTCGGGGCGGATGTCGATCGCCTTGTTGAAGTCGCGC
>DASXCK010000059.1:0-3007 GCA_036491235.1 Xanthobacteraceae bacterium | reverse complement strand
GCGAGGGCCGCGGATCGCACCTGGTCCTGCGGCACGAGCACGTTGGCAAGCCCCATGGCGTGCGCCTCCGTGCCGCTGACGCGGCGGCTCGTATAGAACATCAGCGCGGCGTTGTTCGCGCCGACCACGGCCGGCAGCGTGACGCTCAGCCCAAAACCCGGATGGAATCCGAGCCGGGTGAAATTGGCGACGAAGCGGGCCTCCGGACATGCGACGCGAAAATCCGCCACCATGGCGAGCCCGAGCCCGCCGCCGACCGCGGCGCCCTGCACGGCCGCGATGATCGGCTTCTTGATGCGGAAGAGGCGCACCGCCTCCATGTAGAGATGGCCGACGCCCTGGCTCTGCTCGCCGGGCCGGCGGCCTTGCGCATCGAGGCTCGAACCGTCGCCGAAATTCGCGCCGGCGCAGAACGACTTGCCCTGCGAGGCGAGCACGGTCGCCCGGCAGCCGATGTCGTCGTCGAGCGCCTCGAGCGCTGCCGCGATCTCGTGGATGAGCGCGATGTCGAAGAAGTTGTTGGGTGGGCGCCTGATCTCTATCAGCGCGACATGGCCGGTGCGCTCGACCGCGATATCCTTGAACGGACCCATGTGCGTCACTCCCCGATGGCTTCTTTCGCCGTTGCAACGTCTGCGCCGCGCCGCACGATCAACGCGTCGACGACCGAGACGCCGCGCGCATGCACGAGGACCGGATTGAGGTCGATCTCTGCGATCGTGTCCGCGTGATCGTGGGCGAATCGCGACAGGTCTACCATGAGAGCCACGAGCGCATCGAGGTCGGCGGCAGGCGCGCCGCGATATCCGTCGAACAGGCGCGCGCCCTTGAGGCGGCCGATCAGGGCGCGGGCCTGGTCGTGATCGATCGGCACCGGGGCCAGTGCGGTGTCGTCGAGCGCCTCGACAAAAATGCCGCCGAGACCGACCAGGAGCATCGGGCCCCATTGCGCGTCATTGTTGACGCCGAGGATCACTTCGCGGCCGGGCGGCGCCATCGGCTGCACCAGCACGCCGAGGATGCGTGCGCCGGGCGCGTGATGCCGCGCGGCGGCGAGGACACGCGCATAGCCAGTGCGCACGTCGGCGGCGGCCGTGAGGCCGAGAAGGACCGCGCCGGCCTCGGTCTTATGCGGGATGTCCGGCGACTGCACCTTGAGCGCGACCGGAAGCCCGAGCGCGGACGCCGCGGCTTCCGCCTCCTCGGCCGAGCGCGCGAGTTTGCCCGTATTGCGGTCACCGATCCCGTAAGGTGCGAGTGCGCGCCGCGCTTCCCATTCGCACAGGATCGAACCGGAGGCCGCCAGCCCGGCTTGCGCGGACGCACGCACCGCGGGCGCCGTCGGTTGGAATTCCGCGGCGGCCAGGCGCCGCTCGCGCGCGGCGCGGTAGTCCGCCATCACGGCAAAAGCGCGGGCGCAGTTCTGCACGTTGGTGAAAAGCGGGAAGCCGGTTTCGCTCAGGATCTCGGCGTTGCGCTCGGTCGGCAGCGTATAGCTCCACATCAAGACCGGCTTGGTGGCGCCGCGGGAGAAATCCTGCAGGCGCTCACGATCGCCCTCGATGAAGCGCGAGGCGCGCGCGGTGATCACCATGATGACACCGTCGACCTGGGGCGAGCCGTCGAGCAGGCGGGCGAACTCGGCGTACCCGACGCGGTGGACGCCCTGGGCCGTCGTGTCGACCGGATTCTGCGATGTGCCATAGGGCGGCAGGTGCACGTCGATCGCGGCACGCGTCGCGGCATCGAGCGACGGCACGCTGAGACCCACGGCTGCGCAGGCGTCGGCGACCCACACGCCGCCGCCTCCCGAGGACGTGCAGATGCCGACCCGCCTGCCGACCGGCAGCCGCTGGCCGCACGCCGTGAACGCCATCGCGAGGTCGACCATGTCGTCGAGGTCGCGCCCCTCGATCACGCCATAGCGTTCGAAGATCGCGCGATAAGCGGCGGCCGATCCCGCGAGTGCGCCGGTGTGCGAGGCGGCGGCACGGCTGCCGGGCTCCGACTGGCCGATCTTGCCGACGATGAGCGGCTTGCCGGCGCGCAGCGCCCGGTCGGCGACGCGGCGGAATCTTTCCGGCGACTTGATGTCCTCGACCAGCAACAGGAAGACGTCGGTCTTGCCTTCGTCGAGCAGCGCGTCGAGGAAATCGCAGACATCGACGCAGGCTTCGTTGCCGGTGGTCACGATGTAGCGGAAAGAGAGGTTCTTCGGCCGGCCGCGGTCGAAGAACGCAAAGCCCATGCCGCCGCTCTGCGCGACCACGGCGACCTCGCGGCGCGGCTCGCCAGGTGGGAGCAGCGGACGCGGCCCCGCCTCGACGGCCGGGCTGAAAGTGGCGCACAGCGACGCCGCGAGGTTGGCAAAGCCTTCCGCATTGGGGCCGACCACCGCCATGTCGTGGCGGCGCGCGACCGCGATGATCTCGTCCTGCAAGCGGCCGCCGCGCCCGCCCGGCTCCTCGGCAAAGCCGGAGCTCAGGATATACGCGGCCTTGATGCCGGCGTTGCCGCAGCGTTCGAGCTCCTCGGGGACGTATCGCGCCGGGATGATGAGCAGCGCGAGATCGGCGGGCTCCGGCAGGTCGGCGACCGACGCATACGCCTTGAGGCCCTGCACTTCGGCCGCGCTGCGGCTCACCGGAAAGATTTTGCCGGCAAACGGATGGCCCAACATGATCTCGAGGATGCGCCCACGCAGCCCATGCGTGTCGGAGGAGGCACCGATCAGCGCGATCGCTTTCGGCCACAGGAGCTTTGTCAGGTCGGGCAAGGCAATGCCTCTTACTCCGTCATGCGCGGGCATGTCCCGCGCATCCACGTCTTCCTGGGGCCGCTGCAAGACGTGGATGGCCGGGACAAGCCCACGGGTGTCCGGTTCAAGCTTGGTCTAGGTTGAGGCTCAACTGGCGGGGATCGTAAAGGATGAGTGGGGGCGGTTCGAGCAGGTGGCCGATGGGCCGCCGATGCATGAGATTTTGTGTCACGAGGCGAACGAATGAGA